>NZ_JAGSOG010000729.1 GCF_018139695.1 Actinospica durhamensis | reverse complement strand
CGCTGGTGGCGGCCACGTTCCTGGAAAGCCGCTCCCGTGTGCGGGTCGCGCCCCTGGTGTCGATGACCGTCCACTGCGCCACCAGCGCCGTCGTCTTCACCGCGCTCGCCGTGGGCACCGGGGCCGCGAAGCCGCCCGCCGGGACCTCCTTCTGGGTCGCGATCACCTGGCTCGTGGTCCTGTCGACCTTCGGCGGGTACGGGCTGTACTGGCTCATCCTGCGGCGCTCCGGAGTCACCGAGGTCAACACCCTCATGTTCCTCATGGCCCCGGTCACGGCGGTCTGGGGCGCCCTCGCGTTCGACGAGCCGTTCGGCCCGCAGACCGCCCTCGGCCTGGCCGTCGGCCTCACCGCGGTGGTCGTCGTCCACCGCGGGAACGCCTCCCGCGCGCCGCGGCCCGCCCGGCGCTGAGGAGGAAGGCCGAGGAGAAGGCCCGGGGGGACCGGGGAGGTAGGAAAA
>NZ_JAGSOG010000728.1 GCF_018139695.1 Actinospica durhamensis | reverse complement strand
GCTTCAGACATGTCTCGACTCATACCGCCACTGTGGAGGAATCGTGTTTCGCGACCACGAACGCACCGTGACTGGCGAGTAAAGACTCCTTATGTCTGTTTTTGTCGGGTCGTCGGCCGGTTGGTGTCGCGTCACTGACCGACCAGGCCCGGCTGCAGCCTCTTGGTGTACAGCACGGTGCCGTCCTGCTCCCGCAACCGCACCGTCAGCACGCCGCTGTCGCCGTCGATGTCCACCTCGCCGAAGTACTGGTGGCCGCCGGCGGGCGAGACGTTCGACGCGGTGGGCGCCTTCACGAACACCCGCTCCGGGCCGAAGGTGCCGTCGAGCGCGACGGCCGGGAAGGCGCCCGCGTTCAGCGGGCCGGAGACGAACTCCCAGAACGGCTCGAAGTCGCCGAACGCGGCCCGCGAGGGCTGGTAGTGCTGGGCCGAGGTGTGGTGCACGTCGGCCGTCAGCCAC
>NZ_JAGSOG010000727.1 GCF_018139695.1 Actinospica durhamensis | reverse complement strand
CCCGCCGTTCGAGGACCCGCCGCAGCACGGGCCGTACGAGCTCGCCCGCGAGCACGGCCAGCAGCAGGTAGAGGGAGACGGCCAGCCACAGGTAGCCGGGCCAGACCAGGATCTGCTGGAGCCGGAAGGGGGCGTCGCTGCGCCCGACGACGAAGGCGGCCACCGTCAGCGCCCAGCCGCCGGCGATCACCGCCGCGCCCGCGCGGCGCACCGGGCCCGGACCCCGGGTGGTGTCCCGGAACAGTCGGCGCCACACGTACCAGTTGCCCGTCACCAGGACGGCCAGGACGAGCAGCGCGACGAGTACGAAAACGATGGCCACGGTGCGGAGTTCCCCTGTTTCCGGTCAGGACGTCCGTGACGTCCGGCTCAGTGCGCGCAGACCGCGCAACCCGATGCCCCCGATGACCGTCCCCAATACGAAGGAGACGACGGCGAGCAGCAGGTGCACCCAGAAGTACGC
>NZ_JAGSOG010000726.1 GCF_018139695.1 Actinospica durhamensis | reverse complement strand
ATGCTCTACGTATTCGTGCCGAATACCAACGTGCAACGGCGCGATGCGTTCATTGCCGGCCTGATTGCCGCCGGGGCATTTGAAATCGCCAAACGCGTCTTTGGCGCTTACGTCGCGCATATCCCCACCTACACGGCCGTCTACGGCGCGTTTGCCACGCTGCCGATCTTCCTGACGTGGATCTATGTGAGCTGGCTGGTGACGCTGCTCGGTGCGACCATCGCCTCGACGCTGCCGATCATCCGGCAGGGCTACTGGCAGCGGCGCACATTTCCGGGCAGCGAGTTCTTTGATGCGCTGGGTGTTCTGTTGCTGCTGTATCGCGCGCGAGAACAGGCGCCGCGTACGGTTGCCGAGCGCGATATTGGCCGGCGTCTGCAGTTGGAAGCCGATTACCTGGTCGACCTGCTGACGAAGCTTAAAGCGCTGCACCTCATCGGCAAACTGCAGCAGGATCGCGGGG
>NZ_JAGSOG010000725.1 GCF_018139695.1 Actinospica durhamensis | reverse complement strand
GATAATCGGTCGATTAGGCTGGAAGGGTGCAAGACCTGGATACGCTGGAGTCGGTCTGCGTCACGCTCGACTCCGTACTTACCCGGCTGGCCTCGGCTTACCGCTCCCTGCCCGAGTCCAAGCTTCTCGGCCGACTGCCGGACGGCCGTACACGCGCCACTGCGGGGCATGAGCTGGCGGTGCTGATCGCCACTGCCGCACAGGGCGTGGAGGACCGCTCGCGTCCCTCCGCTCCGTCTTGGCGGCGACTGCCTTACGAGGGGCCGTTCGTCGTCGGCGACCAGCTTGGGGTGACGGGGCACGACCTGCTCGCGGCATGCTCGAGGCTTGGCGGTGGTGGGCGGCGGGACGGAGAGCAGACTGCTACTGGACAGCAGGTTGCTGGCGGAGGGCACGCTGCTGCTGGGGCGACTCATTGGGCCGCTGCAGGGGATGCGGGCACTGCGCGGGATGCGGGTAGTGAG
>NZ_JAGSOG010000724.1 GCF_018139695.1 Actinospica durhamensis | reverse complement strand
ATGTACAAGTGGTCTGGATCGAACGATAGGGCCAGGTGGGAAGCGCGAGCGATCAGATTCTTGCGCGGTACGAGACCGAAGTAGCGGGAGTCGCGGCTGTTGTCGCGGTTGTCACCCAGCATGAGGTAGTGGTCTTGCGGGACGATGATGGGACCGAAACTGCGCAGGGCACGCACCTCCGGCAAGACCATCACGGTGTGCTGCCGGCCCGGTAGCGCTTCCGACCAGAGTTCGTGCGGCAGCATCGCCGTTGCTTGCGGCAGCGCGCCGGGTGCGACGTCTGGCAGCGGCGCATAGGCCAAGCGCTGGTGATTGATGTAGAGCGCTTCGTCACGCATTTCAACCACGTCGCCGGGCAGCCCGATGAGTCGCTTGACCAGCTTCGTGCCGTCTTCGGGGGAGGAGAAGACGACGACATCACCACGTCGCGGGTCGCTGCCGCGCTTGAGCCAGACGGTGGTGGCC
>NZ_JAGSOG010000723.1 GCF_018139695.1 Actinospica durhamensis | reverse complement strand
TTCCGCCCGCTTACGAAAATTCAAGGCGCCATCAAGGGCTCAACGTCAAAAGAGAAAGGCCAACCCATCGCGAGGTTGGCCTTTGTCGTTTGGGTCGGCGTCGCGATGGTTTGGCTGTTGTCCTTTGACTTTCCCTGCCCTATGCGGCGCCTTGAATTTCTGTTGCAAGGAGGAAAAAGAGGGGAGGCCTGTCTGAGCGCAGCGAGTTTGCCTCCCCTCCCTCCTTGCGACAGAAATTCAAGGAGGGGGTCGCCGCATCGGGCGCGCCTTTCTTTGCTTACTTTCTTTGGCAAGACAAAGAAAGTGAGTCGCCCCCGGCAGGGGGTGAAACAGGCGATGAACCGCCGCGTCAAGCATCCAGCCCCCAAGCTCCCAATTCCGAACTCAACACGCGGAGCATTTTGCGCGGCGCGCCGAGCTCAGAACTCGACGCATGGAGATCGGGACTCGGCGAATGGAGCTCAGA
>NZ_JAGSOG010000722.1 GCF_018139695.1 Actinospica durhamensis | reverse complement strand
GTATTCGGTGGTGTGCAGGAAGTGCGCGCCGGTGCGGGCCAGGGTGGTGAAAATGGTCTCGGCCTCCTCGATGCCGCCGGCCCAGCGGTGGTGGAAGTCGCTGACCTTGGACTGGGAGATGCGGATGCCGACCGCGATCTCGGAACCCACGGCCTGGAGCACCTCGTCCACGACCTCGGCCGCCAGGCGCACGCGGTTTTCGACGCCGCCGCCATACCCGTCCTCGCGCTGGTTGAGGTAGTCGGTGAGGAACTGGTCGAGCAGGTAGCCGTTCGCGCCATGCACCTCCACGCCGTCGAAGCCCGCTGCGGCCGCACGGCGGGCCGCGTCCGCGAAGCCCCGGCGGATGTCCGCGATCTCGCGGGCGTCCAGGGCCCTCGGCGTGGGGTAGGGACCGCTGCCCCGGTAGAAGGAGAGCTGCTCGCCGCGTGGTGCCACGGCGGAGGGACCGACCGTTCCCTGGCGG
>NZ_JAGSOG010000721.1 GCF_018139695.1 Actinospica durhamensis | reverse complement strand
CTGGAGACGCCCACGCCATGAGCGACGGGCCGGCCCGGCGCAGGAACCCGGGGAAGTCGCCCTGGGGCGGTGCACGCCCGTTCTCGATCAAGACCAAGCTGGGCGCGCTGGTCGTCATCTCGGTGCTGATCACCACCGGGCTGTCGATGATCGCGGTGCGCACCGAGACGGAGCTGCGCTTCATCACGGTCTTCTCGATGATCGCCACGCTGCTCATCACCCAGTTCGTGGCGCACTCGCTCACCGCCCCGCTGGACGACATGAACGCGGTGGCCCGGTCCATCTCGCACGGCGACTACACCCGCCGGGTGCGCGAGAATCGCCGCGACGAGCTGGGCGACCTGGCCCAGACGATCAACGCCATGGCCGACGAGCTGGAGGCCCAGGACCGTCAGCGCAAGGAGCTGGTGGCCAACGTCTCGCACGAGCTGCGCACCCCCATCGCGGGCCTGCGCGCGGTGCTGGAG
>NZ_JAGSOG010000720.1 GCF_018139695.1 Actinospica durhamensis | reverse complement strand
CATTAGTCCCTCCTCGTTACCCGTGGTGTGATCCTCAGCTCGGGATCGCCTTGCGAATAAGGAGGAACAATGATCAAGAAGGTCGTCGCGGTCGCGGCTGCCACCGGTGGACTGGTTCTCGCGGGCGCGGGTCTGGCCGCTGCCGACTCGGGTGCCCAGGGTGCCGCCGTGCACTCCCCGGGCGTCGTGTCCGGCAACGTGATTCAGGCCCCCATCCACGTCCCCGTGAACGCCTGTGGCAACACGATCTCCGTGATCGGGCTGCTGAACCCCACCTTCGGCAACACCTGCATCAACCAGTGACGTTGTGCCTCGCCCTTTAGGGGATGCCCTCTGAGGGTTTGAGCCCGTCGGCCCCGGAGCGCGCGCCATGCGTTCCGGGGTCGGCCGGTTCTTGAAGAACGTCGGAACACCGGGAATCCGCCGGAACGGAATTCCCGGCACCAGGTCGAAGGCAGGGATTTCAGC
>NZ_JAGSOG010000071.1 GCF_018139695.1 Actinospica durhamensis | reverse complement strand
GGCGGGGTCGGGCAGCTGCGAATACGTGGCGCCTTCGGCGTCGGTGATGGTGGGGTGGCCGTGCTCGTCGAACGCGGCCTGGAAGCGGCGGGGACCGTAGGTCAGCCAGATGGCCGCGTGTCGGTCGAGGCCGAGATCCGGGATCAGGCGGTCGAGGAACTCGTCGAGAGTCTGGCCCCTCGTGGCGGCAAGGTGGGCGAGCTTCTCCTCGGCGCGGTCGGCGAGGGGGCGGCCGACGGCGGCGCGTGCGATGCGCTGCAGCTGGAACCAGGCCTCGTCGGTGCCGAGATCGGTGAGGACCTCGAGAGCCGACGCAGCGCGCTGATAGCCGCCGTCGCGTGGCCAGCCGAGGATCAGCGGGACGAGGCGGCGCACGGTCTCGTCGTCGCCGAGCCGGCCCTGGGCGGCCAGGATCCAGGACTCCTTGGGCGGGTAGTCCCTGGCCCGCCAGGCGGCGAACAGGGCTCGGCCGAATGCCGCGAGGGAGACCGGGTCCGTCAGTTCCCTGACGGTTGCCAGGCCCGCGTAGGGCTCACCGGGGCCGCCGAGGGCGAGCATCGTGATGACGTGCCGCTCGGACTGCTCGGGCAGTGCCGTGCGGCGGTCGCGCAGCAGGATCTGCGGCAGGTGAACCTGGCCGAGCCAGTCGGGCAGCTTCGGGGCGCGGGCGGGTATGAGTTCGAGCGGGTCGACCTCCACGATCGCCCTGACCTCGGCCGCGACCCGCGGACCGTAGATGCGCTCTGCGATGGCCGCCACCTCGACGCCGAGCGCGGGGCCGGCGAGATGGCGCAGCACCGCTTCGGCGGCGGGGCGCAGCTTCTTGTCGGGGCCCACGGCGTCCGGGACGAGCAGGACGGCGGCGTCATCGCGGTGCCGGGCGAGCCATGCCTGGGCGGCCGCGCGACCGGCGCCCGGACGCTGCCACCACCGCGCCATCAGCCGGGCCACCCGCGGGTCCACGATCGGCTGGAGCACGGCGGCGCGGTGGATCAGGTTCCTGTTGTCGCCCTGGTAGAGGATCGGGGTGATCGCGTCGGTGCCGAAGCGCACCAGCAGCGGGCCGAAGGCGTGGAGCTGGTCCATCTGGCCGAACTCGGCGCGCAGGGAGGCCAGGGCCAGGCGCGCCTCCGGCTCGGGGGCGTGCAGCAGGACGCTGCGGACCTCGATGTCCTGGCGGCCCGCCCCACGAATGTTGACGTTCTCGAGGATCGGCCGCCAGTCCGCGTCGAGGGCCTCGGGCAGGCCGCGGTTGAACTCCTCGCGCTCGCCGGGGAGCCAGTCGATCCGGCACAGGTCGGCAGGGGGTGACGGCTGCGGCGCGGAGTCTTCGGCTCCGGCCGCCCGCGTCCGCGCGCGTGTCCGTTTGCGTTCCCACGGCGGGTTCACCAGCAGCTCGGGCAGGGACCCGACCGGCGCGGTGGGACGTCCGGCGATCCGGGCGCCGAGTTCGTCCACCACCGCCCGCTGCGCCGCGCTGAGTTCGGGCCGCACGCTCGCGACCAGGTCGGCGTGGCGGACGAGGTGGCCGGCCAGCAGCTCGCGCGCGGCCTGTTCGTTGCCCTGCGGGTCGCGGATTCCGACGATCTCGCCACACGCGGCCGCAGCCAACAGGCGCAGGGCGCGACGCGGGAAGCGCTCGGCCGCTTCGGCGGCGGCGGTCGGGATGTGCTTGACCGCCAGCCGCGCGGCCAGGACGGCGAACGTCTCGTCGTACGGCATCCGGGCCAGCACCTCGAGCAGGGTGCGTCGCACCGCGGCGTCCGCCCAGGTGTTGTCCAGCGTGGCCGAGAACAACGGAGCCGAGGCCGGGCCGAGCGCGATGGCGAGTGTCCCGACGAGGCCGAGATCGGTGTGCCCGACCTGGAATCCCCTGCGTTTCCTGAGCGATTCGAGCTCTTCGACGCTCGCGAGCGAGCACTGCAGCAGCGGCACCCACGGCCGCCACTGGCCCGTCAGGGCCTTGACCTTGCCGAGGGTGATACAGGCCTGCGCCACCCACGCCCGTTCCGTCGGCAGGAGGTACGCGAGCAGGACGCGCTCGCGCAGATCGGGCTGCCGGCTCTCGAGCAGCCGCACGACCTGCGCGTACTCGGCCTCCTCGGCGGCGGCGAGGTAGGAGCGCAGCTGCCGGAACAGGCTCTGCCGATCGCGACGCAGGCCCGCGTCCTTGGAGACGACCAGGAACGGTTCGGTGCGGTAGTAGCGGTCTGCGACGGAGATCCGCACCGTCTCGAGTGCGGCCTGTACCGCGAAGAACAGGCCGTGGGCCGTGATCCAGGCGTCGAGGTGCGGCTCGAGTTCGGATCCGGTGGTGGACTTGGCGACCAGGGCCATGGCCGCGGCGCCGGTGGGCGCGGCGCGACCGGCCAGTTGAGCGCGCAGCGCCTCGGCGAGTTCCGGCTCGTTGCGCGGGTTGTCGATGATCGCCGCGCCCGTCTCGGCCACGTGCGCGCCCAGTGCCTCCAGCGCCGCCGTGGCGCCGGTGTGCGCGGGCCCGGGTATCGCAGGGACCTGCGCATCGCCGCGGCGCGGGTGGAGCACGCGCAGCCACTCGGCCGGAATCACCAGCTCGTCCTCGTCCCCCGCGACGACGGTCTCGGCCTGCACGTTTCCCCTCCTCAGCGCCTGTTTCCCCGCCCTTGTCGAGCAGTTGACGCCATCTTAGAGAGATCCACCGACAAGAAACGTGCGGTCGAGTCGCGGGGACGAGCGAGCGATCTAGCGGCGATGCCAGTTCGCGTACAGGTGGGCGCAGGCCAGGCCGAGGGCGACGCCGCCGCCGAGGCCGAGCACGGTGACCGACCAGCGCAGGCCGCGGCCGGCGGTGGCGGCGCGGGCGAGGTCGGAGCCGATGAGGCGGGGCACGCGCCACAGGTAGGCGAGGACGTGCACGGTCATCGCGGCCGCCCAGGCCAGGAAGCTGAGTTTGTGCAGCATCAGCAGGCTGAGGCCGAAGTACGTCGGAGCGGTGCCGTCCACGCCGAGCAGGATCCCGGTGCCCATGACGGCGAGCGTGGTCAGCACGACGAAGGGCCCGAGCACGCGCAGCAGCGGCTGCGGCGGCCCCTTGCGGCGGTAGGCGGGCGAGCCGGTGTAGTAGCGGCTGAAGCGGTAGAGCGTGGAGGTGAGTTTGACGCAGATCGGACCGACGAGCGCGAAGCCGATCAGGTAGTGCCAGTAGAGCAGCCGGCTCAGCGACAGGATGGTCAGACCCTCGGCCGCGAAGAGCACCAGCAGCGCGGCGCCGGTGACGGCGGTGAGGCGCTCGTTGCCCTCCGGGCCGGATATGTCACTGTGCCCGGGCCCGCCGGACGCGCGCTGTCCGGCCTGGCCGGCGGCGGCCGATTCGGACCCGCCTGCCGCGTACCTGGTGCGGGCATGGGTGGCGGGCCGCCGAGCGGGGTTCGACATCGTCGCCCGAGACACGGTTGCGATACCTCCTGATCACCCGACGGCCCACCGGGCGGATTTACCCAGAACCCGCCTTCCCGCGGGCACACCCAGAGCCCGCAGCGACGATCCTGCCGGGCCGGGTGTGCGGAAGGAGCCAGGAACCTGCTCAGAACCGGTTAAGATCTCCGGCCGGGGGCGCGGCGGCGCACGAGGCAGGGGCGATAAGTCGGGATGGATCGCGCGAAACGGGCGCGGCGCGCGCTACGTCGCGGGCCCGAGGTCCAGTTCCGCGGTCAGGCCGCCGCCCGGGGTGTCGCGCAGGAACGCGTCGCCGCCGTTGACCGCGGCCAGGCGCTGCACGATGGCCAGGCCGAGGCCGTGGCCGCGCGGCTCCGGGTGGCCGTAGCGGTGGAACGCGGCCTGCTTGCGCTCGTCGCTCAGGCCGGGTCCGTCGTCGACCACCCGGATGAGGGCGCGCCCGTCCCGGCGCAGCGCCTCGATACGTACGTGCCCTGATTCACCGACCGCCTCGAGCGCGTTGGCCACGAGGTTGTCGAGCATCTGCTCGAGGTCGCCGGCGCCCAGGGCGGCGGTGACCGGTTCGGTCTCCTCGCTCAGCCGCACGCCGCGCTCGGCCGCGACCGGCTCCCAGGCCGCGAGGCGCTCGCGGGCGACGGTGTCGATGCGCACCGGCTTGCGCTGCGGGACCGCGGCCTCGGTGCGGGCCACCGCGAGCAGGCCGTCCACCAGGCGGGAGAGCCGGGCGATCTCCTCCTGCGCCGCGGCGAACTCGGCGGCGGCGTGCTCGTCCGGGACGTCCGCGGCGAGCAGGTCCAGGCGCAGCCGCAGCGCGGTGAGCGGGGTGCGCAGCTGGTGGGAGACGTCGGCGAGCCAGGAGCGGTGCCCGCGCACCAGCGTCTCGATCCGCTCGGCCATCCAATCGAAGGTCTCGGCGAGCCTGCGCACCTGCTCGGGGCCGGTCTGCGGGTCCGCGCGCACGCTCAGGTCGCCCGCGCCGAGCCGGGCCGCGGCGTCGCCGAGGCCTTCGAGCGGACGGCTGACCCAGCGGGCCAGGCGCACCGAGAGGTACGCGGCCAGCGCCAGCACGCCGAAGCCGGTGATGGCGAGCCAGCCCCACATGGCCTCGATCCGGTCGTCGGTCGGGTCCATCGACCGGGCGTAGACCACGGCGCCGGTCACCTGCCCGTCGTCCCCGACCGGCACGCCGACCAGCAGCCACTGGCCCTCCTGCGTGGTCAGGTCCTCGTCCGGGTTCTCGCCGTGATCGCCGCCGAGGACGCGCCGGGCCAGCGCGTTCGCCGGGGAACGGAAGTCGTGCGGGCACTTGCTCGCGTTCAGCTCGACGCCGTCGGAGTCGTAGACGGTGGCGCAGTCGCCGCGCGCGGCGGCCGTGCTGAGGGCGGCGAGCATCTCGGCGTCGCTGTGATGATCAGACAGGTGCTCCTCGGCCGCGTTGGCGACGGTGCGCGCGGCCGAGTCGGCGTCGAAGCGGAAGCTGGTGCGCTCGTTGCTCGCGATGGAAAGGCCGAGCGGCACGACCGCGAGCACCATCAGCGTGCTGAGCAGGGCGATGAAGGTCCCGGCGATGCGGCGGGTCATGGGCGGCGGGTCACCGGGTCGCGGGGTCGGGGCCGGGGTCGGCCAGCCGGAAGCCGCGGCCGTACACGGTCTCGATCAGCCCGGGCACGCCGAGCTTGCGCCGCAGCGCGGCCACGTGCACGTCCAGGACCTTGGTGGGGCCGTACCAGTGAGCGTCCCAGATGCGTTCGAGCAGCGCCTGCCGGGTGAAGACCCGGCCGGGGTCCACGGCCAGGCACTCGAGGATCTCGAACTCGCGCGGGGTGAGCGCGATCTCCTCGCCGCGCACGGTGACCTTGCGGGTGCGCGAGTCGACCATGAGCGGGCCGTGGCGCACCGCGCTGGGGGCGACGGGCTGGATCCGGCGCAGCACCGCCCGGATCCGGGCGAGCAGTTCGGCCAGGCCGAAGGGCTTGACCAGGTAGTCGTCCGCGCCCTCGTCCAGCGCGGCGACCCGGTCGCCCTCCTCGCCCCGGGCGGTGACCACCAGGATGGCGCAGGTCCCGCGCCCGGCCAGGCGGGCGCAGATGTCCAGGCCGTCGCCGTCCGGCAGGCCGAGGTCGAGCAGGACCACGTCGGTGGGCTCGGCGGCCAGCGCCTGCGCGCCTGTGCCGACCGAGCGCGCGCTGTAGCCGGCCCGTTCCAGGCCGCGCACCAGGGACCCGGCGATGCCCGGGTCGTCCTCGACGACGAGCACACTCGCCCCGCCGCCGGTCCCGTTCGAGCTCGCGCCTTCGCCCATGCTCGCGACTGTATAACGCCGTACGCGGCGAGGCGAAGCCGCTCAGACCACCGGCGTCACCCAGGGCTCGGTCGAATCGATCAGCCGCCCGATGTAGCCGGTGGCGCCGATCAGCAGCACGAACGCGATCAGCAGGGTCACCCCGGCGTGGCCGTGCGCGACGGTGAGTGCTCCGCACAGCGCGCCGAGGAACATGGTCAGCACGGACAGCAGCCGCCGCCCGGTCTTGAGGCCGTGGCCGGCCGTCCGGCTGTCCGCGCTGGCGCCGGTGATGGTCATGGTGAGCACCGTCGTGGTCAGGTCGGGCACCGCCAGGGCCCGGGCCGCGGCGTTCTGCACGCCCATGGCCAGGCCGAGCAGGATGATCAGGGTGTACCGGCTGCCCGCCTCCCGGGTCGGCACGGTGGTCTCGGCCACGATGTACGCGGCGGCGACCAGGACCGTCTGGATGAGCAGGGCGGCGTACAGCAGGCGGGCCCGGTGCTCCCGGCGCAGCTGCGCGACGTGCCCGCCGACCAGCGCGCCCGCGGCGAAGGCGACCAGCGCGGTGATCGAGGCGGGCAGCGAGAAGCCGGCGGCGCCGGCGATGGCGAAGCCGCAGAAGACCACGTTGCCGGTCATGTTCGCGACGAACACGTGGCCGAGCACGAGGTAGCTGTAGGCGTCGACGAACCCGGTGATGAGGGTGAGCAGGAGCAGCAGCGGCGCGAGCGGGCCGTGGCGCTCGCCCCGGACGGGGGCGACGGTGTGCCAGGCTCCGAGGAAGACTTCGGACATACCGCCCGACTCTAGGGCCTGAGACCGCTCGGGGCGCCCAAGACGCAGGGTGCTGCGCCGGGAAGCCGGATCGGCCGGCCGGGCTGTGCGCCCGACCGGCCGACCGTGTCACGTGTCGTTCATTTCAACCGTTGATCCCACCAAGGGATCGGCGGCCTTGTCAGCAGCCGTTCAGCCCGGCCCAGGTCAGCACCGAGTCGCTCGCGGTGTACGAGCTGTCGGCGCCGTTGAACAGGAAGGAGCGGTTGTTGACGTAGGCACAGGAGCTGCCTTCCTCCACGTTCGTCCAGGTGCCGTTGAGGTCGAACTTGTAGGCGAGGGTGTCGCCGGAGTTCGACGGCACCAGGATCTGCCACTGGTTCGCGGCGATCTTCGTCATCGGATACAGCCCGGCGGTCCAGTCGTTCGCGGAGGACATGCCGATCCCGAGGGCGGAGAAGTCACCCGAGATGTACACCTCGTCGCCCGAGGGCGTGCTCGAGGGCACCGTGACGTCGATGACCGCCTGGGCGTTCCCGCAGGTGTTCGGGCCCGCCCAGTCGGCCACGGTGTCGGTCTCGGTGCCGCCGACGGTGACCGACCGGTTGGCGACGTAGCCGCAGGAGGCCGTCTCCTCGACGTTGTTCCAGCTCGCGCCGAGGACGTACTTGTACTGCAGACTGGCCGCGCTGGAGGCGCTGACCGTGAGGGTGTAGTGGGTGTCGTCGACCTTGGTCATGGCCAGGCCCGACGCGGCCCAGTCGCTGCCGCCCTGGCCGAGGACGGAGAAGTCGCCGTCCAGGTAGACCCCGTCGCCGGAGGCCGCCGTGTTCACCGGGACGGTCACGTCGAACGTCTCGGTGTAGCCGACGGAGGTGGTCGCCGAAACGCTCGACGAGGCCGCGGAGACGTCGCCGTTCGTGTCGTAGGCCTCGACCGTGTACGTGTACGCGGTCGCCGGGCTCAGGCCCGTGTCCGTGTACGAGGTCGACGTCGTGGTGCCGACCACGCTGCCGTTGCGCAGCACGTAGTAGCCGGCGACGGCGTAGCTGCCGCCGGTGCTCGACGCGGTCCAGCTGAGCGGGACCGTGGTCGTGGTGACGGTGCCGACGGTCAGGCCGGTGGGCGCGTTGGGCGCGGTCCCGGCCGAGTTCGTGGTCGCCGTGACGGAGGAGCTCGCCGCGGAGGACCCGGCCGTGTTCGTCGCCTCGACCGTGTACGTGTACGACGTCCCGGCGGTCAGGCCGGTGTCGGTGTACGAGGTCGAGGTGGGGGTGGCGACCGAGGTTCCGTTGCGCAGCACCTTGTAACCGGTGGCCCCGCTGGATGCGGTCCAGGACAGCGAGACGGTGCTCGAGGTCTTGGCGGTCACGGTCAGGCCGGTCGGCGCCGCGGGGGCCGAGACGGCGCAGGTGCTGAAGGTCTGGCAGACGATCGCGGGGGTGTCCGCGTCACTGCCGTGCGAGATGTCGTCGGCCAGGCGCACGTACTGGGCCATCGACCACATCAGCGGCGTGGCCGAGTTGTCCGGCTGGCCCAGGCTCCAGCCGGTGCCCGAGGCGCTGGCCGCGGTGGAGCTGCCCCAGACCTGCTCGGAGATCTGGCCGTCGGCCGACGCGGAGGCCTGCATGACCTCCAGCTGGGACTCGGCGCCGCTGGTGGCGCCGTCGGCGATGTCGTACTCGCCGCGCTCGCCGTTGAACACGGGCCACAGGTTGCCCACGCCGGCGCCGGTGTAGTCGGCCCCGGTCGAGGTCTCGCCGTATCCGTCGTGGTTGTAGCGGTGGTACATCAGGCCCTGCGGGGTGGTGACGCCGATGGTGGAGTCGACCACGGACAGGGAGTTGGTGATGTCGGTGGCCGAGGCGGACTTGATGCCCAGGCGCACCAACTCGAGGAATCCGGCGTCCACCACGGCGCGCTGGTCGTAGCTGCCGCCGCCGTTGGAGATGCTGATCGTGTTGGAGTCGTTCGGCGTGCCGTTCGGGGCGATACGCACGAAGTACGAGCCGGAGCCGAGCGATCCGTCGGTGGTGTAGGTCCAGCCGTCGACCTCGGAGGCCCAGGTCTTGGCCGTGCTCAGGTAGGTCGCGGCGTCACTGGTGTCACCTTGGGTGGTGGCCAGGGAGTAGGCGCAGACCAGGCCCGCGATCTCGGCGGCTATCGTCGAGGGCGAATATCCGCTGTTCTCCTCCCAGCGGTCCTGACCGGTGTAAGGGCCGTTGGAGACGATGTAGTTCGCCTCGGTCTTGAGCGTGGCCCAGTCGGTGGAGCTGGTGTCGCCGAGCTGGTAGGCGAGGATCAGCGGGTCGGCGGACTCGTCCATCTGCTGGCCGGACCACTCCTGGTTGCCGTTGAGCCAGGTGTTCTGCTTGGCCTCGCCGCTGGATTCGATCTCGTACTTGAGGATGTACTGCAGCGCCGCCGCGGCGTCGGTGGAGTCGCCCGAGGCCAGCAGCGCGCTGGCCATCTCGTACTCGTCCCGGGTCCACACCAGGTGGTAGCCGTGGTTGCCGGCGCTCGCGGCGCTGTCCGAGGCCCCCCATGGATCGGTGGGCGAGGCGACGAAGCCGCCGACGTAGGTCTTGTCCTCGTCCGCCTTCAGCTCCATCAGCGAGATGTAGTACTGGTTGAGCAGCGCGGCGCTTCCGGTACCGCCGGCCGACGCGGGCTCGACCGAGGCGGGCGGGGCGCTCAGGCCCGCGAGCCAGCTGTGCCAGCCCGACTCGAAGCTGCTCTCCAGGGTGCTGAAGCCGCTGCCGAGGGCGGTGGCGGCGTCGGTGATCGCCGAGGACTCGGTGGTGTCGAAGGCGAGCGCCAGGGTGAAGGTGGTGGATCCGGAGGAGCTGACCGGGATCTGCGCGGTCTGGTCCAGGTGGCCGCTGCTCGAGACGCCGGAGTAGGTCGTGGCCAGGCCGTATCCGGAGGTCAGCTCGGTGGCCCCGGAGCTGCTGGTGCCGACGTAGCCGGTGCTCGAGCCGGTGAACCCGGTGCTGGCGGCCAGGGCGCTGGCCACCGAGCCGTTGACGGCCTCGAGGTCGCCGCTGGTGGAGTCGGTGCCGCCGGTGTTCCCGTCGCCCTGGTTGTCCAGGTACGGCTGGTAGTCGGCGTAGAGGTAGAGCGGGCTCGAGGTCTCGTTGGTGAACGTCGTCTGGATCAGGATGACGCTCGCGTTCGGGTCCGCGATGTAGGTCTTGGTGATGCTGAAGTCGCCGTTGGTCGCCGTGTTGGTCTGCTGCCAGGTCAGCGAGGTGGAGTCGGCCAGGGTGACCGCGTGGGTGGTGTTGGAGACCTCGGAGTCGGTGAAGCTGGACCCGTTGGTGACGTAGTACTGCAGGCCGTAGGTGTCGGGCTCGTCGTCTTCGGGGTAGAAGGCGTTCTCGAGTTCGCCGTCGCCGATCGTGTACGCGACCTTCGAGGTGGAGCTGGTCGAGTCGGCGAAGCCCTGGACGCCGCCGGACTCGTTCCAGTAGGGGGTGGATCCGGGCCCGCCGGAGGCGGTGGCCGCGGAGGCTGCGGCCGTGACGCCGGTCAGCAGGCCGGCCGTCAGGGCGAGGACGCAGGAGACGGAGATCAGGGGACTGTGTTGGCGGCGCCTGCGGGGTGCCGAGGCCATCGTTGCGTTCTCCTTCGAACGAAGTTGGTCGACGGGTAGCGCCAACCCCGTCTGACGGGCCGTGTGGGTGCCCGCTCGACGGCCGCCTGGTTGGTTGCGCGACCGAACAAAATTGGTGAGCGGTGCGTAACGTAACAGACAACGAAGACCTCCGCTAGGCCTTCCTTGGGGCTATTGCGGCGGGGCTCGGGGGCATCCTGGAGGGCAAGTCTCCGATGATTGTTGGATCAACATCCAAAACCTCCGACGCATCCGCCCGGCGCGGGCAGACCCGTTCACGCCCCCGTAGCCGCACGCCCCCGCTCACCCGGACGGCTCCGTACCCCTGCGCAGGGCGGCTCGGGACGGGCTTGGATGAGGACAGGCGACGAAAGGAGCGGTCATGCGCAGGCTCCGGCGTTCCATCACGGCCGCGCTCACGGTCGTGGCCGCGGGCGCGCTCGTCCTCGGCCCCTCCGCGGGCGAGGCGCTCGCGGGTACCGGCGGGGCCGTCCCCGACGGCGGCCCGATGATCTTCAGCGGCACGGCCTCCATGCAGGCCGGCGTGGTGCTCGACGCGATCGGCGACCACGTCCACGTCGGCACCTGCTCCGGGCGCGACCCGGTCGGTATGTTCAGCTCCTTCACCGCGTACCTGGTCGAGGTGCCCACCCCGCTGCTCGGCGGGAACCTCGAGTGCGGCAAGCAGATCGCGGTGACCAACGCCTCGGGCACGAGTGTGAACGCGACGATCGTCGGGTCTTGCGGTTCGTGCTCCGGCAGCGATCTGGCGTTGAGTCCGACTCTCTACGCCCGGATGCTGAGCGTGGACAAGCACGCCTCCAGCATCCCGGTGACCTGGAAGTTCATCACCTGACGCGGTTCCGGGACCCACGCGGGGCTAGCCGGGCGCGAGCAGCCCGGTTTCGGGAGCGCGCGGGGTGAGGCAGTAGACGCCCCCGGCCGGGTCCCGCATGACGCTCCAGATCCGCCCGTCGCGCAGGTGGCGGGCGCCGAGCCGCTCGTGCCAGGCCCGGACCGCGGCGACGTCCGAGCAGGCCACGTCGATGTGCGCGCCGGCCGGTCCCGGCTCGTCACATCGTTGCAGCAGGATCCGGACCGGAAGATGCGGCGGCGTGGCCAAACGGCCGAACTCCCCGTCGCCGGGGTCCGACGCGGGCCAGCCGGTGAGCGCGGACCAGAAGGCCGATTCCCGCGCGAACACGTCCGGACCGATGTCCAGGCAGACCTGGTCGACCCGGGTGCGCGCGCCGGACGGGGTGGTGACGACCGGGGGCCACTGGGCCTGGCCCGCCCACTCGGTCAGGCAGAACCGCTGCCCGCCGGGCGAGCGCAGCACCACCAGGCCCTGCTCCCGCAGCACGGGTTCGGCACCGAGCGCGAGGGCTTGGTCCGCGGTCTCGGCCAAGTGGGCCACCTCGAAATCCAGGTGCGCGCCGCCGCCCTCGTCGACGCCCTGCAATTTCAGGAATGCGTCGCCCCGCGCGGGCAGAAAGGTCGCGAACCGGCCCTCGTCCCCGCGCCGCGGCGAGAGTGTGGTGTCCGACACGCGCGCCCAGAACCGCGCGGCCTCATCGAATTCGGCCAGCGGCCGGTCCACGAATGCCCACACCCAGCGCACGTCCGACACACACTCCCGAGCCATACCGCGACCCTAACGCAACCGAGAGACGTTCTCGTCAAAACTTTTGTTCTCCAGGCGAGTTCGAACCCGTAGAATCGCAGGCCATGGAGAAGCTCGACATCGCGATACGCCCGGCCGTGCGCGAGGACGTGCCGCAGGCCGCCCGGATGCTGGCGCGCGCCTTCGCCGACGACCCGGCGTTCGCCTATCAGCTCCCGCACGAGCCCTCGCGCGAGTGGCGCCTTGTGCGCTATTTCGCCACGCTGCTCAAACGCGAGGCGCTGCCGCTGGCGGCGACGGAGGTGGCCGTGGTGGAGGGCGGGATCCGGGCCGCGACCATCTGGAAGCCGCCGGGCGCCTGGCAGCCCCCGCTCCCGGTGCAGATCGCCGCGCTGCCGGGCTACATCACGTGCTTTCAGGCCCGGTCCGTGCGCGCGCTGCAGACCGAGTCGGTGATGTTCAAGGAGCACCCGGAGGATCCGCACTGGTATCTGCACGTGATCGGTACGGATCCGGCGTGGCAGGGCAGGGGGATCGGCGCGGCGCTGCTGCGCTCGCGCCTCGAGCGCTGCGACCTCGAGGGCCTGCCGGCGTATCTGGAGTCGAGCAAGCTCTCCAACGTGCCGCTCTACGAGCACTTCGGCTTCGAGGTGACCGGCGTGCTCGGGATGCCCGCGGCCGCCCCGCCGATCACCAAGATGTGGCGCCCGGGGCGGCCCGCCGTGGGAGTCGACCCGGACGCCTAGAGCCCTGACTCAGACCCCGGTCGGCGCGGCCTGCTGGTCGCGCGCGGGGCGCTGGCCGCCGATCAGCTGGCCCTCAAGGGCGGCCAGCTGCTCCGGGGTGCCCATCGAGCGCGGGCCGATGAACCACTTGCGGGCCGAGATCCCCCACCACAGCCCGGCGCCGCCGATGACCAGCAGGAACGCGGGCAGGGTGTAGGGGAAGTTGCCCCAGGTGAACACGGGCTGGACCACCGGCAGGCAGAAGAGCACGTCGGCCAGGGCGACCCAGCCCACTGCGATCCAGCCGACCAGGTAGGACCAGCGGCCCAGGTGCCAGGCGCCGCGTTCGAAGTCCCGGCCCAGGCGCAGCCGCAGGAACACCGGGATCGCGTACGCGGTGTAGAGGCCGATCACGTTCACCGTCACGGCCGTGGCGAACGCGACGGTGCTCCACAGCTGCAGGGCGCCGATGAGCAGCGCGCCGAGGCAGGAGAACCAGACGGCCACCCGCGGGGTGCGGCTGTCCAGGTCGACCGTGCTCATCAGCTTCGAGAGCCGGTGCCTGCGGCCGTCGTCGGTGCGGGCGAAGTCCCGGGAGAAGGCGTAGACCATGCGCGAGTTCGAGGCCAGACATCCGTTGACGCACACGAACAGCGCCAGCGCGAGGCCGAGCACCAGCAGCTTGCCGAAGGTGAAGCCGAGCGCGTCGACGAAGATGTCGCCGACCGGGCTGTGCGTGCGGGTTCCGGCCGCCTCGCTGGCGTAGTTCTGGATCGCCGAGGACAGCGCGTAGATCACGATCGCGCCGACGACGGTGGCGGCCAGGATCGCCCGGACCATGCCGCGGGCCGCGGCCACGCCCGGCTGCTTGGTCTCCTCGGACAGGTGCGCGCACGCGTCGTAGCCCACGAAGGTCTCGGCGCCGACCAGCAGGCCCAGGATGGAGACGTACCAGCCCCAGTGGAAGGTGGAGCGGTTGACGAAGGTGGTCAGCACGAAGCCGACGCTCTGGTGGTGGGCCGGCACGACCAGCAGCGCGACGATGATCACCAGGCTGAGCACGGTGTTCCACCAGATGCTCAACGCGCCGAAGAAGCCGATGATCTTTCCGCCGAAGGAGCCGAGCACCGCCATCACGATCAGGACCGCGACGTAGACGATGCCCTCGAGGGTCGGGGTGACCTTCCAGCCCCACTGCATGTCGCCGAACGCGCAGGCGAAGAAGGTGAAGCCGTAGGAGGAGGCGGCGACGCCCGCGACCAGGCCGACCACGTTGAACCAGCCGGTGAACCAGGCCCAGGCGGCGCTGTGGTGCCGGGCCAGGCGGGCGGACCAGTAGTACAGGCCGCCGGAGGTCGGGTAGGCCGAGGTCAGCTCGCCCATGGAGGCGCCGAGGGCGAGCACCAGCAGGCCGACGCCGAGCCAGCCCCAGAACACCACGGCCGGGCCGCCGTAGACCATGCCGATCAGGCCGTAGGTCAGCGACATGCCGCCGGTGACGCAGATGATCGAGTAGGCGACGCCGGCGTTGCGGAATCCGCTCAGGCCGCGCCTGAGCAGCTGCGGATAGCCGAGCGCGCGCAGCTGCTCGGCGTCCGCGGCCTCGGCCGCCTCCGCGGCCTCGAGCGCGGTGGCCTTGCCGGTGTCGATGCGGATGGGAGAGTTGCGCACGCGGACTCCAGGACGGGGAGAGTGGTTCTGGCGGGGGTGGGCGTGGGTGGAACGGGTCCGGCCGGAGCGGGTGGCCCCGCCGGACGGGTCACGGCGAGGGCTCCTCGGCGTCGGGCGGGAGCGCGACACCGGTCAGGGCGGCGAGTTCGGCGGCCACCTCGTGCGCGTCGGCGCCGCGGCGGGCCCGGTTCAGCGCGCCGGCCAGGGCGGCGAGGTCGTAGCCGGCCTGCGGGTGGCGGCGCAGTCCGGCGCCGCGGAACCAGCCCTCGAACGCGGCGTCGAGGTCCTGGCCGAGCCGTTCGGTGAACCAGCCGAGCTCGGACGGGCGCAGCAGCGGGACGAGGGCGCCCTGGTCGAGGGCGGCGGCCGCGTGCACGCCCAGGACGATCAGCGGTGATTCGGGGTCCACGGCGGCGGCGACCGCGGCGGCGTAGTCGAGCAGGGCCAGCGACTCGCGCGGCGGGGACATCCGCAGCCGGGATATCTGGGCCCTGAGCATGAGCTGGTGGGCCAGCCAGTTCTCCGGATCGCGGGCGACGGCCTCGCGGAACCACTCGAAGCTCTGCTCGCCGGTCTCGAACGAGGCCTCGCCCCAGCGGGTGCGCACCGCCCGGCCCTCGCCGAGCACCGGGGCGAGCGTGAGCAGGCTGATCCACGGGCCGGGATCGGCCGGGGCGAGTTCGGCGAGTTCCTCGAGCCCCTCGACCACGGCCGCGGCGAGCTCGTTGGTGGCTGACGGGTCCCGGCGCAGAATGAGGGCCCTGAGTTCGAGCACGTCCACCTGCGCGCCGAGCACCCGGGCGTCGAGGCTCTCGGGTTCGGCCAGCAGCCAGGCGGTGGCCCACTGCAGGCCGAGCGCGCCGTGTGCCAGCACACTGACGCGGTGGGTGCGCAGCGCCCAGTCCTTGCCGGTGGCGGCAAGCAGGTCGCGGGCGTGCTCCCAGCTGCCCATGGCCGCGTGCCGGGCGGCCCGGCGCAGGGACGCGTCGCCGAGCGCGGGCTCCTCGGCCAGGACGCGGGTGAGCCAGGTGTGCAGCGAGGCCGGCGGGCGCTCTCTTCGGCCCAGCCGGAACGACGGCGGCACGCCTCCCCCTCTCTTCGCGCTGGGTCGCGATATGCGGCGCGGTCGTCCCCGTGATTCAGAACCCGAACATTCGTCTTTGCCCGAGCGGATCAAGACACGTTGACGGGTTGAGCCTTGGTATCACGCCGTCACGCTCGGCGGCAAGAGCGGGCAAGACACGGCCGAAATCACTCGGATTTCTCTCATGAGAAAGCTCAAGGGGCTCTTAACACACAAATATTGCCGTGTCCGGTGACAACTTCTGTGACTGCCGTGAAGAAAAGAGAGAGACGAATCCTCATCAAGGTGCGAACGCCCGGCTGGGACCGTTGACGGGGCGGCGCGGCGGTTCTACGTTCGCCTGAAAGCAAATAGTTCACTAGCCGAACATCACTCGTCCCGCCCTCACCTCTTCGAGATCAGGAGACGAAGTTGACTGGCTCATTCGAACTCACCCGACGCCATATCCTGCGCACGGCCGGCCTCGGCGCCCTCGCCGCCGGCGCCGCGGGCTCGCTGGCCGACTGCTCCTCCTCGCTCAAGGGCAGCGGCGGGTCGAATTCCGGCACCACGCTGCGGATCGGCTATGTCAGCCCGCAGACCGGCTCGCTCTCCTCCTTCGCGCAGAGCGACCAGTTCGTTCTCAAACGCCTCGCGCCGGTACTGGCGAAGGGGTTCAGCAAGGGCGGCAAGACCTACACCGTGGAGATCGTGGTCGAGGACAGCCAGTCCACCACCACCCAGGCCAGCGCGGTGACCACCAAGCTGATCACCCAGGACCAGGTCAACCTGGTGGTGGCCTCGGCCACGCCGGACACGGCCAACCCGGTCTCGAGCGTATGCGAGGCCAACGGGGTGCCGAACGTGACCACGATCGTGCCCTGGGAGGCCTGGTTCTTCGGCCGGGGCAAGACGCACGGGCAGTCCTTCCAGTGGTCCACCTGCTTCTTCGTGGGCGTGGACCAGCTGTATCAGTGCTTCGAGTCGATGTGGCACAAGCTCGGCGTGGAGCGCGGCAAGGTGGACTGCCTGTGGCCCAACGACACGGACGCCAACGCCTTCCGCTCGGCCTTCCCCGGCTACATGAAAGCGGACGGATACACGGCGGTGGACTCCGGCGCGTACCAGGACGGGCTGACCGACTTCTCCCCCGAGATCGCCACCTTCAAGGGCTCCGCGGCCGAGCTGTTCACCTGCACGCCGATCCCGCCGGACTTCCAGACCTTCTGGAAGCAGGCCGCGCAGCAGGGCTACAAGCCGAAGCTGGCCACCGTAGCCAAGGTGATGCTCTTCCCGGCCGAGGCGGTCGCCCTCGGCACGCTGTCGAACAACATCGCCACCGACGTGTGGTGGAGCCCACAGAACCCTTACACCTCCACCCTGGACGGGGTGAGCGCCTCGGCCCTGGCCACCGCGTACTCGCAGAGCACCGGGAACCAGTGGTCGCAGGCCCTCGGCTCGTGCTACTCGCTGTTCGAGATCGCCCTGCAGGCCTTCAAGAACGCGAGCGACCCGACCGACAAGGCGGAGATCGCCGCGCAGCTGAAGTCGATGAAGATCACCGGGATCAGCGGGCCGCTGGACTTCACCAGCGGACCGGAGCACGGGGTCGCGCTGCAGAAGCTGTGCGGCGGCCAGTGGAAGCCGGGCACGACCTTCCCCTGGGACATGTACATCGTCGACAACTCCCTCAACCCGGCCGTGCCCACGAACGGGACGCTGGCCTGGACGAATCCGTGACCGAGCGCGGCGCGCGGGCGGATCCCGCGGACGGCGACGCGCCGCTGCTGCGGCTGGACCGGGTGACCCGGCGGTTCGGGCGCGTGGTGGCGGCGCAGGACCTGAGCCTGCAGGTGCCGCGCGGCGGCGCGCTCGGCGTGGTCGGGCCCAACGGCGCCGGCAAGAGCACGCTGTTCGCGCTGATCGGCGGGCAACTGCGGCCGCAGTCCGGGCAGATCCGGCTGGCCGGCCGGCCGCTGGAGGGGCTCTCGCCGGCCGCGCGGGCCAGGCTCGGCATCGGGCGCACCTACCAGGTGCCGCGGCCGTTCGGGCGGATGACGGTGTTCGAGAACGCGCTCGTGGGCGCCAGCCACGCGGCCGGGCTGCGCGGCCGGGCCGCCGACCGCGCGGCGTACGCGGCGCTCGAGCGCACCGGGCTGGCCGCGGCGGCGAACGAGCAGGCCGAGCGGCTCGGGCTGCTCTCCCGCAAGCGCCTCGAGGTGGCCCGCGCGCTCGCCGCCGGACCCAGCCTGCTGCTGCTCGACGAGGTGGCCGGCGGATTGACCGAGCCCGAGGTGGACGAGCTGGCCGCGATCATCAGGGCCCTGCGCGACGAGGGCATGACCGTGGTCTGGATCGAGCACGTCGTGCGCGCGCTGACCCAGAGCGTGGAACGGCTCGTCTGCCTGGCCCAGGGCCGGATCCTGGCCGACGGCACGCCGGAGCGGGTGCTGGCCGACCCGGCCGTGCGCGAGGCGTATCTGGGTGTGGATATCGACGCGGGGACGGAGGGTCCGGCGGCATGAGTGCGTTGCTCGAGGTCCGCGGCCTTTCCGTGCGCCGCGGCCAGCTGCTCGCGCTGCGGGACCTGAGCCTGGCCGTGGAAGCGGGCCGGGTGGTGGCGGTGATCGGGGCGAACGGCGCGGGCAAGAGCACGCTGCTCGAGGCGGTGGCCGGGCTGCTGCGCCCCGAGCGCGGCGGCGTCGTGCTGGACGGGACGGAGGTGACCGCGCTCCCGGCGCACCGGCGGCTGCGGCTCGGCATCGCGCTGGTGCCGGAGGGGCGGCGGCTTTTCCCCTCGCTCAGCGTCCGGGAGAACCTGCTGACCGGCCAGTACCGGCGCAGACCAGGGCCCTGGGACCTGCCGGCGGTGTACGCGCTGTTCCCGTGGATGGCGGACCGGGCGGCGCAGCGGGCCTCGGCCCTGTCCGGCGGGGAGCAGCAGGCGGTCGCGCTCGGGCGGGCGCTGCTGGCCAACCCGCGGGTGCTGCTGCTCGACGAGCTCTCCCTCGGCCTCGCCCCGGCCGTGGTGGCCACCGTCTACCGGACGCTGCCGCAGGTGGTCGCCCAGGGCACCGGCGTGCTGCTGGTGGAGCAGGACGTGAGCCTCGCGCTGCGGCGCGCCGACGAGGTGCACTGCCTGCTCGAGGGCCGGGTGGAGCTGAGCGGCTCCCCCGCCGACCTGAGCGCGCGGCAGATCGAGACGGCCTACTTCGGAATCCGCCGGGAGAGCGCGTGATCTGGGTCGACGCGGTCCTTCAGGGCGTGCTGGTGGGCGGGCTCTACGCCCTGTTCGCCTGCGGCCTTTCGCTCATGTTCGGCGTGATGCGGATCGTGAACCTCGCGCACGGCGACTTCGCGGTGCTCGCCGCCTTCCTGGCCTACAGCCTGATCTCCGCCTCCGGCGTGAACCTGCTCTACGCCGCGCTGCTGACCGTGCCGGTCTTCGCCGGGTTCGGCTACCTGGTGCAGCGCGGGCTGCTCAACCGCGCGATCAGCTCGGGCCCGCTGCCGCCGCTGCTGGCCACCTTCGGGCTCTCCGTGGTGATTCAGAACTCGCTGTTGCAGGGCTACACCGCCGACAGCAGGGCCCTGGATCCGGGCCGGATCGGCACCGCCTCGCTGCGGCTGAGCGGCCAGATCTCGCTGTCCTACCTGGAGCTGCTGATCCTGGGCCTTGCCGTGCTCGTGCTCGGCGGACTCGAGCTCTACCTGCGGCGCAACCGCACCGGCCGGATGCTGCGCGCGGCGGCCGACGACCGGGACGCGGCCAGCCTGGTCGGCGGGGACCCGCGGCACCTGTACGGAGTGGCCACCGCGATCGCGTTCGGCACGCTGGCGCTGGCCGGGCTGCTGTTCGCCGCGCGCAGCTCGGTGGCGCCGAGCTCGGGGCCGAGCGAGCTGCTCTTCGGCTTCGAGGCGGTGGTGATCGGCGGGCTCGGATCGCTGTGGGGCACCCTGCTCGGCGGGATCGCGCTCGGCATCGCGCAGAACGTGGCCGGCCAGGCGGATCCGGCCTACACCCTGCTGGCCGGGCACCTGCTGTTCCTGCTCGTGTTGATCCTGCGGCCGGAAGGGCTGCTGCCGCGAAGGAGCGTCACCGCATGAGCGCAGTGCAGCAGGGCCCTGCGGTCGAGCGCGGCGGCCGGCCGGCCCGCTACACCGCGGGCGGCGGCGTGGTGCTGGTGGCGGCGCTCGCGTATCTGCCGTACCTGGTGGACACCGGCGTGACCCAGGCCATGGTCGTGTTCTTCTATCTCGCCGCCATGGCCCTGATGTGGAATCTGCTGGCGGGCTACGCCGGCCTGGTCTCGGTGGGCCAGCAGGCCTACGTGGGCCTCGGCGCGTACGCGGTGCTGCAGTTCTCGAACTGGGGCGTGGCGCCCTTCCTCGGGGTCTGGCTGGCCGCCCTGGCCTGCGCCGTGATCGCGCTGCCGACCTCGTTCGCGGCGTTCCGGCTGCGCGCGGACTACTTCGCCGTCGGGACCTGGGCCATCGCCGAGGTCTACCACCTGCTGGTCATCCAGGACTCCTCGCTCGGCGGCGGCAGCGGCAGCGCCCTGACCACGCTGTCCGGGATCGACCCGGTGCTGCGGGACGCGGAGACCTACTGGACCGCGCTGGCCGTGGCCGCGGTGTGCGTGCTCGGCTGCTTCCTGCTGCTGCGCGGGCGGGTCGGCCTCGCGCTGACCGCGATCCGGGACGACGAGACGGCCGCCGGGAGCGCGGGCGTGCGGGTCGGACCGGCCAAGCGCACGGTGTACCTGGCCGCCGCGGCCGGGTGCGGCGCGGCCGGCGGGGTGGTGATCGTGAGCCAGCTCAACGTGGCGCCGGACTCGGCCTTCAGCGTGCAGTGGAGCGCCTCGATGATCTTCATCGTGCTGCTCGGCGGGATCGGCACGCTCGAGGGCCCGCTGCTCGGCGCGGCGCTGTTCACCGTGGTGCAGCAGTACTTCGGGGCCGACGGCGCCTGGTACCTGATCGTGCTCGGCGCCGCGTGCGTGCCGGTCGCGGTGTGGCTGCCGCGCGGGCTGTGGGGTGTGGTGGCCCGGGCCACGCCGCTGCGGGTGTTCCCGTTGGCGCGCCGGGTGCGCGCCGCGTCGCCGACCGCGGCCGGCCCCGGCCGTTAGCCGGCCGTTAGCGCGGCGTGCCACCGTACGGGTAAGAACCGCGCCCGCAGGTACACACGCGTATAGCTGCTCGTACTACTGGCACGGTTGTCGCGGCATTCGCGCCGGTTTCGGAGGCCTTCGGTCCCCGGGCCGGGCCGCGGCTCCCGGATAGGTCCGTCGCACCGCGGCGGGGTGTGAGGTGCCAGGTCATCCGGAACGTCCGTGGGGGACGGCCGCCCGGGCTTGGCCCAGGCTCTCGAGTGCTTGGGCCAGGCCCGCTTGGTCTCCCAGATCGCGGTAGAGCGCGAGCGCGAGGCGCAGTTCATCGGCCGCCTGCGGATGGCGCCCGTCGCGCAGGTACACCACGCCCAGGTTGGCGTGCGCGTCCGCCTCGCAGTAGCGGTCCCCCAGCTCCCGGCACAGCGCCACCGCCTGCTCCAGGTGCCGCCCGGCCATCGGATAAAGACCCTGATGCCGCTCCGCGGCGCCCAGGTTCACCATCGCCTCCACCAGGCCGCGCTGGTCCTCCACCGACCGGTAGAGCGCGATGGCCTGCCGGTGCCGGTCGGCCGCCTGCACCGCGTGGCCCAGGCGCAGGTCCACCACGCCCAGGTTGGTCAGCGCGTCGGCCTCCCCGGCCACGGTGAGCGCGTCCCGGCCCATCCGGTCGCGCAGTTCCCGGTAGAGCACCAGGGATTCGGTCAGGTGCTCCACCGCCGGGCCGAACTGCCCGAGGCTGCGCTCGGTCACCGCCAGGTTCATCAGGGTCCTGGCGACGCCGAGGGTGTCGCCCTGCGCCCGGTTGAGCGCGAGCGCCTGGCGCAGGTGCCCGATCGCGTCCAGGAACCGGCCCTGGTGGCGTTCGACCAGGCCGAGGTTGTGCACGGTGTGGGTCTGGCCGCGGGTGTCGCCGACCGCGGCGAGCAGCGAGAGCGCCAGGTTCAGCTGGTCCGCGGCCGCGGCGAACCGGCCCTGCCGGAAGTCGACGCTGGCCAGCTGGCGCAGCGCGGCCGCCTCGGCGGAGACGTCGGCCAGCAGCGCCGCGGCCCGCCGGGCCTGCGTGTGCACCAGCGCGGCCTCGGAGAAGTGCCCCTCGGCGTCGAGGTAGCGGTAGAGGATCACCGAGAGCCGGGTGGTGTGGTCGGGCCAGCCGAAGCCGGTGGCGTGCAGGGCGGTGGCGACCAGGTTGGCCCGCTCGGCGTCGAGCCAGGCCGTGGCCGCGGACGGGTTCGCCACCCGCGGGATCGGGCCGGGCGGGGCCGCGACGGCCGGGCGGCGCGAGGACTCGGCCGGGAAGAGCGCGTCGGCGCACTGCGCCGCGGTGTGCAGGTAGAGGTCGAACAAGCGCGTCAGGGCCGCGCGACGCTCGGCCTCGGACTCCTCGGCCGCGGCCAGCTCCCGCGCGTAGGCCCGCAGCAGGTCGTGCATGGCGTAGCGGCCCGGCCCGGCGTGCTGCACCAGATAGGCGCGGGCCAGCCGGTCAAGCAGCCGCCGCGCCCCGGGCAGGTCGGTGCCGAGCAGGGCGGCCGCCGCGTACGCGTCGAACGCGGGTCCCGGATGCAGCGCGCCGAGCCGGAAGGCCCGGGCCACCTCGGGCTCGAGCGTCCGGTAGGACCAGGAGAACACCGCCCGGATCGCGCTGGCCTCGTCCCCGCCCGCGTCGAAGGCGTCGAGCCGGTGCCGGGAGTCGGCGAGGTCCTCGGCGATCTCGGCCAGCTCCGCTCCCGGGCGCAGCGCGGCGAGCTCGGCCGCGATCCGCAGCGCGAGCGGCAGGCCGCAGCACAGTTCGGCCAGCATCCGCGCCGCCGCCTCGTCCCGCCGCGCGCGCTCGCCGATCAGCTCCCGCAGCAGCTGCGCCGCCGCGTTCGGCGCCAGCACGTCCAGATCCAGCCGGACCGCGCCGTCGCGCGCCACCAAGCCGCCGAGCGCCTCCCGGCTGGTGACCAGGACCGCGCAGCCGGGTGCACCAGGAAGCAGGGGCCTGATCTGTTCCAGCCGGCGCGCGTTGTCCAGCACGATCAGTACCCTGCGGTCGGCCAGCAGGCTGCGGTACGCGGCGATCCGCTCGCCCCGCCCGGCCGGGATGCGCGGCGCCGCGACGCCCAGCGCGACCAGGAAGCCGGCCAGCGCGTCGTCCGCGTCCACCGGGTCCTGCGGATCGTATCCACGGAGGTTGACGTACAGCTGGCCGTCCGGGAAGCGCGCGGCCGCGCTGTGCGCCCAGCGCACCGCGAGCGCCGTCTTGCCCACCCCGGCCGTCCCGCCGATCGCCGAGATCACCATGGTCGCGCCGTCGTGCGCGGCGTGGTCCAGGTACGCGGTGAGCCCGGCCAGCTCGCTCTCCCGGCCGACGAAGCCGGCCACCGGCGGCGGCAGCTGCCGCGGCACGGCCGTGGGCGCGGGCGCGGGAGCGGCGGGCTCGTCGGACAGGATCTCCTGGTGCAGCCGCTGCAACTCGGGGGTCGGCTCGCTGCCGAGCTCGCTCACCAGCACGTGGCGCGCGGCCCGGTACACGGCCAGCGCCTCCGCCCGCCGCCCGCAGCGGTAGAGCGCGAGCATCAGCAGGCCGTGCAGCTGCTCGCGCAGCGGGTGCTCCTGGGCCAGCGCCCGCAGCTCGCTGATGACCTCGGCGTTGCGGCCGAGGTGCATCTGCGCCTCCAGCCGGGTCTCCCAGACCTGCAGCCGCAGCTCGGACAGCCGCGGCGCCTCCCGGGCCAGCGCGTCCGAGCCGAGGTCGGCCAGCGGCTCCCCGCGCCAGAGCGCGAGCGCGTCGGCGGCCAGCTCGCAGGTCTCGGCCCAGTCCTCGGCCCGCGCGGCCGAGCGGGCCGCGGCCAGCAGCGTCTCGGCCCGGGTCACGTCCAGCACGTCGGCGCCGAGCCGCAGCAGATAGCCGCCCGGCTCGGTCAGCAGCCGCCGCTCGGCCGGCTCCCGGCCCGCGTCCAGCACCGAACGCAGCCTCTTGACGTGGTTGTGCAGGCTCGCGCGCGCGGTCGGCGGGGGCGCGGCGCCCCAGAGCGTGACCAGCAAGGCCTCCACGCTCACCACTCGGCCGGCCGAGAGCAGCAGTGCCGCCAGCAGCTCGCGTTGCCGCCGCGGCAGTGCCGCCGGCAACCCGTCGCAGTGGACGGTCACCGGTCCCAGCAGCCCGTACTCCACTGTTTCAGGCATCGAGGATACCTCGCCTCACAGCGTTCTGAGTCGTGCTCGGGAGTCCGCGCCCGGGGCCCGCGGGCGGGAACTCGCGGCCGTGCGTACGCAGCCCCACCAGGCGGGCGTACGAGCGGCGACGGGTGCGCGATCAGCGCCTCAGCGCGGTAGCTCCGGATAGCGGATCGGCCGGGAGCGCAGCCAGTCCATGAAACCGCGGCGCGGCGGACGGGCGAGGACGTTGCCGCTGCCGACCGAGCCGACCACCTCGACCCGCAGGTACGCGGGCACCGAGGCCTGTTCCTTGGGCACCCGCACCTTCACGTTGCCGCTGCGCACGTTGACCTCGTCCATCATCACCTCGATGCCCGGCCGGGTCACGATGACGATGTTGCCGCTGCGCACGTCGACGTCGAGCTTGAGCACCGGGCCGGAGACGACCGCCTCGGTCAGGTCGAGCTTGATGTTGCCGCTGCGCACCCGCAGGCTCATCGCCTGCGGCACCGCCCAGCGCCCCTGCCGGTTCGCGTTGCCGCTAGTGACCTCGATCCGCACCAGCTCCTTGGCCTCCACCGCGGGCAGCAGGCCGCTGCCCGGGCCCGCGACCGCCGGCAGGTCGAGCAGCAGGAGTTCGAGTTCGCTGCCGGTACGGGCGTTGAGCGCCTTGTCGAGCCGTTCGTCGAGCTCGTCCATGGTCAGCCGGCCGTCGCCCGCCGCGATCCGCAGCTGCTCCGCGACCCGGTCCCGGTCCGCGTGCGACGCCCTCAACTCCGGCCGCTGCTGTGGCAGCCTGTCCTCAGTCATGGGAGGTAGCGTAAGCGGTCCGGGTCAACCGGGACCAGGCTCGTCGGAGCCCAGTCCGGTCTGGCGCAGGGTCAGGTTCAGCCGGCCGCCGCGCATACCGGTGGCCGGATCCCCGGTGTCCGGGTGAATCTTCGGCACCCCGTGGTAGGCGAATCGGGACGGACCGCCGAAAACGAAGGCGTCGCCGGAGAGCAGCCGCACGTCCCGCCACGGCCGGTTGCGGGTGGCGGTGTTGCCGAATCGGAACACACAGGTGTCGCCGATGCTCAGCGAGACCACCGGCGCCGGGCAGCGCTCCTCCCGGTCCTGGTGCATCCCCATCTTCGCGTCGCGGTCGTAGAAGTTGATCAGGGCGGCGTCCGGGTCGTACTCCCGCGCCGAAAGGTCCTGATACGCGTCGGCGACGGCCCGGCGCCCGAGCTCGGCCAGCCAGTCCGGCAGCGCCGCCACCGGCGCGCCGTTCACGTCGTCCGCGGTCCGGCTGTAGCGGTAGGGCTGCCAGTGCCAGCCCAGGCACACCGTCCGCACCGACATGACCCCGCCCGTGGGCAGCCGCGTGTGCCGCATCGGCACCGGCCCGCGCGCCCACTCCCGGCACGCCGCGACCAGCTCCCGCTGCCGCGCCACGGGCAGCCAGCCGGGCAGGTGCACGGCCCCGGGCGCGACCTCGACCCGCACGCCGCGCTCCGCGTGCTCGGGGAACGGAAGCATGGCTCCAGCCTAAGACGGACCGGGCCGGACGCGCCTCGATCAGCGCGCCCGGCCCGGCTGGGTTCCGGCTCTATGGTCTGGCTGGAGGACCTTAGCTGTAGGAGCTGAGGTCCGCCACCGTGCTGCTGGAGCTCACCGTGGACCCGGTGTTGTTGACGATGTGCGAGATGGTGCCGACCCCGCCGAGCGAGACGGTCACCATGTCATGCCACACCACCCCGGAACTCGTCGGCGAGGTGAGCGCGTTGGCGCTGACCACGCTTGAGTTCGTGCTGAAGTAGCAGTAGACGCCGACGCCGTACGCCGCGAACGAGGTGACGGAGCCGGCGACGTTGATCGAGGGGTAGCCGTCGGCGGATCCGTCCATCCAGGAGGACTGGTTGGGCGGGTCGTAGGGCATCTCGGACTGGTAGAAGTAGTCCGCGCCGCCGTTGCCGTTCCACTGGACCTGCACGGCCTGGTAGTGCTCGACCGCGAGCCCGTACATGGTGACGTTGGCGCCGTTGACCACCAGGCCGTTGGCCGCGGTGTTCGTGCTCCACCCGACCGTGCCGCTGTTGCCGTGGTCCGCCCGCCACAGCCACAGGTCATCGCCGACCACGTTGCTGCTGTTGATCACGAGCGTCTGCGTGGCCTTGCCGACGGTGGCCCCGCCGATCCGGGCGAAGACGTCCGAGAGCACCGTCGGGTCCGACGCGTGGCTCGCGCTCGAACCGCTCGGGCCGATCTGCACCAGCGTGGAGCTGTTGGTCGTACCGGCGTCGAAGATCAGACCGCCGATCCGGATCCCGTTGACGTCCGCGGTGGACAGGATCGTGTCACCGCTGTTGGACACCAGCGTCGCCAGACCCAGACCGAGCACCACCGTGTCCGGGTTCGACACGTTGATCGTGCCGTTGATCTGGTACACACCCGGGGTGAACAGCAGGTCCTTGCCCGAGGACAGCGCCGAGTTGAGCGTCGCGGCGGTGTCGCTGGGCGTGGCGATGTAGAAGTCGCTGATCGGCAGCGAGGTACCGGCGGTGTTGCCGCCGGACCAGCTGACGCCCTGCGAACTCGTGCGGTTGGAGGGTACGAACACGTCCCAGTTACCCGAGGAGTCGATGTACAGGTACGGCTTCTCGTCCACGGTCGGGGTGGTGCTGACGGTGGTGTCCGGCGGGCTCGGGAAGCTCTGGGACGGCGCGCCGGTGTCACCGACGAACACCATGTTCCAGTTCGACCCGGTCCAGCTGCCCATCTTGTCGTTGCGCATGATGAACTGCTGCTGGGAGCCGGAGTTCACCTGGCCGGTGATCACCGAGTCGCTGATGAAGCCGCCGGAGGACCAGTTGCTCGAGGAGTTGCCCGAGGTGTAGTCGTCCAGCGTCAGGTTGCCGTTGATCTGCACCCGGCGCATCGGGTCGGCCTGCGAGACGGCCCACTCCATGGTGCCGGAGGACGGGTTGTCGGTGATGTTCTCCACGTCGCGCCAGAAGTTCTCGGTCGCGTTGCCGCCGTTCCAGGCCGCGTCGACGTAGATACCGCCGTTGATCACGGTCTGCGACGGGTTCTGGCCGAGCCCGATGACCTGCGTGTAGTAGCCCACCGGGACCGTCACGTTGTACGTGCCCGGCTCGAACATCAGCGTGTAGCGCTGCGTGCCGAACTGGTTCGACTGCTGCGACGAGTAGACCGAGTTGATGTCGGCCTGGATGGTCGAGGTCGCCATCGAGGTGTTGAACACGTACACGTTCGACCCGAAGGCCGGCGTGGTGCCGGTGCCACCGCCGCCGCCGGACGTGGTGGTCGGCACCGTCCACTGCTGGTTGGAGGTGTCGGCGCACGCCCAGATCTGCACCTGGGTGCCGGAGCCGCCGTAGCCGGTGTCGTCGAGGCACTTGCCCGAGTTCGGGTTCAGCAACTCGCCGTTGGACTGCGGTTCCCAGACCTGGGCCGCGGTGCCGTTGCAGGTGTAGAGGTCCACCAGCGTGCCGTTGGCGGTGCCCGCCGCGTTCACGTCGAGGCACATGCCGAGCACCGACAGCGTGTTGGCCGAGGTGTCGATCGTCCACTGCTGCGCGGTGGTGCTGTTACAGGTGTAGACCTGGATCGGGTTGTAGTCCGCGGTGCTTGCGGACCGGTCGTCCAGACACAGCCCTTCGTATCCGGTGACCGTCCCGGTGCCGGTGGCGGCCTGCGCCTGGTGGGCCAGGGCCATGCTGAGCGTGAGCGCCAAGCCCAGCGTGGTCAGCAGCGCGATGAAGCGCCGCGTCAGAGGCCTGATCGTCGAGGTCATCGTCACGGGATGTTCCACTGCTGGTTGGAGGTGTCCGCGCACGCCCAGATCTGGACCTGGGTGCCGGAGCCGCCGTAGCCGGTGTCATCGAGGCACTTGCCCGAGTTCGGGTTCAGCAGCTCGCCGTTCGACTGGTGCACCCAGGTCTGCGCGCCGGTGCCGTTGCAGGTGTAGAGGTCCACCAGCGTGCCGTTGGCGGTGCCTGCCGCGTCCACGTCGAGGCACATGCCGAGCACCTGCAGTGTGTTGCTCGACGTGGCCGTCCACTGCTGCGCGTTGGTGCCGTTACATGTATAAACCTGAATCGGGTTGTAATTCGCGGTGCTCGCGGACCGGTCGTCGAGGCAGAGCCCTTCGTAGCCGGTGACCGTCCCGGTGGTCGTGGTGCCACCGCCGCCACCGCTCGTCGTACCGGTGATCTTGTTGAAGATCGACGAGTACTGGTACCCGGTGCCCTTGTCGTAGCCGTCGACCTCCCAGAACGAGAGCTCACCGACGCCGTTGCCCGCCGCGAAGCTCTCCAGGGTGGAGGCGTTGGCGGTGGTGAAGTCCTCGTTGTCGTCGTTCTGCCCGGCGATCGGGGTCAGGCCCATCATGTTGTAGGCGGCCGAGGTGGAGATCCCGTAGAGGCCCGCCAGCTGGCTCGCGGTCCCCTGCGCCGCGGACTCGGCGTCGTTCAGGGCGTTCTGCCCGTTGCCGAAGTCCATCGTCATGATGTTGACGACGGAGACCTTCACTCCCTGGTTCTTCGCGTCCTGCAGCAGCGCGTACTCCGAGCCGGTGCCGGTGGGCAGGCCGTTGGGCGCGACCGCGAGGGTGAAGTCCACCTGGACCGAGGGGTCCTCGGCCTGCAGCGCGGCCAGGGCCTGGTCGCGGCGCGTGGTGGAGGCGGTGTCGGACAGCACGCCGCCCTCGATGTCGAAGTCCAGGCGGGTCGCGCCGGTGGTGTTGACCACGTTCAGGTAGGCCGCGGTGAGCGAGGAGACGCTGGTGCAGGTCTGCGCGAGCTCACCGCCGTCCGCGCCGCCGAAGGAGACGATGACGTTGCCGCCGGCCGCCTGCAGCGAGCTGATCTGCGAGTTGAAGGCGCCGACCGAGTCGCCGCCGTCCTCCCACTCGGGCGTGCAGCCGGACTGCGGGATCAGGAAGGCGAGCGTGTAGTACTTCAGGCCCGTCGCGGCCATGTCGGCGGCCATGTCGCCGGAGTCCGACGTGCTGATCTGCAGGTACGGCGCGGCGTAGTGCGCCGGGAAGGACGAGGCCGCCGCGGCGGAGCCGGCCGTGGCCAGCCCGAGGCCCGACGCGGCCAGCGCGGTCCCGGCCGCCAGGGCCAGGGTTTTGGCCCGGAGGGTGGAGGTGGCGGCTGCTGCGCCTCTCCCTCGGGCTTTGAACATGGGCGTGGTGCTGCGCATCGGTGAATCCCTTCGACACGAGCGGTGGCGGCGGGGTGGGAATCCCGCCGTGGGGATGGGAAACTCCTTGCATCGCTTCTGAAACAAGTCAGAAACGGACTGCGCCAGTGATTGCAGCAATGCTGTCGAATGGAGTCAACCACTCTGGTCCAGACCTGTTCTGACCGCCCGAGATCGTTATGGGGGAGAGATGAAACAGCCGTCTGTTACAGGTTTTGGTACCGGAACCCCGGCTTCCGGTACCGGAACACACGATGTTGAGAAGGGTGTGTCAGGGGTCGGTTGGGACGCGCGGGAAGCGTCGGCGGGGGCTGACTCGCTCGCGTCGGACGGGTCGGTCGGGACCGGCTCGACTGGTCCAACCAATTCCGCGCGTCCGTCCGATCCGGCCGGACCGGACGGTCCCGGTGGCCTCCCTCATCCCGCGGGCGCCTCCGGCTCCCTCGGCTCCGCCTTCCTGGCCTCGCGGGTGACCGTGCGGGCGGTGGCGGACGCGGCGGGCCTGTCCGTGGCCACCGTCTCGCGGGTGCTCAACGACCGGGACAACGTCGCTCCGGCCACCCGGCGGCGGGTGCAGGACGTGGTCGAGCGCCTCGGCGAGCGTGCGCCGGAGCCGCGGCGCCGGTCCCCCGCGCAGGGGCCGCGGCCCCCGGTGTTCGTGCGCTGCCCGTATCTGCTGACCGACTATTTCGGCCACGTCGTGACTTCGGTGGCTGAGACGCTCGCGCTGCACGGCCAGGAGATGATCCTGGACGTGGGTGACGCGACCCTGAAATCCTCGGTGTTGCGCAGCCTGCCCGCCCGGAAAGACGCACGTGGCGCGGTCCTGATACTCCCGCCGGAGTCCCGCACCGATCTGGAGTCGCTGGCCGCGCGCAGCTATCCGTTCGTGATCGTGGACCCGCGCATCACCGTCCCGCGCAAGACGGTGTCGATCTCGGCCGCCCACTTCTCCGGCGCCCGCGCCGTCACCCGCCACCTGATCGGCCTCGGCCACCGGCGGGTCGGGGTGATCACCGGCCCGCCCTACTGGCGGGCCCGCGACGACCGGGTCGGCGGCCACCTCGCCGCGTTGTCCGAGGCCGGCGTGCTCGGCGATCCGGCGCTGCTGCGCCACGGGGAGCCGGCCGCGCACACCGGCGCAGCGGCGGGCGGTGAGCTGCTCGACCTGCCCGCGAGCACCCGGCCGACCGCGATCGTCTGCTTCAACGACAAGGTCGCGGTCGGCGTGCTCGAGGCCGCCGCGGCCCGAGGCCTGCGCGTCCCCGAGGATCTGTCCGTCACCGGCTTCGACGACATCGACGTCAGCCGCGCCACCACCCCGCGCCTGACCACCGTGCGCCAGCCCCTGCAGGAGATGGGCCGGGTCGCCGTCACGATGCTGATGCGCCAGCTCGAGGGCCATGCCCACGAGGCGCTCAGCATCGAACTGGCGACGGAACTGGTGGTGCGAGCGAGCACCGGCCCGGTGCCCGTGCCGCCCGCCGGCGGACCGAGCAGGTAGGAGGGTGCGCCAGGGCCTGTTCAGGGAACTATTGCAGCCGCAGTACCTCGAGCGTCGGACCGCCGGAGCCGGAGGCCGGGTCGGTGACGAGGAACAGCATGCTGCCGTCGCCCGAGAAGGCCAGGCCGCGCGGCGCCGGGGCGCCGGCCAGCGGGAGGCTGTAGTCGCCGATGGGAGCCGCCGGGGCCCCGATCCGCCAGACGTAGACGTTCGACTCGGGGATCGAGGTCGTGGCGGCGAGTTCGGTGCCGTCCGGGGAGAGCGCGAGCGCGTCGGGGCCGAGACCGGTCTGGTACTGCCCGGCGTCGGCGAGGCCGGAGGTGGTGAAGGCGTCGACCGTGGCCTGCGATCCGGAGGCCGCGAACGCCGTGCCCGCGTCCGGGGAGACGGCGAGGTCGGTCAGTTCCCCGCCGCCGCTGCGGGGCGCGGAACTGACCAGGGTGAGCGACGGGTCGGGGCCCGCCGTCGTGGTGTAGGTGGCGAGGTCGTTCGCGCTCTGTCCGGGCTCGCCCACCACGAGCCGGTCCGGGGTCGGGGTGGTGGCGGTGGTGGCGGTGGTGGTCGTGGCGGCCGGGTGGAGCGCGGTGGCCGTCGAACCTTGGGCGGTCGCGACGGTCGGGTCGGGTGTGTCGGCGGGCGAAGTCGCGGCGGTCGGCGTGGCGGGCGAATCCGCCGCCGCGAGGATCGGCGCTGCCGCGTAGCGCACGGGCGTCTTCGAGTCCTGCTTGCCGAGAACGACCGTGGGTGACGCGGCGTCGGTGGCGAGGACGGCCACGCCGGCGCCCACGCCCGAAGTCCCACCCGCGCCCGCGGCTGCCGCTCCGGCGCAGCCGTAGCCGATCCAGACGTCCGGGCCGGTGCGGGCCAGAGTGGTCGGGCAGGAGTGGGCGGGGAGCGGGTAGCGCGCCTTCTCGGTGAAGGCGGCGGTGTCGATGGCGACCACGGCGTCGGCGTTGGCGAGGGCGACGTACAGGGTCTGGCCGTCGGGGCTCAGGACCATGCCGGAGGCGCCGTTCTCGTGCTCGAGCGTCGCGGTGACGGTGCCGGTGTAGCCGATCTCCGCGACGCTGTGGCCGGTCGGCCCCGAGGAGACGAACACACTGCGCACGGCGTCGTCGGCGACGATGCCGCCGAAGCCGGGCAGGCCGAGCGGCATGGTCGCGCCGGGCAGCATGACGAGGCGGGGACCGGCCGCATGGGCCGTGCCGGTCGCGGCCACGGCCGCCAGCACCAGGGCGACGGCCGTGGCCGCGCGCGAGCGGATGCGGGGACGGGTGCGGGCGGCGAGACGGACGGCCGGACGGGGAGCGGGACGGGTGCGTCGGCGGGTCACGGTGCCTCCGAGTGGCGGTGAGGTGGCGAGATCGGTCAGGCAGGCAGGCTGGGCTCAGTTCAGGCCGTCCAGGAAGCTCTGGAAGTCTTCGGCGATGCGGCGGGGCAAACGGTCTTCGCCCACGTAGACGACGGCGGGCTCACCGTGCGGGCCGCATTCCGAGTAGTCCAGCATCACCGTGTCGTGGCCGCCGGACGGGAGCATGCACACGACGATGCCGGGCGGGTACTCCCACTCCTCGACCAGGTAACGCGACATCACGTCCACGCCCCAGCGGCCGCCGATGCCGAGCAGCGCCTCGACGGTGACCGAGCCGTCGCCCCAGTCCGAGGTGAAGTCCACCCGGTAGCTCTGCCGCGCCAGCACGCCCCCGTTGCGCTCGCGCAGCGCGTCCAGGTAGGCGCGCGGCAGCCGCACACCGAGGGCCTGCTCCGCGTCCCGGATCAACTCCTCGTCCAGGGGCGGGGCGTCGTACATGCTGTGCTGCTCTTCGGCGAACACGTGCTGTGCCATCTACCACTCTCCATCCGGCTCGGGCTCGGCTGCCGCGTCCGACTCGTCGTCGCGCGGCGGGTCGGACTCGACGACGCGGCCGTCGGCGTCGCGGGTCGTGTGGGTCAGATAGGGGCGCAGCCCCGCGTCGGTGTCGGGGACGCTCGGGTCGACGGGCTCCGCGGTGCGGTCGGTGACCAGTCCGTCGAGGTCGTAGCGGGTGACGGTGTAGTCGCCGGAGGCGTCGGTGACCAGGATCGGCCGGTGGTCGAGGTCGTAGACGGTGGTGTGGGCCCAGGCGGACGGGTCGGTGGAGGCGTTGCCGCGCGGGTCGATCTGCTCGACCGCGTCGCCCACCGCGTCGTAGCGGACGGTGGTGCGGCCGCCGAACGCGTCAGTGGTCTGGATGAGGCGGCCGACCGGGTCGTAGCGGTACCGCGTGACGTATCCGCCCGCGCCGGCCGGGGTGTTGCCGAGCGGAGCGGTCTCGGTGAGCAGATCGCCCTCCAGGTCGTACGTGTACGTGGTCTGCGGCAGGGCGCGCGGGTCGGTCCCCGCGTCGGGCCGGACCGGGTCGGTCTGGGACAGCAGGCGGTTCATGGCGTCGTAGCGGGAGTACGTCGTACCCTGCGACGGATCCTCGCGCCGCAGCACGTCGTCGTCGGCGTCGTACACCGGTGCCGGGGTGACCTCGGCGGGGGCCGCGCCGACCGTCACGGTCGAGGTCAGCGCACGGCCGAGGGCGTCGTACGCGCAGGTGCTCAGCAGCGGTAAGCCATGCGGGCCGGTGGGGGCTTCGGTCGAGGTGATCTCGCCGAGCGCGTCGTACCGGGTGCGGGTGACGACACCGAACGGGTCGGTGGTGGTCTGCGGCAACCCGGCGGCGGTGAAGTCGGCGTAGCGGGTCGTGCGCCCGGCCCCGTCCGCCGACGCGAGCAGGTCGCCGTACCGGTCGTATCGCAGCTGCCTGAATTCTCCGTGCTCGGGACCGACCGCGTTGCCGAGCGGGTCGGTGACGGAGACCGGCTCACCGTACCCGTCGACGCCGAAGGTCCAGCGGCGGCCTTCCGGGCTGGTCTGGGCGAGCAGGTCGGCGACGTGGCCGCCGAGGCTCGAGCGGTAGTCCAGAGTCGTGGCCGCGGGCGCCCGGCCCGGCCCGGCCGCGGCGTTCGCGACGGCGTCGGCGATGGTCAGCGGCAGGCCGGTACCCGGGGCGTAGACCCAGGTGAAGACGGCGCCGTCGGCCTCGCGCAGCCGCACCACGTCGTCGTCGGCGTCCCAGCCGAGATCGGTGCTCTGGCCGAGCGCGTCGGTCGCGCGCACAGTGCGGCCCTCGGCGTCGAGCGCGAGGACGGTGCGGTGGCCGTCCGGGTCGGTCATGACCGAGTCCACCAGGCCGGGACCGCCCGCCCGGGCGGGGACGTAGTCGAAGGATCGGCTGCCGCCGGCCCGGTCGATCAGGGTGCTGACGCGCTGGCGATGGAGGCGATCGGCGGTGGCCGGGAAGTAGGCGAGCCTGGTCGAATGACCCAGCGGGTCGATGACGGAGGTCAGCGGCCCGGCTGGCGCGGTGGAGGTGGTGGCGCCGGCGGTGGCCGCGGCGTAGCCGAAGCCGAAGGTGCGGGCCACCGGGCTGCCCGCGGCCTCGGTAAGGGCGATGAGGCGGCCCGCCGGATCGTAGCCGAAGGTGAGTACGTGGCCTGCGAGGTCGGTGATCGTGTCGATGCGCGCCTGGGCACCACCGGGGACGTCGACGGCGGGGACGGGCGCGGAAGCACCGGCGGATGACGCGTGGGCCGCCGCAGCCGCGCCTTGGGCCGCCTGGGGGCTCGCGGCGGGGGGCGTGGTCGTCGTGGTCGTCGTGGTCGTCGTCTGGCCGCGGTAATGGAAGGTCAGGGTGCGTCGACCGGCCGCGTCCACGACGGCGAGCAGGTGTCGGAACGGCGCGCCCGCGGGCTCCGCGTACTGGTATGCCACGGTGTTGCCGACACGGTCGACGATGGCGCTGGCCACCCCGTCGAGACCGAAGAAGAACTGGGTGCGGTCGGGGCGGGTCAGCACCCAGGCGCGGTCGGGGTCGGCGCTTCCGGTGCGTTGCAGGTACAGGTGCACTCCGGCAGGGGACTGATAGTCCCAGGCCAGCGGGTCCGCGCTGCCGTGCTTGGCCAGGACGAACAGGTGCCCGGCCCCTGAGCCGTCGACCAGGGCGACCCGGGTGGGCATGCCGGGGCCGATCGG
>NZ_JAGSOG010000719.1 GCF_018139695.1 Actinospica durhamensis | reverse complement strand
TGATCACACCGCTCTGCGCCCGCTGCCGCAGACTCCTTACGTGGTTACGCAGCGGCATCTGCGGCACGTCGGCAAGGACTGTCTGGTCGCCTTCGACACGAACCTCTACTCAGTGCCCGCCCGGAAGGTCCGTCCCCGCCAGCTGGTCGAGATCCGGGCCACGAAGTCGCAGGTCAGCTTGCATGCCACCGTCCCCGACGCGGGCGGCCAGACGCTGCTGGCCGTCCATCCGCGAGCGGTCGGCCGCGGAGCGCGGGTCGTGGACGAGACGCACTGGGACGGCCTGCCCACCGGCGCCGGCCGCCGCGTCACGACCGGCGACGCTCTGCCTTCGCCCCGCCGCGGCCAGCCTCTCGGGTCGGAGGCCGGACCGCTGCAGACCCTGCTGAACCGGACCGCCGCAGCAAGTGTCGAAGTCGGACGCCGTCCGCTGTCGGTCTATGACGAGCTGACCGGCACCCGCCCCTTCAC
>NZ_JAGSOG010000718.1 GCF_018139695.1 Actinospica durhamensis | reverse complement strand
ACCCCACCCGACGGCCGCGGCCTCGGCGCCACCTGGCACGGCAAACTGGATATCAGCAGTGCCCTGAGCCAGGTCGACACCCGCTGGGACCAGAGCCTGACCAGGCTGAGCACCCACATCCGGCTGGAACTCGACGACCAGGGCCGCGAGAAGCGCATGCGCAGCAGACAACTGCTACGCGCCGACGTAGACGGCCCCGACCGCTGGGTCACCATCTTCCGCCGAGACGAACCGGGCCCGCCCCCCGTCATCACCACCGTAGCGCCGCACCGGATCGGAAAAGTGGTCGAATCCGAGGCCACCGGCCTGCTGGTGGCCGAGGTCCTCTTCGACAGAGAACTGACACGAGGCGAGTCCATCATCGTCGAATACACCCTCGAACACAGAGACCCGCGCCCCAGCTCGACGGAACTGCAGTCCACCCTCCACGTCCCCGTCCGCGAATACGTCCTCGAAGTAAGATTCGACCCC
>NZ_JAGSOG010000717.1 GCF_018139695.1 Actinospica durhamensis | reverse complement strand
GTCATGGCCTTGGGGATCATCCTGATCTCGGTGCTCGGCTCCTACGCCTTCTACGCCCTGCTCATGGCGTATTCCCCATCGAGCATTTCCGACAGCTGGGTGCCGTCCCACGTGGAATGGGTATGGATGCTCGCGACCATGCTGGCCGCGCTGGCGATCGCCGTCGCCGTGGCCGTGCGGCTCTCCCGCCGCATCCTCACGCCGCTCAACTCGGTGGCCGAGAGCCTGCGGCAGATGGCGCAGGGCGATCTGCAGGCACGCGCAGCGGCCGACGATGAATCACTCGGCGAAACCGCGCAACTGGTGCGCGACTTCAACGCGATGGCGGAACGCCTGCAGGCCACGGAAAAAGAACGCGCCTTCTGGAACGCCGCCATCGCCCACGAGCTGCGCACGCCCGTCACCATCCTGACCGGACGCCTGCAGGGCCTCACGGAAGGCGTGTTCGAACCGCGACCCGAGCTGTTCCAGGG
>NZ_JAGSOG010000716.1 GCF_018139695.1 Actinospica durhamensis | reverse complement strand
CAACAGAGCCGTTGGCCGGGGGGTCGGCACGTCAGGGCAACAGGAGGACGCAATGCGAGCACGTACCCTCCCCCTCTCTCGGCAGCGCTCGGGCGGGGGGAAGCCCATCGTCCGCAAGGCACTGGCCGTCGCGGCCGTGGTGTCGCTGGGCACCGGGCTGCTGGCCGGCTGCGCCGACGACGGCGGAGACGACTCCGACTCCTCGTCGGGCGGTGAGGGCAGGACGACGGTCACGCTGGGCCTGTTCGGCACCTTCGGCTTCAAGGAGGCCGGCCTGTACGCCGAGTACGAGAAGCTGAACCCCGATATCAAGATCGCTGAGAACGTCATCGAGCGGAACGAGAACTACTACCCCGCCCTCCTCAACCACCTGACCACCAACAGCGGCCTGCAGGACGTCCAGGCCGTCGAGGTCGGCAACATCGCCGAGATCGTCGCCACCCAGGCCGGCAAGCTCGAGGACCTCTCCAAGGC
>NZ_JAGSOG010000715.1 GCF_018139695.1 Actinospica durhamensis | reverse complement strand
ACCACGGTGGGCGGCGGGTGGGTCCTGCCAGAGACGACGGGTAGGCATGGACGCAGCCTCAGCTGGGGATGGCGGTGCGGCTGACGGGTCCAGATCGCAAGGTGGCGGACGGCTTGTGGGCGACGGTGGGACAGGAGCAGGGGGCAGAGACGCGGGCCACGGTGGACTTCGGGTGGGCCCTGGCCTGAGAGGCCGCTGGGGGGCATGGGGCGCGGCCTCAGCCGGGGATGGCGGGTCGGATGAGGGCGTGGGATCGGAGGCTGGAATGCGGCCCAGGGTGGCGCTTGCCAGAGCATTGGTTTGGTGGGCTGCCGGGTGAACTGCCGCTGGCCTACACCACCCCCGGCTTGCCCCGCCTGTCCCGCCGGATTAACTGCTCAGCCCGCTAACTGTTGACCCGACCAACCGACCGTCCGACCACTGTCCGCCCGAAGTGTCACTCACCCGAAGCACGACCCACCCCGCTAACTGACGC
>NZ_JAGSOG010000714.1 GCF_018139695.1 Actinospica durhamensis | reverse complement strand
AACACCGTGACACGAGCCCGGGACAGCACCCAAATTCAGCTCGCGGAATAACCTGACATTCTAGCATGCTGCGATGCGCAAGACATGACACTCGTTGACGAATCGGTGAAGGAACGTGGATCGGGTGAATATAGGATCACTCATTATTTCTAAAACTGGAATCACACATTCAGTACCTTGCCGTTTGCTGCGTCAATTCGTATATTTGTCCGGACAATGATTGTGCATACATAAGATGTCCAAACAGACAAGACCCGCCACCGAAGTTGCTGCCGGAACGCTCTTCCGGGTGGAGGACTACCGCATGTGCGAAAGCGTGGGCTACCTCGTGGGGCGCGCCAAGACAGCGCTGTCCATGGCCATCGAGCAGGAAGTTGCCGCGATGGACGTGACCCATTCCCAGGCCAGTTGCCTGGTGCTGCTCGCTAACGGCCGATGCCAGACCGCGACCGACCTCGGCCGCGAACTGAACACCGA
>NZ_JAGSOG010000713.1 GCF_018139695.1 Actinospica durhamensis | reverse complement strand
CCTCGGGGGTGTAGTACTCGGTGAAGAAGCGGTCGCTGTTCAGCCGGCGTGAGGCCATCAGGATGAAGATGCGGAACGCCGTGTCGCTGAAGGCGAATCCGGCCGGCAGCTTCTCCGCGTACAGCCCGACCATGAGGTCGACCTTCTCGATGTCGCCGTCGTAGAGCCGCTCGATCTGTTCGGCCCACGCCGGATCGTCCGTCAGCTCCGCGAAGTTCTCCGCAGGCTTCAGCCGCAGCAGCCGCCGAAACTCGTTGTAACGGGGGACGCCCAGTTCCCTCGAGCGCAGGATGTCGGTGGCGGCGAGATCTTGCAGATGCCCGTCCGGGCGCTCGAACTCCTGCAGGAACTTGGGGAAGTTGTGCAGGGTGACCAGTCCGGGGTGGAGCGTGCCGAAGCTGTAGAGCAGATCGGCCATTCCCGTGGTCCCCAGGACCTTCAGCGCCCCGGGACCCGAGATGTCACGGAGGGTGCAGT
>NZ_JAGSOG010000712.1 GCF_018139695.1 Actinospica durhamensis | reverse complement strand
ATATCGAAGCGCAGATTGCCGGCATCGCCAAGAAGCTCAACAAGGTGCCGTTCGAGCAGATCGGACAGGATGTTCACCGCACGCTGACGACGCTCGACGCTACGCTCAAGCAGACCGAGCAACTGGCCAAGACCGTCAACAGCGATCTCGCCCCGCAGATGAAGGAAACGCTGGCCGAGGCGCGCCGCACGCTCGACTCTGCGCGGCAGGTCTTCTCCGACGATGCCCCGCTGCAACGCAATGCGCGCGACACGCTGGAACAGGTGGCCAAGGCCGCCGCGTCCGTGCGCGTGCTGACCGACTATCTGGACCGCCACCCGGAAGCGCTGATCCGCGGCAAGGCAAAGGACGCGCAATGATGCCGATGCAAACGACGATGCTGTCTTTTTCTCTTCGCGTGGCCGGCGGCGCTGCCGTGGCCTTGCTGGTTGGCGCGTGCGCCTCGCCCGAGCCGACCTTGCATACGCTGTCGGCGCGC
>NZ_JAGSOG010000711.1 GCF_018139695.1 Actinospica durhamensis | reverse complement strand
GCCATCTGCAGATCGGACTGGCGGAAGTTGTCGAGCAGCTCCATGCCCGTGATGGTCTCGGGCACGTAGAGCGCCGACTGCAGCGGCTGGGCCGACAGGTCGCGCACGTCCTCGCGCAGCGAGCGCGACAGCCACTGGCGGGCATTGAGCACGCCCAGCACGTTCTCCATGCCGCCGCGCACCACCGGGAAGCGGCCGTGGTCCGACGACTCGACGAGCCGCAGGTTCTCCTCGAAGCTGTCCTCCACGTCGAGCACCACCACGTCGGCGCGGGGCACCATCAGCGAGCCGATCTGGCGGTCGTCCAGGCGGAACACGTTGCGCACCATCTGGTGCTCGTGGGATTCGATCACGCCCGCGCTCGTGCCTTCGGCCAGCACGGCATGGATCTCGGCCTCGGTCACCGCGCTCGCGGTGTTCTCCTTCACGCCCAGCAACCGCAGCAGCGCCTGCGTGGAAACCGACAGCAGCTTCACGAA
>NZ_JAGSOG010000710.1 GCF_018139695.1 Actinospica durhamensis | reverse complement strand
TGCTGACAGTAAGGAACGTAGTTTTGTTCTTTCTGATATTTACAAAGAATTGCTTAAGGGTCAAGTGCTGGTTGATGGTAAGCGGGCTGGAATAGCAGCGCTGACTGATTTGGTAGGTGTGACATTGACAGATGATGCAGTTGTACTTGCGCCATTGACTGCAACGGTGATTCGTTTGCCTTACATCACTACGGCAGTTCCAGATACAGCGCCTACTGCTGAAGAAAAACCAAGTCTAGACTTTACTACCAAGGAACGTACAGAGGAAAAAATTCTTCCTATCGTAGAGGTAATTCGCTATGATGCAAGTCTCTCTACCGATCAATCTTATGTCCTTCAAGAAGGCAAAACTGGTAAGAAAGTTCTGGTTTATCAGGATGTCTTGATTGATGGTAAGGTAGTTGCAACTAATTTGTTATCAGAAACAGTTGTTGATAGCGAAACACGTATTGTTGTGAAAGGCAGTATGGAGGCTAAGAA
>NZ_JAGSOG010000070.1 GCF_018139695.1 Actinospica durhamensis | reverse complement strand
GCCCCGCCGGTCGGCCCGCCGGTCAACCCGTTCGCCGCGCAGCCCGGTTCCCGCGACGACGCCCCGTTCGACTCGCCCTTCGGCGGTCAGGACACGTCGTACGGCTCCGACTCGCCCTTCGGCGCGCCGCAGCAGCCGCAGGCTCCCTCGATGCCGCCGTACGGCGCGCCGCAGGCCCCGGCCGGATTCGGCTCGGAGCCGCAGGCTCCGGCGCCGGGCAACCCGTTCCGGGCCGCCCCGCGCGCCGAGCTCGGCCTCGACGGGTCCGCGCAGGGCCTGCAGCAGCCGGCCCCGCAGCAGCCGCCGTTCCAGCCGCCGCAGCCGCCGGCCGCCCTGCCGCAGCAGCCCGTGCTGCCCCAGCAGATGCCGCCGGCCCCCCCGGTCGCCCCGCCGGCTCAGGCGCCGCGCCCGGCCGAGTCCACCGGACAGCTGCCGCGGATCCGCGACGTGGGCAACACCGGGCAGTTCCCGGTCGTCCCGCCGCAGGGCCCGCCGCCCGCCCAGAAGCGCTCCGGCGACACCGGGCAGTTCCCGGTGGTCCCGCCGCAGGCTCCGGCGCAGCGCCAGGCCCCGGCCCCGCAGCAGCGCCGCTCGGACGACACCGCGCAGTTCCGGCTCACCCCGCAGCCCCAGGCGGACCCGTCAGGCTCCGGCTCGTTCTCGGTGGCCGACCGGCTCTTCGCGGCCGACCCGCTGCCCCCGGCCCCGGTCACCGACGAGCGCCTGCCGATCTTCGAGGCGATGGAGTCCGAGTGGTTCCGCCGCCGCGACGAGGCCAGGGCCCAAGCCCAGGCCGCGGCCCAGCGCCCGTCCGTGCCGCAGGCTCCGCAGGCGCAGGCGGCGCCCGCTCCGGTCGCCGCGCCGGCACCCGCTCCCGCGCCCGCCCCGGCACCGCAGGCCCGACCGGCCGAGCCGCTGGAGCAGGCGCCCGGATTCCCGCCACAGCCGCCCGCCGAGCTGCGCAGCCCGGCCCCGGCACCCGTACCGAACTCCGCAGGAGACAGGCCTATGGAGACCCCCGCGCCGAGTTGGCCATCCTCGTCCGCCCCGGCCGCGGAGGAGGTGCGGGCTCCGGAAGGGGCGCGCGGTGCCTCCGGGGCCTGGTCCTCACCGGGAGACGAGGGCTGGCGGGCGGCGCAGGCCGCGGCCAAGCCGGTCGCGGCCGGCCTCACCCAGAAGGGCCTGCCCAAGCGCGTGCCCAAGTCCAATCTGGTGCCCGGCTCGGCCGGCGGCACCGGGGCGGCCAAGGCCACCCCGCCGCCGATGGCGGCACGCTCGGCCGAAGAGGTGCGCGGACGGCTCTCCAGCTTCCACCGCGGCCTTCGCCAGGGCCGCGACGCCGCCACCGGTCAGGAAAACCCGTCCGAAGGCGAGCGCTGATCGTCGTGGCCAGCACTACTCCAGGCAACCATTTCGAAAGGGCACAACCGTGAGCGAGCTGAGCCAGGCGGCGCAGAACCTCAACTGGCTGATCACCAACTTCGTGGACCGGGTGCCGGGTGTGGCCCACACCGTCGTGGTGTCCTCGGACGGCCTGCTGCTCGCCGTCTCGAACGGCTTCCCGCGGGATCGGGCCGACCAGCTCGCCGCGGTGGCATCCGGCCTTTCCAGCCTGACCACCGGAGCCGCCCGGATCTTCGAGGGCGGCTCGGTCACCCAGACCGTGGTCGAGATGGTGCGCGGCTTCCTGTTCGTCATGGCCATCAGCGACGGGTCGGTGCTCGCGGTGCTGGCCTCCTCGGATTGCGACATGGGTCTGATCGGATACGAGATGGCCCTTCTGGTGGAGCGGGCCGGAGACACGCTCACGCCCGCGCTGCGGGCGGAGCTGCAGAACTCGCTCCCCCGGTAGGCGCACGCCCTATCCCCCGCGTGAAGGACGGTTTCATTGAGCTCAGGACAAGACTCTTCCCCGCTTGTCCGCCCGTACGCCATGACCGGCGGCCGGACGCGGGCGCGCTACCAACTGGCCATCGAGGCGCTGGTGACCACCACGCCTCAGGGCCGCAACGCCGGCTACGGACTCATGCCGGAACACCAGCGGATCTGCGAACTGTGTATCGAGATCAAGTCGCTGGCCGAGATCGCCGCGCTGATGCGGATGCCGCTGGGCGTGGCCCGGGTGATGGTCGGAGACATGGCCGAGTCGGGCCTGATCGCAGTCCAGCAGCCGGGTTCCGCCGAGGGCAAGCCGGACCTCGCGCTTCTGGAAAGGGTGCTCCTTGGACTTCGCAACCTCTAGTGCGGGCTACGCCGCGCCCGCGCCCTCCGGACCGACTACCTCGGTCAAGATCGTCGTGGCGGGCGGGTTCGGAGTCGGCAAGACCACCTTCGTCGGTGCCGTCTCCGAGATCAGCCCGCTGACCACGGAAGCGGTTATGACGGCCGCGAGCGACGGGATCGACGACCTGAGCAAGGTCCCGGACAAGACCACGACCACCGTGGCCATGGACTTCGGCCGTGTATCGCTCGACCGTGAACTGATCCTCTACCTGTTCGGCACACCCGGCCAGAACCGGTTCTGGTTCATGTGGGACGACCTGACCCGGGGCGCGATCGGCGCCGTGGTACTGGTCGACACCCGCCGACTGGCCGACTGCTTCGCCGCGATCGACTACTTCGAGGACGCGGGGCTGCCGTACATCATCGCGGTCAACTGTTTCGACGGCGTGCTCAGCCACGAGATGGACGATGTACGCGAGGCCCTCTCGGTGCAGGCCGACGTGCCGATAGTGACCTGTGACGCCCGTTCGCGGGAGTCGACCAAGCTGACACTGATCCGCCTGGTCGAGCACGCGATGTCGCGCTTCGCCGCGATGCGCTGACCGGCGCCGCACACAGACCTCTCACCCACCCCCGCTCCACCGTCCGGAGCGGGGGTGGGTGACGTCTCGTCACTCCTTCGGCTCGCCCGGGGGGTTTCCCACCCGGTTCGCGGGTTACCTTCCGATCATGGCGATGGGAAAGAGTGTTCATGAAGGTGAAGAACATTTCGGCTACGTGATCTTCATCGCGGCCGCGGCCGCCATGGGTGGATTCCTGTTCGGATACGACAGCTCCGTGATCAACGGAGCGGTCACCGGTATCCAGAAGCACTTCAACGTGGGCTCGAGCGCGACCGGCTTCGCGGTGGCCTCGGCCCTGCTCGGCTCGGCCTTCGGCGCATGGATCGCGGGGTCCATGGCCGACCGGATCGGCCGGGTCAAGGTCATGTTGATCGCCGCGGTCCTCTTCGTGGTCTCCGGCGTCCTATCCGGCCTCGCGTTCTCCATCGTGGACCTGTCGATCTGGCGCATCGTCGGCGGTATCGGCATCGGTATCGCCTCGGTGGTCGCGCCCACCTACATCGCCGAGGTGGCCCCGGCGCAGTACCGCGGCCGGCTCGGCTCGCTCCAGCAGATGGCGATCGTGCTCGGCATCTTCGTCTCCCAGCTGATCAACTACGGCCTGAACGAAGCGGCCAACGGTCAGACCACGAACAACCTCTGGGGATTGCAGGCCTGGCGCTGGATGCTGATCATCGAGGCCTTCCCCGCTGTGCTCTACGGCCTGCTCGCGCTGATGGTGCCGGAGTCGCCGCGCTACCTGATCGCCACGAGGCAGGTCGGCCGGGCCCAGGACGTGCTGCAGAAGGTCGAGGGGGAGGACGTCGACCTCGACGCGCGGATCGCCGAGATCGACCACGTCATCAAGTCCGAACACAAACCCGCGTTCCGCGACCTGCTCGGTTCCAACGGCTTCGTGCTGCCGATCGTGCTGATCGGTATCGGGCTGTCGATCTTCCAGCAGTTCGTGGGTATCAACGTCATCTTCTACTACTCCTCGCTGCTGTGGCAGTCCGTGGGGTACAACGTCTCGAACTCGCTGCTCCTGTCGGTCTCCACCTCGATCGTGAACGTGATCGGCACGGTGGTGGCGATCTCGGTGATCGACCGGGTCGGACGCAAGCCGCTGCTGCTGATCGGCTCGCTCGGCATGACGGTCTCGCTGGCCGTGGTGGCCTTCGCCTTCTCGCACGTGAACAAGTCCACCGCGGTCAGTTCGATCCCGAAGGCCTACGGCACCACCGCCATCGTCGGCGCACACATCTACGTGTTCTTCTTCGCCATGTCCTGGGGCGTGGTCGTGTGGGTGCTGCTCGGCGAGATGTTCCCGAACAAGATCCGCGCGCTCGCGCTCTCGGTCGCCGCGTCCTTCCAGTGGCTGGCCAACTTCGCGGTCTCCCAGTCCTTCCCGACCATGAGCCGCTGGTCGCTCAGCGGCTCGTACATCATCTACGCCTGCATGGCGTTCGTGTCCTTCTTCTTCGTGGTGAAGTTCATCAAGGAGACGAAGGGCAAGGCGCTGGAGGAAATGGGTTAGACACGCCGGAGATATTCGGACTGTCCGACTATGCCGTTCGCCCGCCGCGTGCCGCGCCCTCGTTTCCGGGCGCGGCACGCAGTGCGAGCAGGGCCATGTCGTCGCCCAGCGGGCCGTCGCCGAACTGCTCCACGCCGCGCTGGATCCGCGCGGTGATCCCGGCCGCGGACAGCGTCCGGCAGTCCGCGAGCAGCCGGGCGAGGCCGTCGTCGCCGAGCATCGCGCCGCCCCGGCGCCGCTCCGAGGCCCCGTCGGTGAAGCAGAGCATGGCGTCGCCTGGCCGCAGCGCCACCGAGTCGACGTGGAAGCCGGGGTCGCCCTCGATCACGCCCAGCAGCGGCTGCGAGGATCCCGCGGCCTCCACCCGGCCGTCGGTGCGCAGGATCAGCGGCGGCGGGTGCCCGGCGCAGATCAGCGCGAGGCTGAGCGAGCCGTCCGGCTGCGGCTCGGCCTCGGCGTATATCAAGGTCAGGAAGCGCCCGCGCTCGCCCTCGTCCAGGATGGCCTGGTTCAGCCGGTGCAGCACGGTGGACGGGCGCAGGCCCTCGCGGGCGAGCAGCCGCAGCGAGTGCCGGGCCAGGCCGGTGACCGCGGCCGCCTGCGGGCCGGTGCCGCACACGTCGCCCACGGCCAGGCCCCAGCAGCCGGGGCGGATCTCGAACACGTCGTAGAAGTCGCCGCCCACCAGCGTGTCGTAGCCGATGTCCGGGCCCGCGCCGTCCTGCCCGGCCGGGTGGTAGAACACGGCGATGTCGGCGCCGTCCACGTGCGGGATCTCCGGCGGCAGCAGCGAGGACTGCAGCTGGTGGGCGGTACGGCGCAGCTCGGCGTAGGAGAGCGCGGCGTCGTAGGTGACCGAGATGCGCCGGGCCAGGTCCCAGGCCAGGTCGGCGGCCTCGCGGGTGAGCCGGGAGCCCGGCGCGGTGGCCAGGGCGATGGTGCCGAGCGGGTGGCCGCGGGCCTCGAGCGGGAGCACAAGCAGCTCCCCGGGGCGCAGCGCGGCGTGCTCGGAGTGCGGCCACTGCGAGGCGTCCGTGCCCGGGGCCGGCTCCCCGGCGGCGGCCACGGCCTCGGCCAGCGGGTCGTACCAGTCCTCGTCCGCGTGCCAGACCATGGCGGGGCGGCGCCGGCCGATCTCGTTGCGCCGGTAGATCGCGCACCAGCGGGCCAGCGAGGGCACCAGCAGCTGCGCGGCCAGCGCGAGCGTGCGCTCGGGGTCGAGCGAGCCGGCCAGCAGCTCCCCGGCCTCGGCCAGGAAGGAGAGCGCGGCCCGGCGGCTCTGCCCGGCCTCGGCCAGCCGCGCGGTCTCCACCGTCAGCGCGATCCGCTCGGCCTCCCGGGCCAGCCGCAGCGCGTCGGCCTCCCCGATCCGGTCGGGGCCGTGGTCGGCCACCGCGATCAGGCCGGTGGTGCGCCCGCCCACGGTCAGCGGCGCGGTGGACAGCGAGCGCAGCCCAAGGCCGGCCAGCGCGGACAGCAGAGCGCTGGAGTGCTCCCCGCGTCCGGCCAGGTCCGGGTAGACGGCGGGGACGGCGGACAGGTCGATCCGGCTGGCCGCGCTCGGGGCCTGGGTGACCTGCGGCAGCGATCCGGCCGGGAGTCCGGCGGCGGCGCGCACCCGCAGCGTGCCGGGGGCGTCGTCCTGGGTCAGCAGGATCAGCGCGGTGTCCAGGTCGAACAGGTTCCTGATGTGCTCGGCCACGTTGCGCAGGTGTTCGTCGAGCTCTTCCACGCTGTGCGGGTCCCAGGCGGGCAGCGCGTCGGCCGGGTCGTGCCCGGGCACCGCCGGCGGGGCCGGAACCGCGCCCTCGGCGGCGCGCTCGGGCAGCGGCAGGTCGAACCAGACCTGCTTGCGGGTGCGCGAGTACTGCACGCCCCAGGCGTCGGCCAGATGCGCCGTCAGATACAGGCCCCAGCCGTGCTCGGGGGAGTCCGGGATCGGATGCTCCTGGTCGAACTCGGGCGCGGCGTCCCGACTCGAGGGGGGCCGGGGCGCGGGCAGGGCCTTGCCGGGATGCCGGTCGGCCACCTCGATCCGCACCGCGGCCGGCTCGCCGTCGGGCCCGGGCCGCAGTTCGCAGGTCACCACGGCGCTGGTGCCCGCGTGCACGACCGCGTTGGTGACGAGTTCGCTGGTGAGCAGCAGGATGTCGTCGAGGACGGATTCGACGCCGAGGCCGCCCGTTTTATCCCATTCCGCCAGGGTTTCCCGGACGAACCTGCGCGCGTCGTTGGCCGCGCCGGGGGCGGCGGCGAACTCGGCGACGCGGGTCATGCTCACCGCGGCAGTCTAGAGCCCCGGGCGCACACGGGTATCGAACAGGACGCGTTCACGACGCGAACGCCGCGGAATTCCGTGCGAAACCGGACAGGCACTGGTCGGGACGGGCATACGATACGAGGACGGTGGTTACCGGCAGAGGTGGAGGAGAGGCGATGACGCAGCGCGCGGGCAACGCGGTGGACGCGGGAGTGGACGGGGCCACGGCGGCGGAACTCGCGGAGGCGCTGCGTACCCTGCGGCAGGTGCGTGACGGCGACCTGCGCCGGCGTCTGGACGTGCGCCCGGGCTCGCCGCTGGCTCCGCTGGCGGCGGTGGTCAACGACATCGTGGACCGCGAGCAGGCCCTGCACGCCGAGGTCGGCCGGGTGGCCAAGGCGGTGGGCCGGGACGGGCGGCTGGCCGCGCGGGTGGCGCACGGGCCCGGTGCCGGGTCCTGGCAGCGCACCGCGGACGCGATGAACTCGATGCTGGACGGGCTGGTCCTGCCGATGCAGGAGACCGGCCAGGTGGTGGAGCTGCTCGCCGAGGGCAAGCTGCGCGAGGCCGCGGCCGCCCCGCTGCCGCTCCAGGTGGACGGGCGCTCACTGCGCGGGGACGTGCTGCGCCAGGTACGCGGGGTGAACCGGCTGGCTGCCCAACAGCTGCAGCTGCACGAGGCGATCGACCGGATGAATCGGGCCGGCGCGGGCGCGGGCACCGAGGCCGGCGCGGCCGCCCGGGCCGACGCGGGTACGAACGGCGCGGGCGCCGCGGGCAACGGCGGGCCGCGGGCCGGTCAGTTCCCGGGGGAGTGGTCCATCCTGATCGGCTCGATGGAGCAGACCACCAACCGCTTCGCCGACCAGGTGCACGAGCTGCTGCGGGTGACCACCGCGGTGGCCGACGGCGACCTCTCGCGCAAGGTCGAGGGCCCGGCGGCGGGGGCCATGGCCGAGCTCAAGGCCACCATCAACTCGATGGTCGACCAGCTCTCCGGCTTCGCCTCCGAGGTGATCCGGGTCACCCGCGAGCTCGGCACCGAGGGCCAGCTCGGCGGGCAGGCCGTGGTGCCCGGCGCCGACGGCATCTGGCGCGACCTGACCGACTCGGTCAACTCCGCCGCGCGCAACCTCACCGCGCAGGTGCGCGACATAGCGGGGGTCACCACGGCGGTGGCCGAGGGCGACCTGTCGCAGAAGATCACGGTCGAGGTCTCCGGCGAGATGCTCGAGCTGAAGGAGACCATCAACTCGATGGTGGACCAGCTCTCCACCTTCGCCGACGAGGTCACCCGGGTCGCGCGCGAGGTGGGCACCGAGGGCAAGCTGGGCGGCCAGGCGCTGGTGCCGGGCGTCGGCGGCACGTGGAAGGACCTGACCAACTCGGTCAACTCGATGGCCTCGAACCTGACCAGCCAGGTGCGCAACATCGCCCAGGTCACCACGGCGGTGGCCCGGGGAGATCTGTCAGAGAAGATCGACGTGGACGCCCGCGGCGAGGTGCTCGAGCTCAAGAACACCGTGAACGCGATGGTGGACCAGCTCTCCGCGTTCGCCTCCGAGGTCACCCGGGTTGCCCGCGAGGTGGGCACCGAGGGCCAGCTCGGCGGCCAGGCCAAGGTGCCGGGCGTGGCGGGCGTGTGGCAGGAGCTGACCAGCTCGGTCAACTCGATGGCCTCGAACCTGACCAGCCAGGTGCGCAACATCGCCCTGGTCACCACGGCCGTGGCCAAGGGCGACCTGTCCCAGAAGATCAGCGTGGACGCGCGCGGCGAGATCCTTCAGCTGAAGGAGACCGTCAACACCATGGTGGACCAGCTCTCCGCGTTCGCGGACGAGGTCACCCGGGTCGCGCGCGAGGTGGGTACGGACGGCCAGCTCGGCGGCCAGGCGCACGTGCGCGGGGTGGCCGGGATCTGGAAGGACCTGACCGACACGGTCAACGTCATGGCCTACAACCTCACCAGCCAGGTGCGCGGCATCGCCCAGGTGGCCATCGCGGTGGCCCGGGGAGATCTGTCCGAGAAGATCGACGTGGACGCGCGCGGCGAGGTGCTCGAGCTCAAGAACACCATCAACGCGATGGTGGACCAGCTCTCCGCGTTCGCCGACGAGGTCACCCGGGTCGCGCGCGAGGTGGGCACCGAGGGGCGGCTCGGCGGCCAGGCCAAGGTGCCCGGCGTGGCCGGCACCTGGAAGGACCTGACCGACACCGTCAACGTCATGGCGAACAACCTCACCGGCCAGGTGCGCAACATCGCCATGGTCACCACCGCCGTGGCCCGGGGCGACCTGTCCAAGAAGATCGACGTGGACGTGCGCGGGGAGATCCTCGAGCTCAAGACCACGATCAACACCATGGTCGACCAGCTCTCCGCCTTCGCCTCCGAGGTCACCCGGGTCGCCCGCGAGGTGGGCACCGAGGGCCAGCTCGGCGGCCAGGCCACCGTGCCCGGCGTGGCCGGCACCTGGCAGCGGCTGACCGAGTCGGTCAACCAGCTCGCCGGAAACCTCACCACCCAGGTGCGCGCCATCGCCGAGGTGGCCACCGCGGTCACCCGCGGCGACCTGACCCAGCAGATCGACGTGGACGCGTCCGGGGAGGTGGACGCGCTCAAGGACAACATCAACCAGATGATCGCCAACCTGCGCGAGACCACCCGGCGCAACCAGGACCAGGACTGGCTCAAGGGCAACCTGGCTCGCATCAGCTCCCTGATGCAGGGGCAGCGCGACCCGCTGGCCGTGGCGCAGCTGATCATGGCCGAGCTGACCCCGGTGGTCAACGGCCAGCACGGCGCCTTCTACCTGCTGGAGAACGGCCGGCTGCGGATGCTGGCCGGCTACGGCCGGGTGGCCACCGCCCCGGACGGGGTGGACGTGGCCTTCCGGCTCGGCGACGGGCTGGTGGGCCAGGTGGCCGCGCAGCGCAAGCCCATCCACCTGACCCGGGTCCCGGCCGGCTACCTGCGCATCGGCAGCGGCCTCGGCTCGGCCGACCCGGCCTCGCTGATCGTGCTTCCTGTGCTGTTCGAGAGCCAGGTGCTCGCGGTCATCGAGATCGCCTCGTTCGAGCAGTTCACCGAGATCCAGCTGGCGTTCCTCGACCAGATCATCGAGTCGGTCGGGGTCACGGTGAACACGATCATCGCCAACTCGGTCACCGAGGACCTGCTGGGCAAGTCCCGGCAGCTGACCGCGCAGCTCGAGGAGCGCTCCGAGGAACTCCAGTCCCAGCAGGAGGAACTGCGCCGGTCCAACGCGGAGCTGGCCGAGAAGGCGGCGCTGCTGGCCCGGCAGAACAAGGACATCGAGGTCAAGAACTCCGAGATCGAACAGGCCAGGCAGGCGCTGCAGGAGCGGGCCGACCAGCTGGCGCTGGCGAGCAAGTACAAGAGCGAGTTCCTGGCCAACATGTCGCACGAGCTGCGCACCCCGCTCAACAGCCTGCTGATCCTGGCCCGGCTGCTGGCGGACAACAGCGAGGGCAATCTGACGTCCAAGCAGATCGAGTTCGCCGAGACCATCCACGGCTCCGGATCCGACCTGCTCGGCCTGATCAGCGACATCCTGGACCTGTCCAAGATCGAGGCCGGCCGGATGGACGTGCAGGCCGGCCCGATAGCCCTGTCCTCGCTGGTCGAGTACGTGGAGGCGACGTTCCGCCCGCTCACCGCGGAGAAGGGACTCGACTTCGCCGTGCGGCTCGACCCGCACGCCCCGGCCGAGCTGCACACCGACGAGCAGCGGCTCCAGCAGGTGCTGCGCAACCTGTTGTCCAACGCGGCGAAGTTCACCGGCGAGGGCACGGTGGAGCTGAGCATCTCCGTGTCCGAACAGGTGCACGTGGGCGACGGGGAGCAGCTGGTGGCGCTGCCCAAGGCGGTGGCCTTCGAGGTGGCCGACACCGGGATCGGCATCGCCGAGGAGAAGCTGCGCATCATCTTCGAGGCCTTCGCCCAGGCCGACGGCACGATCAGCCGCAAGTACGCGGGCACCGGCCTCGGCCTGTCCATCAGCCGGGAGATCGCGCACCTGCTCGGCGGCGCCATCACGGTGCAGTCCACGCTCGGGCGCGGCTCGGTCTTCACCCTCTACCTGCCGATGGAGCCGCCGATCCAGGCGATCTCGGTGCCGCGGGTGCGGGTGCCGGAACAGCGCGGGCTGCTCGGGGTGGCCGACGACCGGCCGCACGCGGTGGAAGGGCGCACCCCGGGTTCCGCGACCCGGCCCCGCGGGTTCGGCCTGGACGGCGCCCGCTACAGCGGCCGCTTCGACGGCGAGGTGGTGCTGGTCGTGGACGACGACGTGCGCAACGTCTTCGCCCTCACCAGCGTGCTCGAGCAGCACGGCCTGACGGTGCGTTACGCCGAGAACGGGCTCGAGGGCATCGACATGCTGGAGCGCTCGGACCGGATCGACCTGGTGCTGATGGACATCATGATGCCGGAGATGGACGGCTACACCACGATGCGCGCGATCCGGCGGATGGAGCGCTTCGCCGACCTGCCCATCATCGCGTTGACGGCCAAGGCGATGCAGGGCGACCGGGAGAAGGCCATCGAGGCCGGAGCCTCGGAATACGTGACCAAGCCGGTCGTCACCGGGCAGCTGCTCGATCTGATTCGTCTTTGGCTCACTGCGAGTGACGGCCCGGGGCGGGTACGGTAGAGGCGGCAGTTCCTCGACAGTGTTCGATTGATTGGGCGGCGCCCGGCCTCGGCCGGCCGGCCCGCGGCGGAAGGCGAAGGCGATGGTGACGGAACGGGCGAAGATCCTTCTCGTGGACGACCGCCCGGAGAATCTGGTCGCCCTCGAGGCCGTGCTCGGCGCGCTGGACCAGACGCTGGTGCGGGCCGCCTCGGGCGAGGAGGCCCTCAAGGCCCTGCTGACCGAGGACTTCGCGGTGATCCTGCTGGACGTGCAGATGCCCGGCCTCGACGGCTTCGAGACGGCGGCGCACATCAAGCGGCGCGAGCGCACCAAGGACATCCCGATCATCTTCCTGACCGCGGTGTCCAACGGGCCGCACCACACCTTCCGCGGCTACGCGGCGGGCGCGGTGGACTACCTGGCCAAGCCGTTCGACCCGTGGATCCTGCGGGCGAAGGTGTCCGTGTTCGTGGAGCTGCACCGCAAGAACCTGCTGCTCAAGGAACAGGCCCAGCTGCTCGCCGACCGCCTCGCCGAACGCGACGAGGCCGGGCGCGACGGGCCCCTGCTGGTGGCCGAGCTGGCCGCGCGCCTGGCCGCGGTGGAGGAGAACACCCGGACGCTGGAGAAGCTGGCCGCGGACGGGTCCGGCGAGAGCGTGGCCAAGGCGGAGCTCACGGCCGCGCTCGAGACCCTCGGCAGCCGGCTCGGGCGGCTGCGCTCCGCGCTCGACGCGATGACCTGAGTGGGCCCGGCCGCAGGCCGCACGGCCCCGCGGAGCGTGCGCGCTCCGCGCCTGACCGGTCATCATCCAGTAGTCTCGGAGCATGCCGTCCCCTGCCCCCGCGAAGCGCACGCAGGCGAAGCGTCCGGCCAAGAAGGCGGCCGCCAAGCCGTCGCGCGCCGCGTCCGGCAAGGCCAAGGGCCCGGCTAAGGGCTCTGCGTCCACGCCCACCCTGCGCGGCCCGGTCGACCTGTTCTTCCACGGTCTGACGCTGTTTCTGGCCATGCTCTGGATGGGCGCGGGCCGCGGTATCGGCGCGCTGGTCCGTCGCCGGGGCAAGGCCCCGCGCGGCGCGATGGCCACGGACGGCCCGGTGCGCGCCGACGGCTCGGCCGCGGGCGCGGAGAAGACCGGCCTGCATCCGGACCACCGGCGCGACGGCTGGGGCCTGCTGCTGATCGCGCTCGGCCTCGTCATCGGGGCCGCGGTCTTCCACAAGGTGCCCGGGATCGTGGGCGGCGGCGTCTACGCGTTCTTCGTGGGCGCGATGGGCTGCCTGGCCTGGGTGATCCCGCTGGTGCTGTTCGGGCTGGCGTTCCGGGTCATGCGCCACCCGCACGAGAGCGTCGAGGAGACCGGGCGGATCGCGATCGGGCTGACCTGCCTGAGCCTGGGGATACTCGGCATCACGCATATCGCCCGCGGTGCCCCGACGCCCTCGATGGGGGAGGAGGCCATGCGGCACGGCACCGGCTGGATCGGCTGGTTCGCCTCGGCGCCGCTGTCCGCGGTGCTCACCCAGTGGCTGACCGTCCCGCTGCTGCTGCTCCTGGCCTTCTTCGGCCTGCTGGTGACCACGGCCACCCCGGTCTACCGGATCCCGGACCGGCTGCGCGAGGCCAGGGCGCGGGCGGACCGGATGCTCGACCTCGCCTTCCACGGCCGCCAGCTGCCCGACGACGACCCCCGGCTCGACCAGCGCGACCCGACCGAGCTGCCGGTGGTCGCCGGGCTGCCGCTCGGACCGGCCGATCCGCAGGTCGACCCCGAGCTTCCGCAGGACCCTGACCTCGACGGCGGCGAATCCGAGCCGACGGTGCTGCTCTCCCCGCTGCCGTTGCAGAAGAAGGCCAAGGCCCCGCGGGCCAAGCGGCCCGAGCCGGACGCGCTCCCGATCACCCGGCCCTCCGGCGACGCGGGCGACCTCGCGCTGCCGCCGTCGGAGCTGCTCGCCGCGGGCGCGCCGCTCAAGGCCAGGTCGAAGGCGAACGACGCCGTGGTCGACTCGCTCACCGGGGTCTTCGCCCAGTTCTCGGTGGACGCCAGGGTCACCGGCTTCACCCGCGGCCCGACCGTCACCCGCTACGAGGTGGAGCTCGGCCAGGCGGTGAAGGTGGAGCGGATCACGGCCCTGTCGAAGAACATCGCCTATTCGGTAGCCTCGGCGGACGTGCGCATCCTGTCCCCGATCCCGGGCAAGAGCGCCATAGGGATCGAGATCCCCAACACCGACCGGGAGATGGTCTCGCTCGGCGACATCCTGCGCTCGCCCGACGCGGTGGCCGACGGCCACCCGATGCTGGTCGGGCTCGGCAAGGACGTCGAGGGGCGCGACATCACGGCCAACCTCACCCGTATGCCGCACATCCTGGTGGCCGGCGCCACCGGCGCCGGTAAGAGCACGTGCATCAATACCCTCATCACCTCGGTGCTGATGCGGGCCACCCCGGAGCAGGTGAAGCTGATCCTGGTGGACCCCAAGCGGGTGGAGCTGACCGCGTACGACGGCGTGCCGCACCTGATCGTGCCGATCATCACCTCGCCCAAGAAGGCCGCCGAGGCGCTGCAGTGGGTCGTGCGCGAGATGGAGCTGCGCTACGACGACCTGGCCGAGACCGGGTTCCGCCACCTCGACGACTACAACCGGGCGGTGCGCGCCGGGAAGGTCAAGGCGCCGCTGGGCAGCGACCGCGAGTACCGGGTCTACCCGTACCTGCTGGTGATCGTGGACGAGCTGGCCGACCTGATGATGGTCGCCCCGCGCGACGTCGAGGACTCGATCGTGCGCATCACCCAGCTCGCCCGGGCCGCCGGCATCCACCTGGTGCTGGCCACCCAGCGCCCCAGCGTGGACGTGGTGACCGGCCTGATCAAGGCGAACGTGCCGTCCCGGCTCGCCTTCGCCACCTCCTCGCTGGCCGACTCCCGGGTCATCCTGGACCAGACCGGCGCGGAGAAGCTGGTGGGCAAGGGCGACGCGTTGTTCCTGCCGATGGGCGCGTCCAAGCCGATCCGGCTGCAGGGCGCGTACCTCTCGGACGAGGAGATCACCGGCGTCGTCGCGTTCTGGAAGGAACGCGAGGCCCCGGAGTACCGCACCGACGTGACCGAGGGCGCGGCCGGGCCGAAGAAGCCCGAGGAGGAGATCGGCGACGACCTCGAGCTGCTGGTGGCCGCCGCCGAGCTGATCGTCTCGAGCCAGTTCGGCTCCACCTCGATGCTCCAGCGCAAGCTGCGGGTCGGCTTCGCCAAGGCCGGCCGGCTGATGGATCTGCTCGAGCAGCGCGGCGTGGTGGGGCCGTCCGAGGGTGCCAAGGCCCGCGACGTCCTGGTACGTCCGGAGGACCTGCAGCAGGTCCTCGACGCCCTGAACGCCGAGGCGTGACCTTCCGCTCACCTGCGCGTTAGCCGGTACGGGCCACATGACCAGGCCGCCAAACGGGGGAAACCGCGGTCTGGGAGGGGACGGGTCGCCCCGAACCGGGCACGAACCGGTAAGGCAAGCAGATAAACGGGACCGGAGCCCGTGGCCGGCTCGGCCGGACGAGGCGGGGCGTATCCGGGTACTGATCACGGGAGGCGGCGGTATGACGCAGCAGCAGGACCAGGACGGGCACCGGGCGATCGGGGAACTGTTGCTGCGGGCCCGGATCGATCGCGGGCTGACCGCGCGCCAGGTGGGCGAGGCGACCCGGATGACACCGGAGACGCTGCGCCGAGTGGAGGCGGGCGCCTTCGAGCAGTGCGGCGGGGACATCTACGCCCGCGGCCACATCCGCGCGTACGCCCAGGCCGTCGGCGCCGATCCGGAGCCGCTGCTGGCCATGTACGGCGCGGTGCACCTGCCGCCGCTGACCAAGCGGGACCTGCGCAAGCCGCGCGTCGTCACCCCGCCCGCGCGCCCGGCCAAGCCGCTCGGCTCCGAGCGCAAGGACGTGCGCCAGGCCGCGACCAACCGGGCCCGCGCGGTACTGCCCACGATCGTGCCCGGCGCGGTGCCCTCGCTGGTGCCGATGGTCGGCTCGAACCCGCCGCCGGAGCTGCCCGCGCTCAAGCAGCCGCGCCGGCTGGACTACACCGACGCGGACTCCGGCTCGGCGATGCGCCTGGTCGACCCGGTGGCGGCCGAGGGCGCGGCGCACAACGAGACGCCCGCGGCGTTCATGGGCGGGTCGAAGGAGAAGACGAGGTCCGGGCCGAACTGGTCGCTGGCGCTGCTCGGCGCGGTCGGCGCGGTGGCCCTGGTCGCCGCGGTGCAGCTGTGGCCGGGACACGGCGCCGACGCCGGCGCCGCGACCGCGGCCAGGGCGGCCAAGCCGCAGGCGCAGGTGCTCGTGACCAACAAGCCGGCCGCCGCGCCCCCGATCGCGCCGGCGGTGCTCGCGCCCAAGGCCCCGGTGGACCTGAAGATCACCACCAAGGCCACGGCGGTGTGGGTCGGGGTGACCAACGCGGCCGGGCAGCAGCTGTACTGGGACGTGCTCAACCCGAACCAGACCAAGGAGTTCACCGACGCCTCACGCCTGGACGTGACCCTCGGCGACGCGGCCGGGGTGGCGCTCGAGCTCAACGGCAAGCCGGTGACGGCCGGCGGCGCGGCCGGGCAGGTCGTGACCGCGAGCTTCGGACCGGCCGGGCTGCTGTGAGGCGCCGCCCGGCCCGGATCCGACCTGCCGGGCAGCCGGGTTCACCGCCCGCGCGCGGGCGGTGAACCGGCCTCCTCGGGTCCGCCCATCCGGCGGCGCGCGTTCACCGGAGGGTTTCGCCGGATAGTCTTGTCCTATGCCCAGCTCCACCACACCGCCCGTCACGCTGTCCGACGCCGGCCCGCGCGCGGCGCACAAGGTCGCCCTGATCACGCTCGGCTGCGCCCGCAACGACGTCGACTCCGAAGAGCTGGCCGGCCGGCTCGCGGCCGACGGATTCGAGCTGGTGGACGAGGCCGAGGACGCCGAGATCGCGGTGGTCAACACCTGCGGCTTCGTCGACGCCGCGAAGAAGGACTCGATCGACACCCTGCTGGCCGCCTCCGACCTCAAGGGCCACGGCGCCACCAAGGCCGTGGTCGCGGTCGGCTGCCTGGCCGAGCGCTACGGCAAGCAGCTGGCCGAGGAACTGCCCGAGGCCGACGCCGTGCTCGGCTTCGACTCCTACCGGGACATCGGCGACCGGCTGCGCACCATCCTGGCCGGCGGCCACATCGAGGCGCACACCCCCTCGGACCGGCGCAAGCTGCTCCCGCTCACCCCGGTCGAGCGCCAGGCCGCCGCCCCCGAGACGCCGGTGGCCGAGCTGCCCGAGGGCCTGGCCCCCGCCTCGGGACCGCGCACCCCGCGCCGCCGGCTCGGCGACGGCCCCTCGGCCCCGCTCAAGCTCGCCTCCGGCTGCGACCGGCGCTGCTCGTTCTGCGCGATCCCGGCCTTCCGCGGCGCGTTCCTCTCCCGCCGCCCGGCCGACATCCTGGCCGAGGCCCGCTGGCTGGCCGACCAGGGCGTGCGCGAGATGGTGCTGGTCAGCGAGAACTCCACCTCCTACGGCAAGGACCTGGGCGACCTGCGCCTGCTCGAGACGCTGCTGCCGGAACTGGCCGCGATCGACGGGCTCGAGTGGATCCGGGTGTCCTACCTCCAGCCGGCCGAGCTGCGGCCCAGCCTGGTCACCGCGCTGGCGACCACGCCCAAGGTGGTGCCCTACTTCGACCTGTCCTTCCAGCACTCCGCCCCCGGCGTGCTGCGCCGGATGCGCCGTTTCGGGGACACCGACCGGTTCCTCGAGCTGCTCGGCACCATCCGCGAGCAGGCGCCGCTGGCCGGGGCCAGGTCCAACTTCATCGTCGGATTCCCCGGCGAGACCGACGAGGACTACGCCGAGCTCGAGCGCTTCCTGACCGAGGCCCGGCTGGACGCGATCGGGGTGTTCGGCTATTCCGACGAGGACGGCACCGAGGCCGCCGGGTTCGCCGACAAGCTCGACCAGGACCTGATCGACGAGCGGGCCTCGGCGCTGGCCGACCTGGCCGACGACCTGGTCGCGAGCCGGGCCGCCGAGCGGGTGGGCGAGCCGGTGCGGGTGCTGATCGAGGAGGTCGGCGAGGACTGGGCCGAGGGCCGCGGCGCGCACCAGGGTCCCGAGGTGGACGGCTCGGTGCGGATCGAGGGCGCCGAGTACGCGCTGCGCGTGGGCGACCTGGTGGACGCCGTGGTGGTGGGCAGCGAGGGCGTGGACCTGTACGCCAAGCCCACCGGCGCCGCGACGGGCCGCCGTTGACCACCCCGGCCGAGCGTCGCCTGGAGGCGGACGACGAGGCGTCCGCGCCCGCCCCCAAGCCCCCCGTGCCGCTGTTGAACATCGCCAACATCCTCACCGCGGCCCGGATCGTGCTGGTGCCGGTGTTCGTGGCCGCGCTCATGCACGACGGCGGGCACAGCACGGCCTGGCGGCTGACCGCGGCGGCCGTGTTCTTCCTGGCCTCGGCCACCGACCGGCTCGACGGCGAGCTGGCCCGCAAGCACGACCTGATCACCGACTTCGGCAAGATCGCCGACCCCATCGCGGACAAGGCGCTGATCGGCTCGGCGCTGATCTGCCTGAGCCTGCTGCACGAGCTGTGGTGGTGGGTGACGGTGGTGATCCTGGTGCGCGAGATCGGGATCACGCTGATGCGCTTCTGGGTGATCAGATACGGCGTCATCGCGGCCAGCCCGGGCGGAAAGCTCAAGACCGTGGTGCAGTCGCTGGCGATCTTCCTGTACGTGCTGCCGCTGGCCGGCGTGGCCTGGCTCCAGTGGAGCGCCACGGTCGTGATGGCCGCGGCCCTGCTGTTGACCGTCGGAACCGGGGTGGACTACGTGGCCCGCGCGGTTCGGCTGCGGACCGGAGCGGGCGGCGCCCGGTGAACGAGCAGGACCCCGCCTTCCAGCTGCTCCTGGTGGCCCGCCGGGCCCGGCTCACCGTGGCCGTGGCCGAGTCGCTCACCGGCGGCCGGGTGGCCGCCGCGCTGACCGCGGTGCCCGGGGCCTCCGCGGTCCTGCGCGGCTCGGTCACCGCCTACGCCACCGACCTCAAGGCCAGCGTGCTGGGCGTGGACGCGGCGCTGCTCGGCCGGGTCGGCGCGGTGGACGGCGAGGTGGCCAGGCAGATGGCCGTGGGGGTGCGCCGGGTGTGCGGTGCGGACGTGGGCGTCGCGACCACCGGCGTGGCCGGTCCGGACGAGCAGGACGGGCGGCCGGTGGGCACGGTCTACATCGCGGTGGTCGGCCCCGACCTCGATCACGCGCTGGTGGTTCCGGCCAGGCTGGAGGGCGATCGGGCCGAGATCCAGGCGGCGGCGACCCGGCTGGCCCTGGCGAACGCGGTGGCGCATCTCACATCGTGGGCAGCAGGGTAACGCGTAGACAAAAGATTTCCCGGTCGGCGCATGAACCGGTAGCGTCCGTGGCACGTCTTAGAGTAAGCAGACAGGAGGCGGCGTCCGCCTGTGCGTCCTGGACCCCGCGAGACGCGAGGGAATTACCTCCGGCCCCGGGCCGTTGTCAGGATGTGGGCGAGCCGTCCGAGTCCGGATCGGCATGGCGCCCACGGGGGCGGACACCCCGAAGGTGTCCACCTCGGACAAGCTGGGCGGCGCCGGAGGCCGAAAGAAATTTTCCTCCGGCCGGTGAATACCGGACCCGGAGCGGGTACGGTGGCCGAAAGCCGCTCCGCGTGACGGGGTCTCCCGATCACCGCGAGCGAGCTCGCGAGGAGCGGGTGAGCCCGGCCGACTGACCGACGACGAGTTCATGAGAGGGAGGGAGCGACGCCATGATCCTGATCCGTCGCCTGCTCGGCGATGTGCTTCGGCGCAAGCGCCAGGACGAAGGCCGTACCCTGCGGCAACTGGCCGCAGCGGCGAGAATCTCGCCCGGGTACCTCTCCGAGATCGAGCGCGGCCAGAAGGAGCCGTCCTCGGAGCTGCTCGCGGCCATCTGCGACGCCCTGCAGGCCCGCCTGTCCGACGTCCTACGCGAGGTCTCCATCGAGCTCGCCGCGGCCGAACTGGCCGCACAGCTCGAATCCGAGCGCATCGGTGTCGCCGCCCCGGTTCCCACCGCGCGGGTGGGTGCGGCGGCCGGTTCCGGTGCCGTCAAGAGCATGCCGCTGGCGAAGCCGGTGCCCCGCGGCGCCGTCCGGCCCGGGACGCGCCCGGCCGCCCGCCCGGTCAGCCGCCGGGTACCCGCGGCCGCGGGTGTGGGCGCGACCATGACCGCCACGCCGAACCTGCTGGCCTACCCCGTGGTCCTGCCCGGCGGCCTGAACGCCGGCAGCCTGCCGGTGGCCGGCAGCGGCCAGGTCCCCCAGCTGGCACTGCGCTGATCCGATCCATCACGCTGATCTTCCTAGCGTCCGGCCACGGCCTCGTCCCGCGCACCCGCGGGGCGGGGTCGTGTTGCGTGCGCGCGAAAAAACGACATGCCCGGGCCCGCCCGGGCGTGTCACCATCGAAGTACGGCCGGCTCGAGCGAGCCCGGCTCACCACCGCAGAAGCTGAAGGGCACAGATGACCAACTCCCGTTACGAAGTCGATTCCGAGTACCAGATCCGGAACGCTGCGGGGAACGACTACGACGGCGAGCAGTTCGACCTTGCCGATCGGCATTCCCTGCGGCGTGTGGCCGGCCTTTCCACCGAACTCCAGGACGTCACCGAGGTCGAGTACCGGCAGCTGCGCCTGGAGCGCGTGGTGCTGGTGGGCGTGTGGACCTCGGGTAGCGCCGCCGAGGCGGACGCCTCGATGCGTGAGCTCGCGGCGCTGGCCGAGACCGCCGGCTCCGAGGTCCTCGAGGGCGTCACCCAGCGTCGCGACCTGCCCGACCCGGCCACCTACATCGGCTCGGGCAAGGCCAAGGAGCTGCGCGACATCGTCGCCGAGACCGGCGCGGACACGGTGATCTGCGACGGGGAGCTCACCCCGGCCCAGCTGATCCACCTCGAGGACGTGGTCAAGGTCAAGGTGGTGGACCGCACCGCGCTGATCCTGGACATCTTCGCCCAGCACGCCAAGTCCAAGGAGGGCAAGGCGCAGGTCGCCCTGGCGCAGATGCAGTACATGCTGCCGCGCCTGCGCGGCTGGGGCCAGTCGCTCTCGCGCCAGATGGGCGGCGGCGGTACGGCCGGGGGCGGCGGCATCGCCACCCGCGGTCCCGGTGAGACCAAGATCGAGCTCGACCGCCGCCGGATCCGCGAGAAGATGGCCAAGATGCGCCGGGAGATCGCGGACCTGGGCAAGGGCCGGGTGGCCAAGCGGCACGAGCGCCGCCGCAACGCGGTGCCCTCGGTCGCGATCGCGGGCTACACCAACGCCGGCAAGTCCTCGCTGCTCAACCGGATCACCGGGGCGGGCGTGCTGGTGGAGGACGCGCTGTTCGCCACCCTCGACCCGACCGTGCGCCGGACCGAGACCGCGGGCGGACGCGGCTACACCGTCGCGGACACCGTCGGATTCGTCCGGCACCTGCCGCACCTGCTGGTGGAGGCGTTCCGCTCGACCCTCGAGGAGGTGATCGAGGCGGACCTGATCCTGCACGTGGTGGACGTCTCGGACCCGGACCCCGAGGGCCAGCTCGCCGCCGTGCGCGAGGTGCTGCACGAGATCGGCGCCGCCGAGATCCCGGAGATCGTGGTGTTCAACAAGGCCGACGCGGCCGACCCGGACGTGGTCGCCCGCCTGCGCCGCCGCGAGCCGCACTCGGTGCTGGTCTCGGCCCGCACCGGCGAGGGCATCGAGCAGCTGCTGGCCGCGATCGAGGCCGACCTGCCCCACCCCGAGTTCGAGGTGGACGCGGTGGTCCCGTACGGCCGCGGCGACCTGCTCGCCCGGATCCACACCCACGGCGAGATGCTCAGCGAGACGCACCTGGAGACCGGCACCCGGGTGCTGGCCCGGGTCGACGCCCCGCTGCACGCGGCGCTGGCGGAGTACCTGAGCTGATCCCACGCCGCATCGACTGCCCCGCGATCGAACGATCGCGGGGCAGTTCGCGTCTCGTCCATTCACCGACACTCTTGCTACTTGTCACTCGCGGTAGTGACGCGGGTTTGACTCCGTCACCAATCCTGGGTAAGGCTTGCCTCACAACGATCTTCTGATGAATCGTCAGTGAGGGCAGGCCTTGACCGTCGAAGAGCTTTGCGATCCCGACCAGGTGCTGGCCAGACAGGCGGCGAGGGAGTCCTCGGCCCGCAGCTACGCGCGGCACCTGCCGGTCGTCCCGGTCCGGGCCGAGGGCATGACCGTCTACGGGGCCGACGGGCGCAGCTACCTCGACTGCCTCTCCGGCGCCGGCTCCCTCGCGCTCGGCCACAATCACCCGGTCGCGGTCGAGGCCATCCGCAAGGTGCTCGACGACGGCGCCCCGCTGCACGTGCTCGACCTGGCCACGCCGATCAAGGACGCGTTCACCGAGACTCTGCTCAGCCTGCTGCCGCCGGGCCTGGCCGGGGACGCGAAGCTGCACTTCTGCGGCCCGAGCGGGGCCGACGCGGTCGAGGCCGCGATCAAGCTGGCCCGCGCGGCCACCGGGCGCACCGGCCTGGTCGCCTTCACCGGCGCGTACCACGGCATGACCGCCGCCGCGCTCGCCGCCACCGGCAGCGTCGCCGCCCGCGGCGTCGCCGGGGTGCCGGACGCGGGCGTCACCCGGCTGCCGTTCCCGCAGGACTACCGCTGCCCGTACGGCGTCGGCGGGATCGCGGGGGAGCGGATCGCGGTCGAGCACGCCAGGCGCCTGTTCGACGACCCCGGCAGCGGGATGACCCCGCCGGCCGCGATGCTGGTGGAGCCGGTGCAGGGCGAGGGCGGGGTGATCCCGGCCCCGGACGGCTGGCTGCGCGCGCTGCGCACCCTGGCCGCCGAGCACCGCGTCCCGCTGATCGCGGACGAGGTGCAGACCGGCCTCGGGCGCACCGGCGAACTGTGGGGCGTGGACCACGCCGAGGTGGTGCCGGACATGATGGTGCTGTCCAAGGCGATCGGCGGCGGACTGCCGCTGGCGGTGCTGGTCTACCGGGGCGAGTACGACGTCTGGGACGAGGGCGCGCACACCGGCACCTTCCGCGGCCACCAGCTGGCCATGGCGGCCGGCACCGCGACCATGCGCTTCATCGTCGAGCACAGCCTCACCGAGCGCGCCCGCAAGCTCGGCGACCGGCTGCGCGAGGACCTCGCCGAGGCGGCCGCGCACCTGCCCGCGATCGGCGACGTGCGTGGACGGGGCCTGATGATCGGGGTGGACCTGGTCGATCCCGACGTCGCCCCGGACGCCCTCGGCGCCCGGCCCGCGGCGCCCGGCCTGGCCCGCCGGGTGCGCACCGAGGCCCTCGAGCGCGGTCTGATCGTGGAACTCGGCGGCCGTCACGGCGCGGTGCTGCGGCTACTGCCACCGTTGATCATGACGGAACTGGAGGCGGAACAGGTACGCGACCTGGTCCTGGCCTCCATCGCGGCGGCGAGCACCGGCTGGCGAGCATGAACTGGACCGGAAAGTCGGAGTCGGGCGAGTCCGAGGAGGCCTCGGCCCTGGCCACCGCCGAGGCGTACGACGGAGTGGTGGCGCACGGCGCCGAATCGCCCGCGCCGGAGATCGACGTCGAGTCGGCCGACGACGCCACCGCCGAGCCCCCCACCGTCGCCGATCTGCTGCCCAGCCCGGCCGGGGACGACGCCGCCCCCCACCAGGACGGCTCGGCGCTGCTGCAGATGCTCGGCGCGCTCGTGCCCGCGCCCACCCGGCCGCTGCCGCCCGGCTCCCCGGCCGCGCTGGCCGAGCGGGTGCGCCGGGAGTTCACCCCGGTGCTGCCCGAGGTCGGCCTCGGCCCGGCCTCGTTCGACGCCCTGGCCGCGTTCCTGCCGGAGCAGACCGTGCGCGCCGCCCATCCGCGCACCGTCGCCCACCTGCACTGCCCGCCCGACCCGGTCGCCATGGCGGCCGACACCCTGGTCGGCGCGCTCAACCCGTCGCAGGACTCGTGGGACCAGAGCGCGGCGCCGAGCGCGGTGGAGGACGAGGTGCTCGCCGCGTTCAGCGCGCTGGCCTTCGGCGCCCCCGGCGCGGGCTCGGTCACCTCGGGCGGCACCGAGTCCAACCACCTCGCGCTGCTGCTGGCCCGGGACGAGGCGGTGCGCCGCGGCTTCGGCCTCGACCCGGCCGAGGCAGGCCTGCCCGCCGCCGCGTGCGGCCGGCTGCGCATCCTGGCCTCGAGCCTGGCCCACTTCTCCCTGGCCCGCGCCGCCGCCCAGCTCGGCCTCGGCGAACGCGCCGTGATCCCGGTCCCGGTGCTCGCCGACCACCGGCTCGACCCGCGCGCGCTGATGCGCATCGCCGCCGAACTCTCCGCCCGCGGCGAGCGGATCGCGGCCGTGGTCGCCACCGCGGGCACCACCGACGCCGGGGCCGTGGACCCGCTCGCCGCCTGCGCCCAGACCGCCCGCGCGCACGGCGCCTGGTTCCACGTGGACGCCGCGTACGCCGGGGGACTGCTGCTCTCGGACGTGCGCCGGCCGCTGCTGACAGGACTCGAACTCGCCGACAGTGTGAGCGTGGACCTGCACAAGCTGGGCTGGCAGACCATCCCGGCCGGGCTGCTGCTCACCCGCGATCCCGCGGCCCTCGCACCGATCTCACGCCGCGTCGCCTACCTCAGCGACCTCGACGACGAGGCCGAGGGCTACCCGAACCTGCTCGGCCGCTCGCTGCGCACCACCCGCCGGGCAGACGCCGTGAAGATCCTGGCGGCCTGCCGCCACCACGGCCGGGCCGGCTACACCCGGATGATCGAGAGCTGCTTCGGCCAGGCCGCGTACGTCGCGGCCAGGTTCGAGGCCGACCCGCGGTTCGAGCTGGCCCTGCCGCCCGCCCTGACCACGGTGCTCTTCCGCTACCGGGCCCGGCAGGGCGACCCGGACCGGGTCAACGCGGCGGTCCGGCGCGACCTGCTCGCGGCCGGGCTCGCCGTGATCGGCCGCACCCGGCTGCCCGAGCCCGGCTCCGGTCCCGGATCGCTCCGGCTCAAACTCACCCTGTTGCGCCCGCAGACCACCGCGGCCGAGCTCGACGCCCTGCTCGACCTGATCGCGCGGACCGCGGCCGAGCGCGACCGCCCGGAGACCTGAGGCCCCGTCACGCCCCGAGCGCCGCCGCGGCTCGCACCGCGCCCGGCGCCGGGCCCGCGCGGCCCGGCCCGCCGCGGAGCCGTCCCGTTCCGCCCCGATCCGCGTCGCCCCGACCACGCCCCGATCCGACCACGCCCCGATCCGCCGCCGCCCGTCAGTGCCCGAGGAAAGAAACGTGAACACAGTGGCGCAGCCGCAGACCGTGTCAGAACCCTCCGTCCCGGCGGCCCGGCCGGGCGACGCGGAGCTGACCGCGGCGGCCGCCCGGCTCTCCGTCGAGACGCTGCTGCGCTGCTGGATCAGGGAGAACCGGGTCACCCGCCCGGACGGCGCCGAGCTCGTGCTCGAGATCGGCCAGGCCACGGTCACCGTCCCGGTGCGCTACTGGTCCGCCGCCGGCTGGCACCGCTTCGGCCCGGCCCGCACCGAGGGCGGCGTGCTCGACCCGGGCGAACTGGCCAGGTACATGGCCAAGGCGGGACCGGCGCACTCGGCCGCGGCCGACCAGCTGGCCGAGCGGGCCGCCGAGTCGGCCGAGCGGATCGCGGTGCACCTGGCCGACCGGGCCGCGCGCCCGGCCCCGCCGGACTCGGCCTCCGGCGGCGCCCCGACCCCGTTCCTGGCCGCCGAGCAGGCGCTGCTGGCCGGGCATCCGCTGCACCCCACGCCCAAGAGCCGGGACGGGCTGACCGAGCCGTCCTACTGTCCGGAGCTGCGCGGCGGCTTCCAGCTCGACTGGTTCAGCGTGGACCGGGAGCTGATCGCGCAGGAGAGCGAACTCGGCCCCACCGCGCAGGACCTGGCCGCGTTCCTGAGCGGCACCCTCCCGGACGACGGCGCCCTGGTGCCGGCGCACCCCTGGCAGGCCGCGGATCTGATGCGCCGTCCGGCCGTGCGCACCCTGCTGGCCGAGGGCCGGCTGCGCCACCGCGGCCGCTCCGGCGCGCGCTGGTTCCCGACCTCCTCGCTGCGCACCGTCTACCGGCAGGACGCGCCGGTGATGCTCAAGCTCTCGCTGGGCCTGCACATCACCAACTCCAAGCGGGAGAACCTGCGCAAGGAACTCGTGCGCGGCGTCGAGGCGCACCGGCTGTTCGCCGGGGCGGCCGGCAGCCGGCTGCTGTCCGCGCACCCCGACTTCCGGATGCTCACCGACGCCGCCTACCTCGCCGTGGACGGCGTGCCAGGGCTCGACGTCTCCTTCCGCCACTCCCCGTTCCGGCCGACCGACTACGTCTACTGCGTCGCCGCGCTGACCGACCTCGGCCGCGGCGAGATCGCCGCCGACGGCCACGCTCACGAACTCGCCTCGCATCTGCACGGCCTGGCCGCCAGCGCCGGCCGGAACGTGCGCGCGGTCACCGTGGACTGGTTCGCGGGCTACGTCGGACGGCTGATCACCCCGATGCTCTGGCTGGACGCGGAACTCGGCGTCACGCTCGAGGGCCACATGCAGAACACGCTGATCCAGCTGGACGAGCGCGGCTACCCCGGGGCCGGGTGGTACCGCGACAACCAAGGGTTCTACTACCGCGCCTCGCGCATCGCCGAGCTGGCCCAGCTGGCCGGAGACCCCGAGCTCGGCCAGGCCAGCTCCACCATCGTGGCCGACGACGTGGTCACCGAGCGCCTGGTCTACTACGTCGGCATCAACAACCTGCTCGGCCTGGTCGGCGCCCTCGGCTGCGCGGGCCTGGCCGACGAGCGCGAGCTGCTCGGCCTGGCCGGCGAACTGCTCGCCCCGCTGCGCGGCCACCGCCCCACCGACCTGCTCACCTCCGCCGCGACGCTGCGCTGCAAGGGCAACCTGCTCACCCGCGCGGCCGGTCTGGACGAGCTGGTGGGCGAGCTCGCCACCCAGTCGGTGTACGTGGAGATCCCCAACCCCTGCTTCGGCGCGGGGGCCGGCCGATGAACGCCGCCGCGTCCCCGCCGCCGACCGTGCAGTGGTACGACCTGTCCACCCCGGCCGGCCGGTTCACCCTCAGCCCGGTCAAGCCCGAGCGGGACCTGCCGGTGATCCACCGCTGGATGAACGACCCCGAGGTGGCCCGGTACTGGGAGCTGGCCGGCCCGTTCGAGCGGACCGCCGAGCACGTGCGCCGGCAGATCGAGCTGTCCTACTGCGAGCCCATGCTGGCGCGGCTGTCCGGCCGTCCGATCGGCTACTGGGAGCTCTACCGCGCGGCCGAGGACCCGCTCGGGGACTACTACGACGCCGAGCCGGACGACCTCGGCGTGCACCTGCTGATCGGCGAGGGCGACTGCCGCGGCCTGGGCCTCGGCAGCCTGATGCTGCGCGTGCTCGCCGACACCGTGCAAGCCCGCTCGCCGCGCCGGATCGTGGCCGAGCCGGACGAGCGCAACCTGGCCTCGATCCGCGCGTTCACGGCCGCCGGGTTCAACGCCTCGGGCACCCTCGAACTGCCGGAAAAGCGCGCCACCCTGATGCTGCGCGTCCCGGCCCCGCGGCGGGAGGCGGCTTGAGCGCCGAACTCTACGACCTGGTCGGGGTGGGCCTCGGCCCGTTCAACCTCTCCCTGGCCGCGCTGGCCGACCCGGTCCCCGGCCTTGCCTGCCTGTTCCTGGACGAGAACCCCGGCTTCAGCTGGCACCCGGGGATGATGGTGCCGGGCGCCACGCTGCAGGTGCCGTTCCTGGCCGACCTGGTCAGCCTGGTGGACCCGACCAGCCGGCACGGCTACCTGGCCTGGCTGCGCGAGCAGGACCGGCTCTTCGGCTTCTACTTCGGCGAGGCCTGGCACGTGCCCCGGCCCGAGTACGAGGCCTACTGCCGCGACGTCGCCGCCCGCCTCGGCTCCTGCCGCTTCGGCTGCCGGGTCACCGCGGTGCGCCAGGCCAGGCTCGCCGACGGCCGGGACGGATTCGTGGTCTGCTACGACGCCGAGGACGGCGCCCCGCGCACGGTGCTCGCGGCGAACGTGGTGCTGGGCCTGGGCACCGAACCTGTGGTGCCCGGCGCGCTGCGCGAACTGTGTGGAGACGGCGGCGCGCTGATCGTGCACAGCGCGCACTACCTGCACCGGGCCGACTGGATCCAGGCCGCCCAGGACGTGACCGTGCTCGGCTCCGGCCAGTCCGGCGCCGAGATCGTGCTCGACCTGCTGCGCGGCTGGCACGGCCCGGGCCGGCGGCTGCGCTGGCTCACCCGCTCGTCCGCGTTCGAGCCGATGGAGTACTCGAAGATCGGGCTCGAACACTTCACCCCGGACTACACCGACTACTTCCACGCGCTGCCCGAGGCGGCCAGGGACCAGCTGCTGGCCGGCCAGGGCAGGCTCTACAAGGCGGTCTCGGACACCACCCTCGCCGAGATCCGGTCCGAGCTCGACCGCCTCACCCACCCGCACGGCCCCGACTCCACCGGCGTCACGCTGCTGCCCGGCGTCGAGGTGGTGGGCGGGCGCGTGCGCGGCGGCGGCACCGGCCTGGAGCTCGACTTCGCGCACGCCCGCAGCCAGAGCGCCTGCACCGTCACCACCGAGCGACTGGTGCTGGCCACCGGCTACGCGCCGCGCCCGCAGGCCCTGCTCGCGCCGATGCAGGCGCTGGTGCTGCGCGACTCCCGCGGCCGCCCGGTGATCGGCCGGGACCACCGGATCGCGCTGACCGGCACCGACGCGGGGCTCTACGTGCAGAACGGGGAGCTGCACACGCACGGCGTCGGCACCCCCGACCTCGGCCTCGGCGCCTACCGGGCCGCGGCGATCCTCAACGCGGTGGCCGGCCGCGAGCTCTACCGGCTGCCGCGCCGCGCCGCGCATACCAGCTTCAGCCCGGCCGCGGCCGCCGTCACCGACCCGGCGATCCGGATCGGCCGGGCCCGGCACGCCCAACGCCAGGCCCCGGGCCACCCGGCACCCCCGTCCCAACCGCAGATCCCGAGCCAGCCGGAGGACCGCCGTGAGCGACGTACCCGCAGCACAGCCCACCCCGTCGACGGCCTCGACGTCGCCGGAGCCCTGCGACCCGCGGCCCTGCGCCGGGAGCGCCGCCGCGCCGCCGGAGAGGGCTTCGTCGACGACGAGCCCGGCTTCGGCCCAGGTCGCGATCCCGGCGCCGGCGAGCCCGGTTCCGCCGAACCCGGCAGTGTCGAGCCCGGCGCAGCGTCGACCGGAGTCGATGACCCCGCCGCCGCGTCCCCGGACCGCCGTTGAGGCCGACCCGGCCCTGCTGCGCCGCGCCGCCGGGCGCACCCTGCTGGCCAAGACGCTCGGCGAGTTCGCCTACGAGGAGCTGATCACGCCCGTGCCGGTCCCGGGCGAGACCGGCTGGTACCGGCTGTCGGTCACGGCAGCGCCCTGCGACGCACCGGCTCCGGCTCCGGCTCCGGCTCCGGTCTCGGCCGAGGCCGTGGACGCTGCCGCGCTCGCCGCTCAGCCCGCGTCCACCGAGTACGCCTTCCGTGCCCGCCGCGGCGCGTACGGGTCCTGGTTCGTCGAGGCCGGATCGCTGCGCCGCGAGGGACATCCGGCCGCCGACCCGCTCACCTTCCTCGCCGACGCCCAGGGCACCCTCGGCCTGTCCGGCGACACGGCCGGCCACCTCGTGCGCGAGTTCGCCGCCACCCTCGCCGCGGACGTGCGCATCGCCGCCGGCGCCGGGCACTCGGCCAAGGAGCTCGCCGGCCTCGGCTACGCCGAACTCGAAGGCTGCCAGACCGGCCACCCGTGGATCGCGTTCAACAAGGGCAGGCTCGGCTTCTCCGTCTCCGACACCGAGCTCTACGCGCCCGAGTCGCGCGTGCCCGGGCGGCTGATGTGGATCGCCGTGCGCGACGACGTGGCCGACTACCGCGCCGTGCCCGGCCTGACCGCCCGCCGCCTCTACACCGAGGAACTCTCGCCCGCCGAGCGCGTCCGCTTCGGCGCCGAGCTGATCCGGCGCGGCTGCAACCCGGCCCGCTACTGGTGGCTGCCGGTGCACCCGTGGCAGTGGGACGAGATGATCCAGGTGCTGTTCGGGACTGAACTCGCCGACGCCCGGATGGTCTTCCTCGGCGAGGGTGACGACGTCTACCTGCCGCAGCAGTCCATCCGCACCTTCAGCAACATCAGCCAGCCGGCCCGCCGCCACGTGAAGCTGCCGCTCTCGATCCTCAACACGATGGTCTGGCGCGGCCTGCCCACCGACCGGACCCTGGCCGCCCCGGCCGTGACCGCCTGGCTCCAGGGCCTGGCCGCGGCCGACGGCTTCCTGTCGGGGGAGTGCCGGGTGATCCTGCTCGGCGAGATCGCCTCGGTGACCGTGCGGCACGAGGTGCTCGACCGGATGCCCGGAGTCCCGTATCAGTACCGTGAACTGCTCGGCGCGATCTGGCGCGAGCCGCTGCCGCCCGCGCTCGAACCCGGCGAGCGGGCCAGGACCCTGGCGTCGCTGCTGTCGGTCGGGGCGGACGGCCGGCCGCTGGTGGCGGAGCTCGTCGCCCGCTCCGGCCGGTCCGCGCCGGAGTGGCTGGCCCTGCTGCTGCACGCGGTCCTGCCGCCGCTGCTGCACTTCCTGTACGTCTACGGCACGGCCTTCTCCCCGCACGGCGAGAACGCGGTCGTGGTTTTCGACGAGGACGAATCCCCGGTACGCCTTGCGGTCAAGGACTTCGTGGACGACGTCAACATCGCCGCCGTCGATCTGCCGGAACTCGCCGGCCTGTCACAGGACGCGGCGCGGGTGTTGCTGCGCGAAGAGCCCGGGTATCTGTGCCAGTTCCTGCACGGGGCCCTGTTCGTCGGCCATTTCCGTTACCTGGCCGATCTTTTCGAACAGCGCCTCGGCGTCCCGACCGAGCGCTTCTGGGCCGCAGTCCGGGTCGAACTCGCCGCCTACCAGGCCCGCTTCCCGGAACGCGCCGAGCGCTACCGGCTGTTCGACCTCGCCACCCCGCAGATCGAGCGCCTGTGTCTGAATCGCAACCGACTGCTGCTCAATGGATATCGAGACCTCTCCACACGGCCCCATGTGGAGCCGTATGGTACGGTCCTGAATCCCTTAGCGGGCTAGGTGGGCCTCGCCCGCGGTCGCGACCGAATTGAGAACTGAAGAGATGTCAGAGCACATAGACCCGCCGGGGGCGGAGTCCGCGGGCCCTTCGCCCGAGGACGCGGGCCTGTCGGTGGACGAGCGGTTCGCCAAGCTGGTGGCCGGAATCGACGGCTCGGCGGTACCCGAGAAGGGGGCGAAGGAGGAGTCGGCGCGTACGCGTCGGCTGCGCTCCGAGTGGGCGGTCAATCCGCCGAAGGCGGTGGCCTGGCGCGCGGACGGCCCGGCCACTGCGGCCGACGCCCCCGCGTCGCGCTCCGGATCAGGATCCTGGTACAGCGGGGACGCGCAGGCTCCGGCCAAACGCCGTCGGCGCGTGGGCAAGCCGATCACGATCGTCCTGATCGTGGCCGTGCTCTGCGGAGGCGTCTACGGAGTCGGACACATCCACTACGCCTCCACCGGGCCGCTCAACGCACTGCCGGCCGGCACGGCCGCGCCGTGGGCCGCGTCCGTCAGCCCCAGTCCCAGTCCCAGCGCCAGCCCCTCGCCGTCGGTGCACTACGCCAACCCGGACGACGCCTACTTCGCCGGCTCGCCCGCCGCCGGCTGGAAGGAGAACGAGGCCGGCTTCACCATCCCCAAGGCGGTCGGGCTCAACGGTGTGAGCAGGAGCGACGTGGCCACCGGCTTCCAGCAGCTCTACAAGCTGATCACGGCGGCCGACCTGGACGCGAAGGTCCTCGACGGCGGCTCGGTCGCCGACTTCACCAACCTCGTCGACCCCAGCACGGACATCCCGAAGGAACTCGCGAGCTGGATCGCCCACCCGTCGGCCAAGAACGACCCCACCGCGCTGGTCACCCGCTTCGACCCGGCCACCACCCGCCTGCTCGGCCACACGGTCAAGGTGAGCGGCTCCATGACGGAGCAGAAGGGCAAGCACAAGGACTCGGTGGACCTGATCGCCGACTACGTGTTCGTCTACGCGGTCGCGCCGGCCTCGGACGCGCAGGACGCCACCAGGGTGACGGTGCACCGGACGCTGGAGATCGAGGTCTACAACCCGGCGGACTACAACGTCGTGGCGGGCAAGGCCTGGCTCCTCGACTGGGACAGCTACCTCGGCGACATCCAGTGTTACGACAACAACGGATACGTGGATCCCGGCTTCGGCGGATCCGGGGGCGAGCCCAACGAGACCGGCGTCGCCGACCCGTACGCGACCGGCAACCTGCTCACCCAGGCGCCGGATCCGCAGGCGACCTCGAGCATGGGCGAGTGCCAGGCGTCCTCCGTGAACTGAGCGCGCGCGTGCGTGCGGCGGCCGCCATCCCCGGCCGCCGCATCCGCGTTCCGCGCCGCCGCGTGCCCTCCCCTGCCTTCATCCCTCGGTTCCCCATCCCGGTCCGGATTGTCGGAACCACCCCGTAGGCTTGTTCGCCATGGGAAAACCTGCTCTGGACGAACTGCTCGACGCGGCGGTGGCGGCGGTCGGCGGTGCGCCCAGACCCGGCCAACAGCAGATGGCCAAGGCCGTCGCACTCTCGCTCGCGCAGGGTGACCCGCTGCTGGTGGAGGCCGGTACCGGCACCGGCAAGTCGCTGGCGTACCTGGTCCCGGCGATCGCGCACACCCTCGCCCGCAAGGAGCGCCGCGTCATCGTGGCCACCGCGACCCTGGCCCTGCAACGCCAGCTCGTCGCCCACGACCTGCCGCTGATCAGCGGCGCGCTCGCCCCGCTGCTCGGCCGCGCGCCCGAGTTCGCCCTGCTCAAGGGCCGGAACAACTACGTCTGCCTGAACAAGATCAACTCGGCCGGGGAAGAGGACGAGCAGGACGGCCTGTTCGACCCGAAGGCGCTGTCCGACCTGGGCCGGCACGTGCTGCGGGTGCGGGAGTGGTCCGAGGAGACCGACACCGGCGACCGCGACGACCTCGCGCCCGGCGTGCCCGACCGCATCTGGAACGCCGTCTCGGTCAGCTCGCGCGAGTGCCTGGGCGCGAGCAAGTGCCCGTTCGGCCCGAGCTGCTTCGCCGAGGCCGCGCGGGAGCGGGCCCGCGGCGCCGATCTCGTCATCACCAACCACGCGCTGCTCGCGATCGACACCTTCGACGGCGAGATCAAGGTCCTGCCGGAGCACGACGCCGTCATTATCGACGAGGCTCACGAGCTCGTCTCCCGCGCCACCGGCGCCGACTCCGGCGAACTGACCGCCGGCCTGGCCGAACGCGCCGCCCGCCGCTGCCACCGCCAGCTCGACGAGGCGCTCTCGCAGCGCCTCGACCTCGCCGCCGCGGAGTTCGGCGTCGAGCTCGACGAGGCGGAGGCCGGGCGCTTCCACCACCTGCCCGAGCCGCTCGCCGACGCCCTGACCATGCTGCGCGACGCCGCCCGCGAGGCCGTCAGCGCGCTCGGCCGCAACCGCGACAAGAGCGGCGGCGGCGACGAGGGCGCCCGCAGGCAGGCGCAGGCGGGCGTGGAGCAGATCTTCGAACTGGCCGACCGGCTGCTGCAGAGCTCTGAATACGACGTGGTGTGGCTGGATCGCGGCGAGCGCTCCACCGCCCTGCGCATCGCCCCGCTCTCGGTGGCCCAGCAACTCAGGCATCGACTGTTCGCGCGCACCCCCGCCGTGCTGACCTCGGCCACCCTCAGGATCGGCGGCGACTTCGACAACGTGGCCGGCTCCCTCGGCCTCTACCCCGCCGAGCGCGCCGACCGCCTCGACGGCCTGCGCCCCGACCGCGCCGCCGAAGCCGCTGCGCCGTCCGCCGACGCCGATTTCGACCCCGACGAGGAGCCCGCCGGCTCCAGTACGGGCACTGACACGGACGCGTCCGGCACCGACCACCCCATCCCCTGGCAGGCCCTGGACGTCGGCTCCCCGTTCGACTATCCCAAGCAGGGCATTCTCTACACCGCCAAGCACCTGGCCGCCCCCGGCCGCGAGCTCGGCGAGGAGCAGCTGTCCGAGATCGCCGAACTCATCGCCGCGGCGGGCGGGCGGACGCTTGGCCTGTTCTCCTCGATGCGCGCGGCCGACCTCGCCGCCCGGGAGATGCGCGGACGCCTGGACTACCTGGGCCTGCCGGTGCTGTGTCAGGGCGAGGATTCACTGCCCCAGCTGATCCAGCGCTTCGCCGAGGACCCGAAGGCGTGTCTGTTCGGCACGCTCTCGCTGTGGCAGGGCGTGAACGTCCCCGGCACCGCGTGCCAACTGGTGATCATCGACCGGATCCCGTTCCCCCGCCCCGACGACCCGCTGGCCACGGCCCGTCAGGAAGCCGTCGCCCGGGCCGGCGGCAACGGGTTCATGGCCGTCGCCGCCTCGCACGCCGCCCTGCTGCTCGCCCAGGGCGCCGGCCGCCTGATCCGCTCCTCCGGCGACCGCGGCGTCGTCGCCATCCTCGACTCCCGCCTGGCCACCGCCCGATACAGCAGCTTCCTGCGCGCCGGCCTGCCCGACTTCTGGCCCACCACCGACTCCGAGACCGTCTACGCCGCCCTGCGCCGCCTCGACGAAGCCGCCAAGGAGCGCGAGCAGGCTTAGGTGCGCGAGCCAGCTCTTCCGCTCGCCCGAAAGCAAGGCCCGGGCGTCTGTCGCGCCTCACCCAGGGATGTAGACAGACGGCCGAGGTCCGTCCGTCACCCGTCACGTCCACACGTCTGCAGCGTCCGCCCGCGTGCTTCAGCCCGCCGCGTGCTGCCTCGTATCGCCGTGTCCGCACCGCGTCCGCGTTCGCGCACGTCCGGTCGCGCACCGGCGCCTGTCCCCCCAAGGCGCCCGCGCGCAC
>NZ_JAGSOG010000709.1 GCF_018139695.1 Actinospica durhamensis | reverse complement strand
GTGCCGGGCGGCGCGTCGTGCAGGGCGGCCGGCGGGACGACGTGCGTGCCGGGCGACAGTTCCGTCATGCCGTAGGCCTGGCCGACGGGCGGCAGTCCGAGCCGCTGCGAGCAGGCGGCGGCGAGGCGCGCGTCCAGCGGGGCGGCGGCGCTGATGACGTGCCGCAGCGAGGACAGGTCGTACCGGTCGACCAGCGGGTGCTTGGCGAGGGCCAGGACGATCGGCGGGGCCACGTACAGGCTCGTGATGCGGTGGTTCTGGATGGCGGCGAGGAACGTCTCGAGGTCGAAGCGGGGCAGCACGACGACGGTGGCGCCCTGCCGCAGGGGGGCGTTCATCAGCGCCGTCAACCCGTAGATGTGAAAGAACGGCAGGACGGCGAGGATGCGGTCGCCGGGGCCCGTCGTGATCAGCGGCTGGAGCTGGGCCAGGTTGGTGGCGATCTGGCGGTGGGTGAGCATCACGCCCTTGGGGACGCCGGTGG
>NZ_JAGSOG010000708.1 GCF_018139695.1 Actinospica durhamensis | reverse complement strand
GTGTGGAACCGCAGGTTGCTCTTGGCGCCGCCCAGGTCGTTGCCGACCGCGCGCATCCATTCCAGCCGCAGGGAGCCGCGCTGGGTGGAGCCGAACGAATTGCGCGCCGTGAGCGACAGGGTGTTGTCGCGGTCGTAGTTCCAGCCGACCTGCAGCTCTCCGCGGCCCATGTACTCGACGATGTCCGGGTTGTCGTCGTCGCCCGCGCTTTCCTTCAGGCGCTTCCAGACGCGCGCGTTCACCGTCCAGCGGTTGTCGAGTTCCATGCCGGTCATCAGGTAGGCACGGTTCCAGCTGCGCGACAGCGGCAGGTTCTGGCCGTTGGACTGGTGCACCAGCCCGATGCCGCTGTAGCGCCAGCGCCAGCCGAAGGGCAGCTTGGCGTCGGTGGGGTAGACGTACATCACTTCCGGCTCGTGGTCGGTGGCGCGGAACGGGCGCGAGATGTCCGGGCTGAAGAGCTGCCAGTACGACTGCTGCGTGTAGC
>NZ_JAGSOG010000707.1 GCF_018139695.1 Actinospica durhamensis | reverse complement strand
CGTTTCCCCTGTTTCCCCACGTGGGCGCGGGTCTCGCCGCGCGCCCCGCGGGCTTCGGCCGCCGTCCCCGCTTTCTTCAGTCCATCGTTCAAACGACCCCCCAAACGAAGCGCGCGGACGGTGCGAACCGGGCCGCAGGGCCGGTTCCGGGACCGTGCACGAGCCGCGCCACGTCGACGGCGGCCGCCCGCGCCGCTCCTCAGCCGCCCGCCGTCGACGCCGGCGCCGCCGCATGCCCCAACTGCCCCGAGTGCCCTTCCTGCCGCACGATCTGGCTCTGCCCCGCCTGCCCCAGTACGAGTGCGACCGCGCCGAGCGCACAGGCCTGATCCCCGAGCGCCGCCGAGAGTATCCGCAGGCTCGTTCCCGCCGGCGGCAGGCTCGCCGCCTGCGCCGACTCACGCAGCGGATTGAGCAGCAGCTCGCCCGCCTGTGCCAACGCCCCGCCCACCACCACCGCGGCCGGATTCAGCACCGTGCACAGCATTCCCAC
>NZ_JAGSOG010000706.1 GCF_018139695.1 Actinospica durhamensis | reverse complement strand
TATAAGAGACAGGGATTGGTACGACGCGCATGTGAAGGCGCACGAATACGCGGGGCTGACGGCGGGGGCTCGGGAGATTCGCTCTTATGGCTGCCCTGTGTTGCTGAGCGCGCCGTTTACCGGGCAGATTCGGTCGGTTGAGCGGTGGGCCTCGTGGGTCGAGGCGCTGGGTGGGCCGTTGGTGACGCTCGTGTATGTGATGAGCGATGCCGATACGCTGCGTGCTCGGCTGATTTCGCGCGGTTCTTCCCGGGATACGGAAAAGCTTGCTTCGTTCGACGCGTTCCTGAAGCGGATGACGCCGGAGGTTCCGCCGCCGGTCCCGCACCTGCTTCTCGACAACCGTGGCGGCTGCGGGGAGTCGCTCGCGGCGCAGGTCAGTCGGCTTGTCGAAGAGTACGGCGAAGAGTACGGCGAAGAGAAGGAAGAGTAGGGAGAGCTGGGAGATTAGGCAGGGTTGGGAGAGCGGGCGGGGTGGGCGCGGCGCGGCGCGG
>NZ_JAGSOG010000705.1 GCF_018139695.1 Actinospica durhamensis | reverse complement strand
TCCAGGTACTGGGTGGTGAGCAGCAGGGTCGTGCCCCCGGAGACGAGCTGCTTGATCACCTCCCACAGCTGCTGCCGGTTGCGCGGGTCGAGGCCGGTCGTCGGCTCGTCCATGAACATCACGGGCGGCGAGACGACCAGGGCCGCCGCGAGGTCGAGCCGGCGGCGCATGCCCCCGGAGTAGGTCTTGGCGGGGCGGTCGGCCGCGTCCGCGAGGTGGAACTGCTCCAGCAGCTCGTCCGCGCGGGCCTTCGCCGCCTTCCCCCTCATCTGGTAGAGCCGGCCGACCATCTGCAGGTTCTCGCGACCGGTCAGGTACTCGTCGACGGCCGCGAACTGGCCGGACAGACCGATGGAACGGCGCACCGCGTCGGGCTGCCTCAGCACGTCGAGGCCGGCGACGACCGCCCTGCCGCTGTCGGGGCGCAGCAAGGTGGTCAGGCAGCGGACGGCGGTGGTCTTGCCCGCGCCGTTCGGCCCGAGCAGGCCCAGGAC
>NZ_JAGSOG010000704.1 GCF_018139695.1 Actinospica durhamensis | reverse complement strand
GAACGCGTACCGCGCGCGCCATCGCCGTGGCCATCGTGGCCGGCTCGCTGGCTCTGACCGGCTGCTCCAGCGACAACGGCGGCGGCAACAAGGGCAAGGACGAGTCCAAGTCCCAGAAGGACGCCGCCGAGCAGCAGGATCCTGTCGCCTACGGTGACGCCGCCGCCTCCAGCGGCCCGGCGAAGGAGGTCACCGGGGCCAAGTCCGGCGGTTTCATCAACGTCTACATGCAGTCGGACCTGACCCACATGGACCCGGGTCAGATCTACGTCAGCGACGCCGGCCAGTTCTCCAACCTGATCCACCGGGGTCTGACGAACTTCCAGGAGGACAAGGACGGCAACCTGACGGTCGTCGGTGACATCGCCACCGACTCCGGCCAGTCCTCCGAGGGCGGCAAGGTCTGGACGTACAAGCTCAAGGACTGTATCAAGGACGAGGCGGGAAACGAGATCACCTCGGCCGACGTCCGCCACACCATCGAGCGCCTGTACTC
>NZ_JAGSOG010000703.1 GCF_018139695.1 Actinospica durhamensis | reverse complement strand
GGCCGGGCGGGATCCGCGCAGGCCGCAGGACGAGCCCGACGCCTATGTCCGGACCGGGTCGCTGCACTTTCTCGACGCCCAGGGCTACGCGATGCTCGTCGCCCCCGAGATCCGGTGTGCCTGGCGGGAGATAGCCGCGGTCATCGAGGCAGCGGGGCTGCCGTTCCGCGTCTACGTGTTCACCTGCGCGGGACGCACGGGGGAGGAGATCGCGGATCTGCTCTTCCCGCCGCGTCGAGGCGCCGTGAGGTTGGGCGAATGATCGAAACCGAGCCGACGCCGGCACCGGCGCTTGCAGCTAGTCCGCGGACAGTTCCCGCAGGCGCAGCACGGTGGTCCAGTTGCGTCCGGTCGCGACGGGGGCGGCGAGTTTGCGCTTGAGGAAGGGCTGGGTGAACTTGCTGGTGTGCACGCCGCCGGGGCTCCAGGTGTAGAGCTCGAGGCCGTGGAAGGCGAATTCGTCGGGGGCGAATTCCGCCGGGTCGAGGGCGGCGACGG
>NZ_JAGSOG010000702.1 GCF_018139695.1 Actinospica durhamensis | reverse complement strand
CTCCTGGGCGACGTCCGGCAGACGGCGCAGCACCCACAGGGCCCGGGCCGCCGTCCAGGCGGCGTCCCGGGCGCGGTCCAGACTCCACGCGCCCAGCAGGTGGGTCAGCGGATCGGCGATCTGGAGCAGGTCGGGGCCCGGCATCAGATCCTCGCGGATGCGCTCCTCCAGCGAGACGAGGAGGTCGCCCACCCGGTCGAACTCGTCCTCCAGATCGACGGGGGCGCAGCCGAGCGCACGACAGGCGTCCACGACGGCGAGCGCGAGATCGTGGCCGACGTGCGCGTTGATGCCCGCCAGCGCGAACTGCAACGGGCGCACCCCGGGATGGCGGCGGAACTGGAACAGCGGACGCCAGCAGGCCGGTGGCCGCCGCTCCTCCAGCAGCGCCTCGACCGCCCGCAGGTAGCGCTCCGCGAACCGCACGTCAAGCGTGATCGCCGCCCGCGCGTCGGCGAACCGGCCCGCGTCGACGTCCAGGTCCACCGCCTCCGTCACGGT
>NZ_JAGSOG010000701.1 GCF_018139695.1 Actinospica durhamensis | reverse complement strand
GCCCACCCCCGGCCCCACCACGCGCGCCGCGTTGACCGTGACCGAGTTGAGCGTGATCGCGTTGCGGAGCTGGTCGTAGCCCACCATCTCGCGGATGAAGGACTGCCGCGGCGAGTTCTCGAACGCGTTGTTGACGCCGAGGAACACGGCGAGAACGCACAACTCCCAGAACCGCACCGCCCCGAACACGGCCAGCAGCCCGAGCAGGAGCGCCTGAAGCCCCATCACCCCCTGAAGGATCGTCATCAGCCGCAGTTTGTCGGTCCGGTCCGCGATGACCCCGCCGTAAGGCCCGAGCACGAGCACCGGCAGCGCCTGCAGCGCGACCACGAGCCCGAGCGCGGTACTGGAGTGCGTCAGCGTGAGCACCAGCCACGACTGCGCGGTCATCTGCATCCAGCTGCCGGTCAGCGAGATCGACTGCCCGACGAAGTAGATCCGGTAGTTCGGTATGCGCAGTGACGTGAAAGCCGCCCGCCAGGACCGTCCCGCCCCACCCGCGGC
>NZ_JAGSOG010000700.1 GCF_018139695.1 Actinospica durhamensis | reverse complement strand
GCACCTACGCCCGCGTCTCCCGGGCCTGACCGTGAGGACCGAGGTCGAGCCGTTCGCGGTCGTCGCCGGCCAGACGTACGTGCCGTGCCGGACCGCTGCCGGGTCCCGGTGCCGGCCGTTCGTCGTGGAGCGCGTGCGCGGCGACGACGTCTACGTCTGGGACCCGTTCGGCGGCATCAAGGGCCTCGGCGGGCACCGGTGGGTGAAGCGGTCGTCCCTGCACCCGACGGGCCGCACCGATCGGGGCGCCGAGCGCCGGACCGGGTACCGGCTGAAGTCCGGGCCGCCCGCGCCGGGGCAGGAGCTGTGCGGGACGTGCATGACCTACGTCGGTCCGGACGACCTCGCCGTCTCGGCGTGGGGCTCCGGGCACAGCACCTGCAAGCCGTGCATGGCGGACATCGAGCGGCAGTACGGACAGCGTTGACCGTACCGCAGCGAAGCCCCGGGACCACGCCGACGGCCCCGGGGCTTCGTCGTGTCACAGGAACCGGTCCACCAGGCC
>NZ_JAGSOG010000006.1 GCF_018139695.1 Actinospica durhamensis | reverse complement strand
AGTATTCGACGACGGGGGAGGGTGCGACGGGGACTTCGCCGGTGTAGATCGCGCCGGTGGAGCCGTCGATGGAGATCAGGTCGCCTTCTTCCACGACCAGGCCGCCGGGGGCGGTGAAGCGGCGGGCCTTGGTGTCGACGTCGAGTTCCTCGGCGCCGCACACGCAGGTTTTGCCCATGCCGCGTGCGACCACGGCGGCGTGGGAGGTCTTGCCGCCGCGGGAGATGAGGATGCCCTGGGCGGCGATCATGCCGCCGAGGTCGTCCGGGTTGGTCTCGCGCCGGATCAGGATCACCCGCTCGCCCGAGCGGGACCATTTGATCGCGGTGTAGGAGTCGAACACCGCCTTGCCCACCGCCGCACCGGGGGAGGCGTTCATGCCTTTCGCGATCCGCTTGGGGGCGCCGGCGAGGTCGAACTGGGGGAACATCAGCTGGGCGAGCTGGTTGCCGTTGACGCGCTCGAGTGCCTCGTCGGGGCTGATCACGCCTTCGTCCACGAGGTTGACCGCGATCAGGAACGCCGCGGCCGCGGTGCGCTTGCCGACCCGGGTCTGGAGCATCCAGAGCTTGCCGCGCTCGATGGTGAACTCGATGTCGCACAGGTCCCGGTAGTGGGCCTCGAGCACGGACATGATCCGCATCAGCTCGTCGTAGGAGGCCTTGTCCAGGTCCTCGAGCTCGTGCAGCGACAGGGTGTTGCGGATGCCCGCCACCACGTCCTCGCCCTGCGCGTTCGCGAGGTAGTCCCCGTACACGCCGGTGTGCCCGGTGGCCGGATCCCGGGTGAACGCGACGCCCGTACCCGAGCCTTCGCCCAGGTTGCCGAACACCATCGCGCACACGTTCACCGCGGTGCCCAGGTCGTGCGGGATGCGTTCCTGGCGGCGGTAGAGCATCGCCCGCTCGGTGTTCCAGGACTCGAACACCGCCCGGATCGCCAGGTCCATCTGCTCACGCGGGTCCTGCGGAAACTCCCGCCCCGCCTGCTCACGCACGATCGCCTTGTACGCGTCCACCAGGACGCGCAGTTCATCAGCCGTCAGCTTCGGGTCCGGGGTCGGGAAGTGTTCCCCGTCGATTCCGAGGACGGTCCTGCCGAACATCTGGATCAGCCGCCGGTAGGAGTCCCAGGCGAACCGCTCGTCCCCGGATACGGCTGCCAGGCCGATGACGGAGGCGTCCGAGAGCCCGATGTTGAGCACCGTCTCCATCATCCCCGGCATGGAGAACTTCGCGCCCGAGCGCACCGAGACCAGCAGCGGGTCCCGCGGATCCCCGAGCTTGCGCCCCATCCGCTCCTCGAGCGCCTCGAGGTACGTGTTGATCTGCTCATCGAGCTCCTCCGGCGCCTGGCCCGCGGCCAGGTAGGCCCGGCAGGCATCCGTGCTGATGGTGAACCCCGGAGGCACCGGAAGACCCAGGTTGGTCATCTCGGCGAGGTTGGCCCCCTTCCCGCCGAGCAGGTCTTTCAGATCCTTGTGCCCTTCGCTGAAGTCGTAGACGTACTGAGGCATGGTGAAGCGCACTCCTGAGGGTGAGAGGGCTGGACATCAGGGCCCGTCGCCCGCGGTCACAGCTCCCAGACGATCGGGAGCGGGGCGTCGGCGCTGCCGGCGGAGTAGTCGTGGGCGACTTCCAGCAGTTCGCCCATGCGCGCCTGCCAGGCGGCGTTCACGGGCTGGGCGCCGACGTGGGCGATCAGGGCGTCGTAGTCCTCACAGTCGATGACATGGAACAGGTCGGTGCCGCTGCGCCAGATGGTCCAGTTCGTGGCGCCGGCGGCTCGGATGGCCTCGAGCAGTTCCGGGGGGACTTCGCGGTGCGCGGCCTCGTACTGCTCGATGCGGTCGGCGCGCACGCGGGTGTGCAGGGCGATTCTCATGGCCGGGTCCGATTCGTGCTCGACGACGGCGTGCGCGGACCATCAAGGTCCTGCATCGGTTCGCCAGGGTCGGACGGTGCCGCGAGGTCCACGGCGAGCACCGTGCACAGGGGGTCGAGCAGCTCGGAATCGACGGTGATGCGCAGCTCGCCGGAGGGGTCCGGAGTGCGTGCGTGGATGTCGCTCAGCCGCTGCTCGACGGTGAACGGCAGCGCGCGCCCGTCGCTCAGCAGGCTGACGCTCTCCACCCGCTTGACCGGGATGCCGCGCACGACGGCGCGCTCGTACGGCCGCGCGGTCAGGTGCAGGTATATCCGGGCCCCGCCGTCGGGCCGGGAGCGCGTGGTGGAGGGGCCGTGGAACTGCCACAGCTCGAGGCCGGGCTTGACTCCCTGCACGCTCTCCCCGTGCACGGCGTACCAGCGGGCGAGTGCCTCGAGCCGGTCCACGGCCTGCGGCGGCAGGCTGCCGTCGCCGCGCGGGGCCAGGTTCAGCAGCAGATTGCCGCCCATGGCGACGGACTCGATCGCCGTGTGCAGGATCGTCGCGGATGACTTCCACGTCTCGTCCCAGGGCACGTAGCCCCAGGTCGAGTTCATCGTGATGCACGCTTCCCACGGCCGGTCCGGAGCGATGACCGGCAGCTGCTGCTCGGGAGTGGCGAAGTCGCCGTGGCCGACGCAGCGGTCGTTGACCAGCGCCTGCGGCTGCCGGGCGCGGATGAACTCGCGGATCTGGTCGAAGCGCCACTCCTGTTCGCCGTGCTCGAACTCGCCGTCGAGCCAGACCAGGTCGATCAGGCCGTAGCCGGTGAGCAGTTCGCCGAGCTGCCCGAGCATGAAGGAGCGGTAGCGCTCCCACTTCTCCGGTGCCTTCGGGTAGATGCCGACGACGTACGGCTTCGAGATCGTCTCGTCCGTGAAGCGCGGGTAGTCCGGGTGGTGCCAGTCGACGATGGAGAAGTACAGGCCGATGCGGAAACCGCGGGCCCGGAACGCGTCGACGATCTCGGCGGTCACATCCCGCCCGAACGGCGCGTGCTTGACCACGGAGTAGTCGGACAGGGCGGAGGCGAACATGGCGAACCCGTCGTGGTGCTTGGCGGTGAACACCATGTACCTGGCTCCGGCCCGCCAGGCCAGTTCGGCCCAGCTCGCCGGGTCGAACGAGTCGGGGTCGAAGCCGGCGGCGTTGGCGAAGTACTCCTCGCAGCCGACCGGCTCGAGTTCCGGTTCCTGCAGCGTGACTCCCCCGGTCATCTGCCAGGACAGCTCCCACCCGCGGGTGCTGGCGTGGCCCCAGTGGATGAACACGCCGAGGCCAAGGCCGCGGAACCAGGTGGTGTCCGGCCCCTGATGATCGATCGTCATTCCTTGACCCCTCCGGCGGTCATGCCCTGCGTGATGAACCTCAGCCCCAGCACCACGATCACGATCGCGGGCACGGCCAGCAGCATCAGTGCCGCGAAGTACTGCGAGTGCTCGATCGGGGTGGGCGAGAAGGCCCCCTGAATGCTTTGTACCGCCTGCGCGGCCGTGGTCGAACTCGCGTTCGTCAGCAGCATCGAGGAGAAGATGAAGTCCTGGATCGACCACACCACGCACAGCGCGGCGAGGTTGATCAGCGCGGGGCGGGAGAGCGGCAGGAAGATGTGGCGGAAGACGACCAGGTGGCTCGCGCCGTCGATCCTGGCGGCCTCGATCAGCTCGTCGGGGATGGAGTCTGCGTTGTTGCGCAGCAGCAGGACCGCGAACGGCAGGGTGAGCACCACCTCGGGCAGCGAGACGCCGACCGGGGAGTTGAACAGGCCCAGGTTCCCGGTGATCCAGTAGACCGGGACCATGATCGCCACCGCCGGCACCGCCAGCAGCAGCAGGCAGGCGTGGTAGAGCCCTTCGCGCCCCACGAAATCGATCTTCGCGAAGGCGTAGCCGGCCAGCGCGCCGATGCCGCAGGTCAGCACGACGGTGAGGGCGGCGATCAGCAGGCTGTTGGCGAAGGCGCGGAGCAGGTTGACGCCGTTGTAGTCGGTGGTGAGCACCGTCAGGTAGTTGTGGAACCCGCCGAACTGCACCGACTGGCGGACCGTGGAGACCAGGGGGAAGAGCCACAGGGCCGCGCCGATCACCAGCACGGCGTAGAAAGCCGCGTTGTCGCGGCCGCGTTCGCGCAGGCGCCGCAGCGGATTGGCTTGGGCGGTCATGGGCGCCTCCTTTGCACCAGGACGTTGACCGCGGACACGGCGATCGCGATGAGCAGCACGATGACCGAGGCCGCGGAGGCGTAGCCGATCTCGGCGCTGCCGGTGGAGGGGAACATCTGGCCGTAGATGTAGGTGCCGGCGATCCCGGTGCCGCCGCTGGGCTGGCCGCCGGTGGAGAAGTAGATCAGCTCGAACCAGCGGAAGCTGCCGAGCAGTACGGACAGGATCACCGTCTTGTGCGTGGTGCGCAGCATCGGGAAGAGCACCAGGCGCAGCATCTGGCCGGTCCTGGCCCCGTCGATCTGCGCCGCCTCGAGCACGGCGGTGTTCACCATGGTCAGATCCGAGGTGTAGTACATGATCGGCAGGCCGATGAGGTAGGTCAGCAGCAGGAACACCGCGACGTACGCGGCGGTCGGACTGCCCGTCCAGTCCTGGGCGAGCGAGGCGAGCCCGAGGTCTGACAGGGTCTGGTTGAGCGCGCCGCCGTTGGTCTGGATCATCTGGCCGAACACGGTGGCGAACAGCGAGAGCGGGACGAGCGAGGGCAGCAGGAAGGCGATGTAGAAGAACCGCCGGAAGCGCACTCCGCTGGACAGGCTCACCGCGAGGAAGAACCCGAGGGTGAGCGCGACGGCGATCTGCACGGCGGCGAACAGCAGGTTGTTCTCGATCGACTTCCAGAACAGCGGGTCGGTCAGCACGAGCCGGAAGTTGCGCCAGCCCGCGTCCGTGGCGCCGGAGAAGGACAGGTCGACGTTCTCCCGGCTGGTCTGGCCGAGGAAGACGAAGGCGTAGAGGTAGTAGACCCCGTAGAGCGCCAGCATCGGGGCCAGGAAGCACAGGGCGGGGATCAGGGCCCGGCGTCGCAGCCGCCGGGCCGCGGCGGAGCGCCGCCGCGGGGGCTGGGTGGCCGGCCCGGCCGGGCGGCCCTCGGCGAGGGTCGCGCCCGGCCGCACCGTGGAGGTGTGCGTGCTCACTGCAGCGGGTACCGTCCGCTGGCCCAGGCCGACTGCAGCTTGGCCGCCTCTGCCTGCGGGGTGATCTGGCTGCGGGCCACCTGGAGCAGGCTGTTGTCCAGCACGTCCGAGGTGAACGTCGTCGAGTACTCCCCGCGCCCGGAGCCGCCCGCGTCGATGGTCTGCGCGATGGTCTGGTAGCCGCTCTGAGCCGCCGGGCTGGTCAGCACCGAGGACGGGACCGTGTAGCCGTTGAGCGAGGGCACCAGCACCAGGTCCGGCGCCCAGGTCGACTCACCCTGCTGACTGAGCGTCATGAACTGGATGAACTTCGCGGCCTGGGCCACGTGCTGGGAGCTCTTCGGGATCGCCAGGCCGCCCTCCGCGTAGGTGCGGGCCGCGGGCGAGCCGCCGGCGACCGAGACCGGGAGGTAGCCGGCGCCGACGTCCGCGACGCTGATCCCGTTCGCCTGGCGGTAGGCGGAGGAGAGCACCGAGCTGTCCCAGGAGCCCTCGAGCAGGAACGCGGCCTTGCCCGAGTTGAACGCGTTGTCCGCGTCCGCCTCCTTCAGGCTCAGGGTGCCGGTGCCGAGGGTGCCGGAGGAGAACAGGTTCTGATACGCCGTGAGGGCCTTGACCATCTGCGGGCTGTTCCAGGCGACCTTGCCGGTGTAGAGCTCGTCGGAGAGCTTGGGGTCGATCTGGTCCGCGACGGTGAAGAACACCTCGTCCTGCCACCAGGACTCACCGGAGAAGGCCACCGGGGTCACGCCGGGCTCTGTCGCCTTGATCTTGGCGACGTCGGCGGCGAGCTCGGCCGAGGTGGTCGGTTCGGCGGTGATCCCGGCCTTGGCCAGCAGCGCCTGGTTCGAGTAGACGAAGGCGCTGCCGATCGAGCCCATCGGGATCGAGTAGAGCGTGTCGTCCTGCGCGATCTTCTGCGTCTGGTCGAGCATGGTGGAGTTGATCTGGCTCTGCCAGTTCGAGGGCAGGTCGCTCGCCCAGTCGCTCACCGGCCTGAGGTTCTTGCGCACGGAGTTGGTCATCGCGGAGACCTGCACCCCGACGATGTCGAGTGACTGGCCGCCGCCGAGCGCGAGCGGAAGCTCCGTCTGGTAGTTCGTGTTGGTGAACTCACGCAGGTTGATCTTGATGCCCGGGTTCGCCTTCTCGAACGCGTCGATCGACTTCTGCAGCGTGGTCTGCGCCGGGAACCAGGTCCAGTAGTTCAATGTGACGCTCTGTCCGGCGGCGACGCTCGCCTGGGCGGCGTTCGACGAACCGCCGACGCCGCCGCTGTTGCCGCATGCCGCCGCGGTGAGGATCAGGGCCACGGCGGCGCCGGCGGTGCCGAGCAGACGGCCGAGTTGCGCTTCCTTGCGCATGCTCTCCTCCGAAGGGTTGAGGGGGTGCCGCCTATTAACGTCTAGGATGAAGACATAAACAAGTCCCGTTACGCATTCGTGAGAATCGGCGGACGCCGACCCGAAGCGCCGGACGCGCCGCCCGGCCGTGTGCGAAGATCTGCTGACCGAAGCCGAAGGAGTGTCCGTGTCCGGCGAGACCGACAAGACGGTGCTGGGGGCCCTGCGCCACCTGATCCACCACGGCCCGCTCTCCCGGCCGGAGCTCGGCACCGCCCTCGGCCTCTCCCGCGCCACCACCTCGCCGATCATCAATGACCTGATGCGCCGCGGCCTGGTCTCCGAGCTGTCCACGACGCCGCAGGGCCAGCGCGGCCGGCCGGTGGCACTGCTCGACCTCGACGACGAGCGCTATGCCGTGACCGGCCTGGAGATCGGCTCGGACCGGGTTCTGGCCGGCGTCTACAGCCTGCGCGGGCGCCAGCTGCTGCGGATAGAGCGCTCCGCCACCCCCGACGCGGTCAACCCGCGCGGCCTGCTGCGGCACGCGGCCGCCGTCCTGCACGAGGCCCTCGACGTGCTCGACCAGGAGGGGCGCGAGCTGCTCGGGGTCGGGGTGAGCGTCGCCGGGCTCGTCGACGCCACCAGCGGCACGATCAAGTACGCGCCCACCCTGGGCTGGCGCGACGTGGCCCTGCAGGCGGGCGTCGCCGAGGCGCTCGGCGGCCGGGCGCCGGTGCTGCTGGACAACGACGCGAACCTCGCCGCCCTCGCCGAACTGCGCCGGCGCCGCCGCGACGGCCTGCCCACCACCAGCCTGGTGTACCTGACCGGCACCTACGGCATCTCGGCCGGAATCATCGCCGGCGGCCAGCTCTGGCGCGGGGAGCGCGGACTGGCCGGCGAGGTCGGGCATCTGATCGTCGAGGCCGAGGGCCGCAAGTGCGTGTGCGGGCGGCGCGGCTGCCTCGACACCCGCGCCGGCCTGTCCGCGATCATCGCCACCTGCCTGGAGAACGCCAGCACGCCGCGCCGCGCCGGACGCACCCCGATCGGGATCAGCGCCGGAGTCGAGGAGATCGCCTCGCGCGCGCAGAGCGGCGACGCCGGGGTCCTCGAGGCGCTGGCCGACGCAGGGGCCTGGCTCGGCCGCGGCGCCGCGCTGGTGTGCGCGATGCTCGATCCGCGCACCGTCATCCTCGGCGGCCACTACGCCCGCCTGGCGCCCTGGCTGCTCGCCCCCGCACGCGAGTCCTTCCGCCGCGCGCTGCTCATGCCCGCGCCCGAGTACGAGCAGCTCGAGGTCTCCGGCCTCGACGCCTGGGCCGCGGCCGAGGGCTCCGCGCTGGCGGCGCTGCTCGCGTTGGCCGACGGCATCAGCCCACTGCCGTGACGGTCGCACACCCGGCTCGCACTTAAATCTGTCTGGCTTTCAGACAGAAAGGCTTGACCGCCGTCACCGTTTCGGCGTAGTTTCACGGCGCGTACCCCAGCCGAGGCGGCGCCCGCCCCGTACGGCGTCCTCGACGCCCGACGCGCCGTCCGCCTCTCTTCCCCCCATCCCCCGGCTTGCCACCGGCAGGTGTGCCACCGCGCCTGCCGAGACACAGGAGTCTCCATGCCTGGATCCCCCCGCGCCCTCCCGTCCGCCGCCGAAGCAACGGCCGTGCCGAACGGATTCACCCGCCGCTCGGCCTTCCGCCTGCTCGGGGGCGCCGCCGCCGGCGCCGTCCTGCTGAACGCCGGCTCCGATCTGCTCGCCCCGGTCGCAGCGTACGCCGCGACCGTGGTGCCGCAGGCCGGCGCCGTGCCCTTCCCGATCACCCAGGGCGTGACCACCGACGTCACCACCGTGCTGCTGGCCGCCAGTGCCGCGCACACCTCGGACATGCAGATGCTCGACCCCACCGAAGGGCGGAAGAACTTCTACATGGAGGACTTCCTGACCACCTCGGACTACCTCTCCTGGCAGGTGTCCGTCACCAGCACGGAGTCCTTCGAGATCTACGCGTGCGTCGACGCCCAGCCGAGCCAGCAGCTGACCGTCACCGCGACCGGAGCCTCCAGCGGCACGGTGACCGCCGCCACCGCGAGCACCACCACCTGGCAGCGCCTGCCGATCGGCCAGCTCACCCTCGACGCGGGCACCAGCACCCTCACTCTCACCCGCACCGGGACGTTGAGCGACGACCTCTACGTCAAGTCGCTCGAGCTCATACCGGCTTCGCAGCTGACGAGCTACCAGAGCGCCGTCGCCGCCGCCCGCGCCGACACGTCCTGGTTCGGCCAGTCCCCCTACGGCCTGATGTTCCAGTACGGTTCGTGGGGCTTCCCGAACAACGCCGGCCCCGCCAAGTCCCTCACCCAGCAGGCGAACGACTTCAACGTCGATGCCTTCATGAGCCTGGTCACCGAGTCCGGGGCCTCCTATGTCGTCTGGTCCTTCAGCTGGTGGGGCTACCACGTCGACGCGCCCGTCACCCAGATCGACACCATCGTCACCGCGGCGGGCGGGCCGGCCTCCCCCGGGCTCACCGCGAGCCGCGACCTGATCGGCGAGATCGCCACCGCCTGCCAGAACGCCGGCGTCAGGTTCCTGCTGTACTACCACACCGGCGACGAGGACTCGGCCTGGTGGCCCTATCAGGACTTCCCCACCGAGTTCTCGGCCGACGGCTCCGGCGACCGCTCCACCTTCCTGAACAACTGGGTGACGGTCCTCACCGCCCTGGGCAACCGGTACGGCACCAAGCTCGACGGGTACTTCTTCGACGACGGTGTCATCTACTACCCGGCTCCGTTCCAGGCCCTGGAGCAGGCCGCCCGCACCGGCAATCCGAACCGGCTGATCTCCTGGAGCGGCAGCCCCATCGGCGGGCTGAACGTCACCGACTTCCAGGACGTGTACTTCGGCGAGTCCAGCCAGGGCCAGTCCCAGCTCGGCAGCGCCCCGGTGGGCGCGAACGGCGTCTTCACCGGCGGGCCGGCCACCGGACTGCTGCAGCACGGCATGTTCATCCTCGACGCCGACTGGGGCGTGCACACCCAGGGCCAGAAGATCACCCCCGACACCTCGCTCGCGCCCACCAGCAACAAGCTGATCGGCTGGATCGCCGACGCCTCCTCCCGCAGCGTGCCGGTCAGCATCGACCTGATGATGTACGAGGACGGCACCGTCGCGGACGTCGACCGGCGCATGCTGGTCGACCTGCGCCAGGCCGTCCACGGCACGGTCCCGGCCGTGCCCACCGGCGCCGTCGTCGTGAACAACACGGACCCGGGCATCACTTACACCGGCAGCTGGAGCCTGTCGTCAGGCCGTGGATACGGCGACTACGACGCCGACGTCCAATACACCACGACCAACGGCGACTCGTTCAGCTACACCTTCACCGGCACCGGAATCGACTACATCAGCGAGAAGAACTCGGACGAAGGCCAGATCGAGATCTACGTCGACGGCGTCCTCATCACCACGGTCAACGCGTCGAGCAGCTCGCGCCAGGCCCAGCAGGTCCTCTACGGCGCACGCCACCTGACGCCGGGCCAGCACACGTTCAAGGCCGTCAAGACGAGCGGCACCTACATGCTGCTCGACGCCCTGCGCGTCGTGCCGAACCCGACCATGGTCAACGACACCGACGCGTCGATCAGCTACGACGGCACCTGGACGTACACGGGCAACCGCGGCGCCGGGGACTACGACAACGACGTCCACTACACCGCCGCCAACGGCGGAACCGCGACGATCACCTTCACCGGTACCGGAATCGACTACATCGGCCCGATGGAGTCCCAGGACGGCACGGCGAACGTCATCCTGGACGGCGTGCAGGTCGGCACGACCTCGGCGTCGTACTCCGGCGCGTACACGGCGCAGCAGTTCCTCTACCAGGTCAGGGACCTCACACCGGCCACGCACACCCTGCAGCTGGTGAAGACCGGTGGCACGTACGTGCAGATCGACGCCTTCCAGATCTGGCCCTGAGCGAGCCCGCCGAGCCCGCCGAGCCCCGGAACCCAGAGTTGCGATACTCTCCACTGCGCATCCACAGGGGAGGTTGAGTGCGAGCTGGGTTTCGGGGCGCGGTCCCCTGGATGATCGGGCTTCTCGTCATCCTCGGGTACGCCTACCATCAGCGGCTTTTCGGACTGAACCAGCCCGCGGCGGCGGGGTCCACCCAGGACATGCCGCTGGTCGGCGGCGGTGTCTCGGACGGAAGCAAGTGCGGGACCAAGGGATACCAATACTTCGCCGTGAGCACGGTGACGGACATCGGCGGGATGCTGCCGGGAACGCCGGCCGGCCCGGCGATGGTCCTCGGGTCCTACGGAGCCGAGGTCTCAGGGCAAGGCGACCCCGGAGAGTTCACCATCAGCTTCTCGCTGGCCACGGGCTCGAGCGCACACTCTCTCGACCTGACCGCCCCCTTCGGCGCCTTGGGCGTCGCCGTGGAGATCGAAGGACCGAACGGCCTCGTCGGCGGGGCGCACAACCTGCCGGTCACGCTCGACGATCCCTCCGCCCGGTTGCCGAACGGCAAGATCCGCGTCGGCAACGCGTACGGTCTGAGCGCTGAGCTGAAGCTACCCGCGGCAGCCCTGTGCCCCGGATACGACGTCATGGACGTCAACAACGAACTCTCGCCGCCGTCCGACTCGCACGACACGATCACCGGCCAGCCGCCGTACACCCTCACCGTCTCGATCTCGGATCCGGCGGTCACCGTCTCGCGCGCCGAACTGCACTCGACGGCCGGCGGACCGGTCCTCGCCGCCGACAACCACGTCTAGCGCGGAAATCCGCGCGCGGTCGGCATCGTCCCTGGCCGCGCCTCGTTCGGCTGCGTCGAGGGGTCCGGGCGGGCGAGAGTTGGTAAACCGGTCATGTGGGAATCCGCGCCGGCCTGCCCCTGCGAAGCACCTCGGCCACCGTCGGGGCGCTGCTCGGGTGCGCCGCCGTTCTCATCGGCTGCTACTTCGCGGCGCCGCAGTGGCGAGCGCTGTGGTGGGCGCTGCTCGGGGCGGTCGCGGTCGCGGCCGTGCTCGTCGGCGTACGAAGACATCGGCCGCGGGCGCGGGCACCGTGGCTGCTGCTGGCCGGGGCACTCGCCGCGGAGGCAGCCGGGGACCTGGCCTACCACTTCTCCGGAGGCCACGTCGGCGGCAGGGTGCCCTTCCCCAGCTGGGCGGACGCGTTCTACCTCGGGGTGTATCCGCTGGCCGTCACGGGCCTGGTCGGCTTCGCCCGGCGCGATCCGCCGGAGTACTCCACCGGCACGCTGCTCGACGTGCTGATCGTCTCGACCGGGCTCGCCGCGGCGACCTGGAGCATCTTCGTGCTGCCCTACGCCCGCCTGCCCCACCTCACCTCGTTCGAACGGGCCATCCTGATCGCCTACCTGGCCGCCGACGCCGTGCTGCTCGCCCTCGCGCTCCGGCTGCCGCTCGCGGGCCGGCTGCGCTCGCTCCCGGTCGCGCTGCTGCTGGTGGGCGTGCTCGGGCTGCTCTCCTCCGACGCGATCTACGGGCTGGCCCAGCTGCACCCGTCCTGGACGCCCGGGCTCGGCGCCGATCTCGGCTGGGCCGCGTTCTTCGTCTGCATCGGCGCGGCGGCGCTGTGCCCGTCGATGAAGGACGTGGGCGAACCGCCGACGCGGCGGCCGTGGGCGCTGACCGCGCCGCGCACCTGGATCGTGCTGCTGTGGTGCGCGGCCCTGATCGGCCCCGCCCTGCTGCTGCTCGACGCCGGACACGCCTCCCGGCGCGACGAGCAGTTCCTCGCCGGATACTGCGTGGTGCTGTTCGGCCTCGTGTTCGCCCGGCTGGTCAAGGCCATGAACGCCTGGCAGCAGACGCTCCGTCGGCGGGAGAGCGAGGCCTACTTCCAGGCGCTGGTGGCGGACACCTCGGACGCGATCTTCATCGCCGGGCAGGACGGGGCGCTGCGCTATGCCAGCCCCGCGGCCGTACGCCTGCTGGGTGAGGTCCCCTCCGGCACCGCGATCTCCGAGATCTTCAGCGGCGAGGACAAGCCGCGGGTCGCCGAGGAACTCGCGGAGATCCTCGGCGAGGAATCCACACCGACCGCCGAGAGCACCGGAACCGGAACCGGGACCGAGACCGGCGAGTCCGCGCTGCCCTCGTCGGTCACCGTCACCGCGGCGGACGGGCGCCCAGTCACGGCCCAATCGCGCTGGAGCGACCTGCGCGAGGACCCCTCCGTCTCGGGCATCGTGCTGACCCTGCACGACGTGACCGAGCAACAGCGCCTTCAGGACGAGCTGCGCCGCCAGGCCACCACCGATCCGCTGACCGGACTGGTCAACCGGGCCGGCCTGCGCGACCTGCCGACGAGCGCTTCGCCCGACGCCTCGGCCCCGCCGGTCGGCGGCCTGATCCTGCTCGACCTCGACGACTTCAAGGAGGTCAACGACACCCTCGGCCATCCGATCGGCGACGAGCTGCTCATCGGCGTCGCCCGGAGGCTCGCGGGCAGTGTCAGGCCCGAGGACGCGGTCGCCCGGCTCGGCGGAGACGAGTTCGCCGTGCTGCTCGGCCAGGGTTCGAACGAGGAGCACGAGGCGATCGCCCGACGGCTGATCGCCGCGTTCGATCCGACCTTCGACACCACCGCCGGCCCGCTGCGGGCCGCGGCCAGCGCCGGCCTTGCCGTGACCGACGGCGAGCCGGCCGACCTGGACCTGCTGCTGCGCAACGCGGACCTCGCGCTCTACGAGGCCAAGGAGGAGGGCAAGCACACCTGGAAGCGGTACCGCAGCACCCTGCACGACGCGGCGGTGAACCGCTCGGAGCTGCGCACGGCGCTGGACGAGGCGCTGCGCCACGGCGGGCTCGCGGTGTGGTACCAGCCGAGCGTCCGCCTCGACACGGCCCTGATATCCGGATTCGAGGCGCTGGTGCGCTGGCCGCATCCCACCCGCGGCCTGCTCGCCCCCGACACGTTCATCCCGCTCGCGGAGCAGACCGGCCAGATCCTGCAGATCGGCACGCAGGTGCTGCGCACCGCGGTCGCCCAGGGCATCGGGTGGAACGCCGAATCGGCCTCCGGCTGCTACATCGGCATCAACGTCTCCGTGCACCAGCTGCGCGACCAGGACTTCGTCGACGCCGTGCGCGACGTGCTCGCCGACACGCCCATCCCGCAAGGCCGCGTCGTGTTCGAGATCACCGAGACGGTGCTGCTCGATCAGGACGACGTCGGGATCGCGGCCTCCCTGCACGCCTTCCGCGACCTCGGCGCGTCCATCGCCCTCGACGACTTCGGCACCGGCTACGCCGCCCTGAGCTCGCTGCACACGCTGCCGGTCGACTTCATCAAGATCGACAAGTCCTTCACCAACGAGCTCCGGCGCTCCGCGCGCATGCGCCGAATCGTGCAGGGCCTGATCACGCTGACCGGCGAGCTCGACATCAGATGCGTGGCGGAGGGCGTCGAGACCCTCGAAGAACACGAAATCCTCCGCGACATGGGCTGCCGCGCCGCCCAGGGCTACCTCTACGCGGCCGCCATGCCGGCCGAACAGGCCACCCAGCTATGGCAGGCGGGCCGGCCCATGATCCGCGACGCGGACCGACAGGCCGGCCCGAATTGAGGCGGGCTGTCGGATCTACGTGCCGGTCGCGCTGTGCACCCAGGTTTGATAGTCCGACTCCCCGTTGCGGACGCTCGCGCACGCCGCGGTGTCCGCGTTCCCGTGAAACCGCCTGATCAGGCCGGCCACGTCTGCGCGCTTGAGGATCACGGTCTCGAACGCGGCCGTCCACTCGAACTCTTCGGTCGTCCTGCCGTCGGGGCCGCGCCAGGTGGTGAGCCGTTTGCCCAGCAGGCGGGCACGCGCGGCGGCCTCGTCCGCGACCGCCGCGTGCACGGCGGAATGCGCGTCGTCCTCGGAGGGAAATCCGGCGATGATCATCACACAGTCGTCCATGCTCGGACGCTAAGCCCGACGCGCCGCTCCGGCCCGTGCCGACGCCCGTTCGGGTTGCCCCGCCGACGCGGCGCTCGACACTCGGCACGCTGACCTAGTCGGAGTACGTCAGCCGCCTGGCATCCTCCTCGACCTCGCTCGGGGTCGGCGGCGTCGTCAGCAGGCGCTCGATCACCTCGGCCGCCGGATCGCCGAGGCGGTGGCCGACCTCGATGGCCTCGGTGACGTCGTACGAAGTCCGGCGAAGCTCGACGTCCGGGCCGAGGATCGCCCAGTACGCGGTGCCCGGCTCGCCCTCGTGGTGGGGCAGGCCCACGCTGCCCGGGTTGACGAAGCGCAGGCCGTTCACCGTGTGGTCGAACTGCACGTGTGTGTGGCCGCCGACGATGACCCGCTCGGGTACGCCCGCGCTCAGTTCGGCGAAGCGCTCCGGCGACGTGCCGGGGGTCACCAGTTCCGTGTCCGCGCGCGGCGAGCCGTGGCAGAACCGAACCGCGCCGAGGCCGGCCACCTGCAGCACCAGGCCGGCCGGGAAGCCCCGGACGAACTCCAGCGACGCGGGCGAGTGCAGTCCCATCACCCAGGTCTCGCGCGGCCGCGTGACCTCCCGCAGACCGGCGGAGAGTTCCGTGACAGCGCGATCCGCGTTGCCGCTCACGAATCGCGCACGCGCGCCGAGGCCGGCCATCAGGCGTACCGTTCGGTCCGGTTCGGCGCCCCAGGTCAGGTCGCCGCAGGAGACGACCAGGTCGACCTCGGCCGACTCGATCTGCGCCAGTACCGCGGTGAGAGCCGGAACGTTGCCGTGCACGTCCGAGACCACCGCGATCCGCCCGAACGTGTCAGTGCCCAGATCCTCAGCCATATCAGCACGCTACGCTCTCCGGCCCCGCCAGGGCGCACGCCGCTGCACCCCGCTGCATGCCGCCGCACCTCGCCGTCCTCGGCGTACGCCGTTGCACGTAGCAAGAAACCACCGGATATATGACTTTTAACTCCAACAGCGGCTGTTCGTGACGCCGGCACCATGGTCGTGAACTACTGTCTCGCCCATGGCGACAGACCCACCCGCGCAGGGCCCGGGGTCCGGCGACGGCGAGCGTTCCGGACGACGCCGCGGCGTGGTGGCGCTCATGGCCGCGAACATCGCGCCGAACTGGTACGCCTCGGTCATGGGCACCGGGATCGTCGCGGTCGCCGCGGCGACGCTGCCGCAGCAGTTCCGCGGCCTGCACACGGCCGCGACGGTCGTGTGGGCGATGGCGACCGTGATGCTGATCGTGTTGGCCGTGACCGACGGGCTGCAGTGGCGGCTACACCCCGCCGTCGCCCGCAGCCGGCTGACCGACCTGGCCAAGGGGCACTTCAACGGAGCGCCGCCGGTCGCCGTCCTCGTCGTCGGCGCGGGCACGCTGCTCTACGGCGACGCGGTGTTCTCGCAGTCCGCCGCGGTCGACATCGACTGGGCGCTGTGGTTCATCGGCACGGTCCTGGGCCTGGCGTGCACCGCCAGCGTGCTGTACCTGTTGTTCACGCGCGGCCCGGTGGATTTGGACGCGGTGCAGATCGGCTGGCTGCTGTGCGTCGTCCCACCGATGGTGTCGGCGGCGACCGGGGCGCTGCTCGTGCCGTTCGCCACCGCGGGTCAGGACCGGCTGGCCCTGCTGCTGGCCTGCTACGCCATGTTCGGTCTCAGCCTGCTGGTCTCGGCGATCGCGATCACGCTGATCTGCCAGCGGCTGGCGGTGCACAAGACGGGCCGGGCCACAACGGTGCCCACGCTCTGGATCGTGCTCGGCCCGCTCGGCCAGTCGGTCACCGCGGCCAACGCACTCGGCGCGGTCTCCGGGCTCACGCTCGACCCGATCGACACGGCCGCGCTGCGCTCCTTCGGTGTGGTGTTCGGCGTGCCGGTCTGGGGATTCGCCACCCTGTGGGCCGCGCTGGCGGCCGCCCTAACCGCGCGCACCAAGAGCTCCGGCCTGCCGTTCTCGCTCGCCTGGTGGTCGTTCACCTTCCCTCTCGGCACGTATGTGACCGCCACGACCACGCTGGCCCTGCGCACCGGCTCCGATCCGTTCCGCGTCTACGCGGCAGTGCTCTACATCGCCCTGGTGCTGATCTGGCTACGCGTGACCCTGCTCACCGCGCGCAGCGGCTTGCGCGCGTTGTCCGCACCGGCGCCCCGCTGAGGCCCGCCTCGGCTCCTCGTCTCGTGTGCCCGCCTCGGCCGCTCGTCTCGTGTGCCCGCCTCACATGCTCGTCAGCGCGGTCAGGTCGCGCAGTATCTCGGCGGCGGTGACGGCGTCGAGCGTTCCGAGCGGCACGCGCTCCTGCTCCGCCCGCCAGAGCTCGACCTCCGGCAGGCTGGTGACCCAGACCTCGGTGATCGTCTGCTCATGGCCCGCTCCGGCGAGGTTTCCCATGCTGATCCCCGGCTCGATGCCGAGGGCGACGCAGCCGCCGCCGGGCACCGGCCGCGACATCCAGGTCTGGATCCCGTGGTCGGCCGGATCGCCGCGGTGCCAGCCGAAGCGTTCCAGGCCGACGACCTTGCCCGTCGCGACGCTGAGCCCGTCGAACCGGTGAAGAACCTCAGAGCTCTTCTCCTCCTCGGTGAGTTGCAGAACGATGCGCCCGAGTTGGTCGAACGGCTGCAGGAGGGCGTAGTCCGCGAACAACTCCGACCATGCCGCGGCTTCGTCGCCGAGGTCGAGCAGGTGCACGATTCCGACCAGGGCGGTGGGTTCGAGCACGTAGACGTCATCGGCGACGTCGGCGAAGGTGCGGTCCTCGGCGATCCGGAAGGTGCTCAGCAGGCTGCCGTCCTCGGCGTAGGTACCCCAGAGCAGCGCACGGGCGACGCGGAACACCACGGGGTGACCCACGATGTACTGGCGGAACTCCTGCGCCGGCCAACGGCGCCGGGCGATCATGGCCTGCTCCAGGCGACCGATCTGGTCCGCGGCCAGCGAACGCGTCGCCTTCTTGAACTCGGAGTAGCCCGCTCGAGCTTCGGCGGCCAACGCCGGATCGTCGGCGGCGCCGGCCTTCGGCAGGTCCTTGAGCGGCTTGCCGTCCGCATCGCGCACGACGGGCTTGAGCCGCTCGTCGAGCGAGACCGTGAACGTGCGCGGACCGAAGTCGTACTCGATGACGCCCGCCGCGTCGAGCCCGAGGTCCGGGATGAGGCGGTCACCGAGTTGCTCGGCCGAGAGTTCGAGGGCGTCCGCCACGGCCTTGACCTTCTCGACGGCCCGATCCTTGAGCGCCTTGAACTTCACCTTCCGCGAGATGCCGTAGAGCCCGGCCAGTGCGGTGTTGCCGCCGATCTCGGCCAGGACGTCGAGGCCCTGCACGGCGCGCCGGTGGGCGCTCTCGCCCGGCCAGATCCGGATGACCGCGGCCAGACGCGCCGCCACCGCGTCGTCCCCGAACACGCCGAGGGCCTCGAGCGCCCAACTGTCCCCGGCCGGCATCCCGGCAAGGCGCCAGCCTTCGAATACGGCCCATACGAACGACGCGAGGGACGCCGGGTCGAGGGCCGCGCGCACCTCGTCGAGAGCGGCGAGTGGCCGCTGCGGCGTGGAGATCGCCAGCATCAGACACAGGTTCCGCACCGACTCTCGGGGCAGGGCCGCGCCACCGCCCACGAGCAGCACCTGCGGCAGAAGGCTCGGGTCCGTCCAGGACGGCAGCGTCGGCATGACCTTCGGGAACACGGGTGCGACGGCCTGCGCGAGCGTGTCGGCGACGGCTTGCTCGGCCAAGGGACCGTACGTCTCCGCGGCGGCGCGGACGTTGGCCTCGAAGCCCTCCTCGACCAGCGTGCGCAGTGCGCGTTGCGCCGAGCGCCGGGCCGGGCCCGACTTGCCGAGCGCGTCGGGAATCAGCGCACGGGCAGCCAGGTCGGGGTGCCGGGTGAACCACGCCAGGGCGTGTGGAAGCGCCCTCTTGGGCTGCGTGAGCCATTGGGCCATGAGCCCGGCGACCTCGGTGTACGCGAAGGGTGCCAGGACCCGGCCATAGGCAACCGGATCCTCGCGCACCCGCGCCATCAGCAGCGGCAGCACCTCGGCCTCGAACCGCAGCGCGAAGATCCGGTCCAGATCAGCCCCGCGCCACCAGTTCGGGTCCCACGTCGCCAGCAGCGGCCGTACGAGTTCGTCCGGGCCGTCGCGGAAGAAGGCCAGCATGTCGTGGTAGTTCGGGTGCAGCGCTCGTATGGTGGCGGCGATCTCCTTCCACGAGCCCGTCGGCCCGCGATAGGGCCCGTAGTGGCCGAACCTTCCCCACGTCTCACGCTCGACCGGCAGCCACACCATCGCCGCCTCCGCCGGTGCGACCAGATCGACGCGGGCCGCCGGCTTCTTCCGCGGCGGCGCGACCGCCCACGGCGGCGTCACCAGCGCCTCGGGCAGATCGGACAGGTCGGCCTCCGGGATCTGCGATCCCAGGGCGAGCAGCCCTTCCACCTTGCTGCGGGCCGGAGCGCTCAAGGCCTCCAGCTCGCCGGCGGCGACGTCTGTGTTCGCCAGGACGTGCGCACGCAGCAGCGGCTCCACCCGCGTGGACGCCGACTCCGCCAGCAGCCGCACGCCACGACGCGGAAAGCGCTCCGCCGCTTTGAGGATCGCCGCCGCGGCCTTCGGCTGCCGCACCCGGTCCAGCAGGGCACCGAAGGCCTCATCCGTGGGAAACGAACCGAGCGCGGTCATCAACCGCTCCGCATCGTCGGAGTTCATATATCCGCGGTCGAACTCGCCGACCACATGACGGAACACGGCCTGCCCGGCACCGTCGATCAGCGTCGCCAGGAGCTCGGTGTCATGAATCAGAATCCAGGGCTCGCGCTGGTGGAAGGCTTCGAGCTGTGCGTCGGTCGAGACCGCCGCATAGAACAGGGGCGCCTGGAGACTTGCGTACTGCAGCGGGCGCGCAACGAGCTTGTCGATCCACTCCACGTGCTCCGGCACCAGGAACGCGGCCGTGGTGCGCTGCGGCCAGGGCGCCTTCCGGTATTCCTCGAGCACCCCGACGACCTGCGCGTACTCGGCATCCTCGGCGCCACACAGGTGGTGGCGCATCCGCGCCGCCATCTGGAAGCGGGGCTTTGCCGGGCCCCACACCTGTCCCCCGCTCGCCCTGCCCATTCTGCGCGCGTGGTTCTTCGTCTCCTGGACGATCAGGTCACTGCGCTCGACCGTCGCCCGCGCCGCGAACTCCAGCCCCCGCGCCGCGACCCACGCGTCCACGGCCGCCCTGGCATCGCCCGCCTTGCGCGACCCGAGCGCCCACCGCATCGACGCGATCAGCGCCGCGCCCGTCGGCGTCGCATCCTCGATACGCCCCGACTCGCCGCGGTAGAGCGCCACCAACCGCGGATCACCGGCCCGGTCGGCCAGAACCCGGGCGACGCTGTTCGGGTCCGGCGTCGCGCTCTCATAGTCCGCGACGACGTTCGACGCCACCGCGGGCTTCGCCCCGGCCCGCCCACGCCGCCGCGGTATGACAAGCCGCTGCCACCCCGTCGGCAAGCCGAGCACGTCCTCGTCGCCCGCTGCCGTGGCCGTCATCGTCGCCATCCGTAGCCTCCCCAGCCCGAACCATCCTTCACAGCGAGTCTAGGTGAACCCACTGACAGTCTCGGAGTACCGATCTCACCCGCGCTCGTCCACTTCGCCGCACCGCAGGCCGCGCAGGTGGAGCCGACGCACTACGCTCGCCGCCGTGGACGACGCCGACAGCGCAGCACGAAACGCCTACTGGGACCCGATTCCCACGGCCCGGCAGATCGTGGCCGGCTGGCAGCGCGGCCCGAACGAGCTGTCGATCGGAACCGGCAGCTGGGAGGACCGCGGCTGGCTCAACGTCCCGGGCCCCTTCTACGCCGGGGAGACCGACACCGGCCTCAACGGGCAGGTCTACGCCCCCGGGCTGGTCTTGTGCGGCGGCGAGTGGGGCATGGAGTTCGTCTACCGCCAACCGCAGACCCCCGCGGAGGTCGAGACGCTGCTGCGGGTCGCCTGGGACGAACCCATGGGCGGGTACGCCTGGGACGGCGACGCGCACTGGAACGAGGGTTCCGTCCGCGCATGGTGGGCCGAACGTGCCCGAGTGCGCGAATGGATCGACGGCGAAGTCCGGACACGGGCGAAGAGCCCGGCCCACTACGACCGCGAGTCGGTTCCGGCACTGCGCGATTTCGCCGCACACCTGGACGGCCCGCTCGAGCGCCGCCTGCGCGGATACCTTTTCCGGCTCGCGGAAGGCCGCGCACCCGACGACGGAGCCCGCCTCCCGGAGCTGTGAGTCCCCGCACCGACATCTCCCCATGTCCAGCACTCCGCCATCTTGGATCGGTCAGTACAAGATATGTTAGCGTTCGGGCATGCCAAGCTCATTCGAAGGACTCGAAGATAATCCCGTCCGCGACCTGCCCCTGCGCGACCTGGCCGGCTTCGTCCACCGCTGGGTCGACGCGGACGGCGTGCGCCTGCATGCCGTCGAGGGGGGCCGGATCGACGGCCCGGCGGTGGTCCTGCTCGCCGGGTTCCCGCAGACCTGGTGGGCGTGGCGGAAAGTCATGCCCAGCCTCGCCGAGCGCTTCCACGTCATCGCGATCGACCTGCCGGGTCAGGGCCACTCGGAGCGTCCGGAGCGCGGCTACGACACCCACACGGTCGCCGCGTATGTGCACGCCGCCGTGCGGGCGCTGGGCGTGTCGGACTACTGGCTGGCCGCGCACGACGTCGGCGCCTGGGTCGCCTTCTCGCTGGCGCTCGACTTCGAGGACCGGCTGCACGGGGTCGCCCTGCTCGACGCCGGGATTCCCGGCATCACCCTCCCCGAGGCGATTCCCACCGACCCGGCTCGGGCGTGGAAGACCTGGCACTTCGCCTTCCACCTCGTGCCCGAGCTGCCCGAGACGCTGCTGGCCGGACGCGAGCGGGAGTACGTGGGCTGGTTCCTGAGGATGAAGGCCCTGAGTCCCGACGCGTTCGACGACGCGGAGGTCGACCACTATGCGGCGGCCGTCGCTCAGGACGGCGGCCTGCGCGCCTGCCTCGCCTACTACCGGGACGCAGCCGAGTCGGCGCGCGCGAACCACGAGGCGCTCGAGCGGCGGCGGCTGACCGTGCCCGTCCTCGGGATCTCCAGCAGCCACGGCTCCATCCCGGACATGGCGGCCTCCATCAGCCCGTGGGCCGAGAACGTCACCGGCGTCATCGTGCCCGACGCGGGACACTTCATCCCCGATGAGCAGCCGGAAGCCGTCGCCGCCGCCCTCACCGCGTTCATCCGCGACGGCGCCTGACGCCGGGCAGCCGGACCCGGCGGTGCCTACCCCTGGCTGGGGCAGGCTACCTGATCGGGTCCGGCCCATACTCGAGTCATGACCGCGAACACACCCCTCGGGGACTTCCTGCACACTCGGCGCTCCCGACTGCGTCCGGAGGATGTCGGGGTGCCCACGTACGGGGAGCGCCGGCGGGTGCCGGGGCTTCGGCGCGAGGAGTTGGCCTTGCTCGCCGGAGTGAGCTCCTCGTACTACACGCGGTTGGAGCAGGGACAGTCGCAGAGCGCTTCGCCCGAAGTGCTCGACGCGATCGCCGGAGCATTGCGGCTGGACGAGGCGGAGCGCCGGTACCTGCACGACCTGGCTCGGGCGGGCAGAGTACGCACGCGGGCCCGGCGGCCGACGCCGGAGCGGGTGTCGGAGCCGACGCGTCACCTGCTCGAGGCGCTGGGCGAGACTCCGGCGATCGTGCTGGGCAGGCGTTCCGACGTGTTGGCGTGGAACGGGCTGGGCCACGCGCTGTTCGCCGGGCACGTGGATCCCGGTGCCCCGGAAGTGCCGGGGGAACGGCCGAACATGGTGCGGCTGCTGTTCCTGGACCCGCATCTGCGGGAGCTGTACACGGACTGGCCGAGCAAGGCCGGGGCGGCGGTCGGGGCGTTGCGGCTGACTGCGGGCGAGCACCCCGAGGACGCGGCGCTGCACGCGCTGGTCGGTGAGCTCTCGGCCAAGAGCGGGGAGTTCGCCGCGATGTGGGCGGACCACCGGATCAAGCCGTGCACGGTGGCCGCCTACGAGATGCGTCATCCGCTGGTCGGATCGCTGACCGTCACACAGCAGACCCTGAGCTACGGGCCGGGCCCCGTGATCGTGGTCGGGACCGCGGAACCGGATTCGCCCTCGCGCGAGGCGTTGACCCTGCTCGCCCAAGCCACCGCCCGACCCGCCCTGCTCACCGACGCGCGGACACCGTCCCGGGTCGGCCGGGGCTGAACCGCACCGCCCTCACCACGTAACCCCTACTCCCGCGCGGCCGACGACGGCCCACCGCGGTTCGTGACGCCGCCCTTCGCGAGCACGTCACGCTCCTTCGAACCCTTATGCGTCGGCGTGTCGCCGCCGCATGCCCCACCACACCCTGAAACAGGAGCACAACCATGTCCACGAAGCTCTTCAGGTCCGCCGTGACGGCGGGCGTCCTTGCCGCGAGCGCCGCCTCGGTACTGACTCCCGCCACGGCCTCGGCCCTGTCCGCGCCGCTCAGCAACGCGCGGATCACCGAACACTTCAGCCTGACCGCCGGCCAGACGCCGGAGAACATCGCCATGGCACCGAACGGGGACGCGTACGTCACCTTCGCCGAGGCCCGCCAGATCGCAGAGATCTCCCGCAGCGGCGCCGTGCGGATCCTGGCCACCCTGCCGGCGCCCGAAGACAGCGTCGAGACCACGGTCCTCGGCTTCCCGCTGACCACCGGCATCGTCCGCGCCCAGGACGGCACCCTGTACTTCCTCTACGCCACCGGAACCGCCGACCTCACCGGCGTGTGGCGGCTGACCCCCGGCGGCCGGCCGCAGCGGATCGCCGCCCTGCCCGCGAACGGCCTGCCCAACGGCCTGGCCCTGGACCCGAGCACCAATACCCTCTACGTCGCGGACTCCGTGCTCGGCACCATCTGGAGCGTCCCCGCCACCGGCGGCGCCCCCACCGCCTGGTCCACCGCCCCCCAACTGGCCTCCGCCGGTTTCCTCGGCGCCAACGGCCTGAAGATCCACGACGGCGCGGTCTGGGTGACCAACCTCGATCAGGGCACCGTCCTGCGCATCCCCGTCCTGCCCGGCGGACACGCCGGCAGGGTGCAGACCGAGGCGACCGGACTGACCGGCATCGACGACTTCGCCTTCACCGGTCACGGCGACCAGCTGCTGGCCGCGCTCAACGGCCCGAGCGAGGTCGCGCTCGTGCAGCCCGACGGCAGCCACTCCATCGTCCTGACCGCGGCCGACGGGCTGTCGAATCCGACCTCTGTCGCGCTGCGCGGGGACACCGTCCTCGTCCTGAGCGCGGCCTACGTCACCGATCAGGACCCGAACCTGCTCACCGCCCGGCTGAACGACTGACGTCCGACACCACCGCAGACCTCTTCCATCCTTCCGAGCACCGCACCGTAGGAGAGACAGATGACGAACATCAACGAGATCGTCCTGGGCGAAGTCACCGTCACCCGCATCGAGGAGATGCACGGGCCGATCATGCCCGCGGACCAGTTCTTCCCCGACATGCCCGAGCAGGCGTGGAAGGAGCACCGCGACACGCTCGTGCCCGACCACCTCGGCGCCGAGGACGGCGTGGTGATCACGGCCATGCAGACCTGGCTGGTGCGCAGCGGGGGCCGCACGATCCTGATCGACACCGGCGTCGGCAACGACAAGACCCGCCCGGCCGTCGAGCCCTGGGACCACCTTTCCCTGGACTACCTCGGCAACCTCGCCCAGGCCGGTGTGCGGCCCGAGGACGTGGACCTGGTGATCAACACCCACCTCCACCTCGACCACATCGGCTGGAACACCCGGCTGGTCGACGGCGCATGGGTGCCCACCTTCCCGAACGCCACGTATCTGATGCCCAAGGTGGACTTCGAATACTGGAACCCGGAGAACAACCCGAACGTCGCCGGCGGCATCAACGAGAACGCGTTCGAGGACAGCATCGCCCCCGTGCTCGCCGCCGGCCGGGTCCGCCTGTGGGAGACGAGCCACGTGATCGACGCGAACCTGCGTCTGGAAGCGGCCCCCGGCCACACCCCGGGCGCCTCGGTCGTCACGCTGCGCTCGGGCGAGGACCGGGCACTGTTCGCCGGCGACATCCTGCACACTCCGCTGCAGGTCACCCACCCGGACCACAGCAGCTGCTTCGACCTCGACCCGGCCCAGTCCCGGGCCACCCGCGTCAGGCTGCTCGGCTGGGCCGCCGAGAACAATGCCCTGATGCTGCCGGCGCACCTGAGCGGACACAGCGCCCTGGAAGTCGAGGACACGGGCAACGGCTTCGCGATCAAGCAGTGGAGTCCGCTGCCCCGCTACTGATTCCGGCCCGGCCCGGCGGGCCCCGGCACTCGGTGGAGCTTCGTGCACCCCGACCCGGGTGTCCAGCACCAGTGACGGAGCCCGCCGGGCCGAGCAGGATTGAACTCGCCGGAAGACAAGGAAACATCTCCTTGTTCACAAGCACCTTATGCACACGACATCTTGGAGTACGCCATGGCCGCACACATCCCGCGCTCCACCCGTCGCCGTCGTACCGCGGCCACGGTGGGCGCGGCCGCAGCACTGGCCACTCTCCTGGCCGGCTGCGCCCAGTCCGCCGGCCCCGCCGCCTCTCCCGGCGCATCCCCCGGTGCGTCTGCCAAGGCGGCCACGCAGACGGGCGACCAGGCCGCCTCCGCCCTCCAACCCACCCTGCACATGATCACCAATCAGGGCCACAAGCTGGCCTTCCACGTCACCCCCGGCCACTCGCCGGCCATCGTCCTGGACGCCGGCGGCGGGCTCGACTCCTCCTACTGGAAGAACATCGTGCCGGCCCTGGCCAAGGCGACCGGATCGGAGATCATCACCTACGACCGGGAGGGAATGGGCGCCAGCGACCCGGTCCCCGGCCCGTGGAAGGTCCAGAACGCCGTCTCCGACCTGGAGGCCGGCCTGACCGATCTCGGCGCCACCCATGACGTGATCCTGGTGTCCCATTCCGAGGCCGGGGAGATCGCCACCTACATCACCCGCCAGTACCCGGGCCAGTTCGGCGGCGCCGTCCTCGTCGACGCCAGCCTGCCGCAGTTCAGCACCGACGCCGAGATCGCCCGGGTCGCGGCCGCCACCGAGTCGGAGGTCGAGCAGATACAGGCGCTCAAGCCCGCGGCCGTCACCCAGGCGGATCGCCAACTGCTGGCCGTGGCCGCCGACTATGTCGCGGACCAGCGCGCCTACCACCAGATCAGCTGGCCGACCAGCGTCCCCGCCACCGTCATCGTCTCCTCCGACACCCCGTTCCCGACCTCGCCCCCCGACGCCCAGGCGTGGCGCACCGCGCAAGCCCAGTTCGCCGACGCGGCGCCCAACCGGCAGCTCGTCACCGCCGCCCACAGCTCCCACGACATTCCGCTCGACCGCCCCGACCTCGTCGAGGCCCAGATCGAAGCCATGGTCAAGGCCGTCGGCTGACGGGCCGCGCCGACCGGTGCCGGCCGGTGCCGGTCGGCCTCCGGGCTCGGTCGAGGACGCCGTGATTTCGGTCGCACGGCAAGGGCCCTGCTGATTGAATGCCCATCATGAGTGAAACTCAGTCCATAGATAAGCCCTGGGGCGCGTCGGTGTTCGGTGCGGCGAGTGTCGACGCCGCTCCGGATCTGGCGAGGCTGCGGGTGGCGATCAAGCAGACCCGTCCGCAGCCCTCCGAAGCCTTCGAAGTCACCCGCAACGCGGTGAATCAGGTCCGCGAGGTGCTGCGGCGGCACGGGATCCCGGACACCGCGGTGTCCGCGTCCCGGCTGAACCTGCAGTCGTCCTGGAACTTCAGCAACAACGAGCGCAAGCTCCTCGGCTACTCGTGCACCGCGGCGTTCGTGATCGAGGTGCGTGAGCTGGAGATTCTCGAGTCGGTCCTGGTCGATGCCGTCGAGGCCGGCGCGAACCAGGTCGACGGGGTCGAGTTCGACGTGAGCGGCAAGAAGCAACTGCGCGCGCAGGCACGCGAGGCGGCGGTCGCCGCCGCACGGGAGAAGGCCGCGCTCTACGCGCAGGCAGCAGGCGTACGGCTCGGCCCGGTCATCCACATCAAGGACGTCGACTCCGAGCAGATGCAGAACACGTACCACAGTCAGTCTTCCGGGGCCGGCGGCGAGGGCGATCTGACCCCCGGAAAGATCACCGTCTCAGCCGGCGTCCTCCTGGGGTTCTCGCTCATCGGCGAGTGACGTCGGCCGGACAGCAGCGGTGCCGCGCCCGAGGGCGCGGCACCGGTGAACAGGATGGCCATTGCGAGTCGGCGCTCGGGCTCGGGCACGCACCCGGCGTGCGCGTGCGACCACACCTCCAGGACATAAGGTAGGCGGGTGTCAGAAGCAGCCAACCGAATCGCGGCGGAGACCACTCCCACCGCCCGCCCGAGCCGCGGCTCGCGCGGCAAGCTCGCCCTTTCCGTCGTGCTGCTCGCGGGTCTGATGACCGCGGGCTGCAGTTCCTCCACACCCACTCCCGCCTCCAGCACCGCCGCCGGTTCGTCCCTGCCGGTGACCTCGGGCTCGTTCGGCCAGGCGGCCGTGATCACCCCGGCCCCGGGGTCCACCCCGTCGACCACGCTCGAGACCAAGGTCCTGGTCCAGGGGACCGGCCAGGCTCTGGCGAAGGGCGATCTGGCGGTGATCAACTTCACCGCCTACAACTGGTCGCAGAAGAAGAGCCTGGGCGACAGCTACGCCTCCACCACTCAGGCCACGGCATCGCCGCAGAGTGTGCAGCTGGGTTCGAGCTCGGTGCTGCCCGCCTGGAACACGGCGCTGACCGGCGCCAAGGTGGGAAGCCGGATCGAGGTGGCCGCCCCGCCGGCCGACGCGTTCGGGACCGCGGGCAACTCGCAGGCCGGCGTCGGCGCGACCGACGTGCTGATCTTCGTGTTCGACGTGGTGGGCGGCTACCCGGCCAACGCCCAGATCACCGGCACGATGGCCGCGCAGACCGACGCCTCGCTGCCCAAGGTCGTCGGCGAGCCCGGCTCGGGCAACCCGACCGTGACCATTCCGACCGGCGTGAAGCCGCCCACCGGCCTGGTCTCGAAGGTGCTGATCCAGGGGACCGGGGCGACGGTGGCCAAGGGCCAGACCCTGCTGATGCAGTACACGGGCGTGGACTGGAACACCGGGAAGAACTTCGACTCCTCCTTCACCCGCAAGACGGCCTTCTCCACCGCCATCGGCGAAGGCGCGGTCATCGCGGGCTGGGACCAGGGCCTGGTCGGCAAGCACGTCGGCGACCGGGTGCTGCTGGTCATCCCGCCCTCGCTCGGTTACGGGCCGCAGGGTGGCCAGTCCTCGGCGGGTATCGGCAAGGACGACACACTCGTCTTCGTGGTCGACATCGTCGCCGCGTTCTAGTCAGTAGGCGTAGCGCTCTCGATCCTCGTGGCGTCGGCCGGGCACCTGTCGGGTGCTCGACCGGCGCCACGCCGTCGTACCGAGGTTATTTCGCGGCGCCGTCGGACAGCGTGTAGCGGTGCTCCGGTCTGCCCGTCGCTCCGTATTTCAACTGGAGTCGGACGACGCCGTGGCGGGCCAGGTGGCTCAGGTACCGCTGCGCGGTCGGGCGGCTGACGCCCACCTCCTCGGCCACCTCCGCCGCGGAGACGTCGCCGCGGGCGGCGCGGACGGCGTTGCGCACGAGTTCGAGCGTCGGCGCGGAGGGGCCCTTCGCTGCCTCGCCGGGTAGCGCGGCGCCGCGCAGCAGACCGAACAGCGCGTCCACCTCGGCCTGGTCCGCCTCACGGGCCGGCTCGGTCATGCGGGTGCGAAGGTCCCGGTAGGCCATGAGCTTTTCCCGCAGCGTCTGGTAGCCGAACGGCTTGACCAGGTAGTGCAGCGCGCCCGCCTGCATCGCCGCGCGGACGGTGCGCACCTCGCGCGCGGCGGTGATGATGATGAAGTCCGGGCGCTCGGCCGAGTGGGCGAGGTCGCGCACCACGCCGACTCCGTCGCCGTCGGGCAGGTGCACGTCCATCAGCACGAGGTCCGGCCGCAGTTCGTCGATCGCCTCGAACGCCTGCTCCGCGCCGTGCGTCACTCCCGCCAGCGCGAACCCTTCGGTCCTCTCGACGAACGCGGCGTGGATGCGGGCCACCCGGAAGTCGTCGTCGACCACCAGCGTCCTGATTTCCTCGTCGATCCTCATACGATCGCCGACACCTCCGCCGGAAGACTCACGGTGAACACCGCGCCAGGGCCCGTACTGGCCTCGATCGTGCCGCCGAGGCGTTGCACCAGCCGGTGTACCAGCGCGAGGCCGAGGCCTCGACGCAGCGAACCGGACGCGGGCTTCGTCGAGAATCCGTCGAGGAACACCGAGCCGAGGTCCTGCGCGGCGATCCCGGGGCCGTTGTCCGCGACCTCCACCCTGAGCCGGTCCCCCTCTTCGACCAGGAGCACCGTGACCCGGCCGGGTCCGTCCTCCCGTCGTGTGCCGCCGACCGCGTCGAGGGCGTTGTCGATCAGATTGCCGAGAATCGTCGTCAGCGCCTGCGACGTCGCCGGCACCTCCCCCGCCCACGACTCTTCCGACACCACCAGTTCGATGCCGCGTTCCGCCGCCACCGCGGCCTTGGCCAGGATCAGCCCGACGATCAGCGGGCTGGCGATGCGCGAGCGCAGTGACTCGGCGAACTCGGCCTGCGCGCCGCCGAGGTCGGTCAGATAGCACAGCGCCTCGTCGGATTCGCCCAGCTCGAGCAGCCCGGCCACGGTGTGCATGCGATTGGAGAACTCGTGCTGCTGGGCGCGCAGCGCGTCGGTCAGACCCCTGACGCTGTCGAGCTCGCGCAGCAGCCCGGCCAGCTCGGTGCGGTCGCGCAGGGTGACGACCGAGCCGTGCGGACGGCCGGCCAGCGCCACCGGCATCCGGTTGACGGTCAGGCAGTACTCGTCGGTGAGCACCACCTCGTCCTTGCCGCCGATCGTGCCGGAGAGCACGTCGCGCAGCCGGCCCGGCGCCACGACCTCCTCGATCCAGCTGCCGATCGCGGTGGACTCGATCGACAGCAGCCGCCGTGCCTCGTCGTTGACCAGGGTGATCCGTCCGGCCCGGTCGAAGGCGATCATCCCCTCGCGGATCGCGTGCAGCACGGCCTCGCGCTCGAGCAGCAGCTTGGCGATCTCGTCGAGCTCGAGGCCGAAGGTGCGCCGCTTGAGCCTGCGGGCCAGCAGCCAGGAGGCGAACGCGCCGATCACCAGCGCGACGGCGAACCAGAGCGCGTACACCGGGAGCACGCTCCACAGGGCGGTGGAGACCCGGCTCTCCAGGATCCCGACGGAGACCTCACCGACCATCGTCCCGTCCGGGGCGTAGAGCGGGGCCTTGCCGCTGGCCGAACGGCCGACGACGCCGTCGTCGATCCCGGTGCGCGGCAGGCCGTCCTTCGTCACGATCGGCTCCTCGACCTGCTTGCCGATCAACGCGGAGTCGGGGTGCGAGTGGCGCACTCGGTTCATGTCGATCACCACGACGTAGCCGGCCCCGGTGTCGCGCATGACGTGTTCGGCGATCTGCTGGACCTCGTCCCCGCACGGCCGCGCCCCGGGCTCCAGGCACAGCCCGATCTGGTCGATCGAGGCCACGGACTCGGCGATGGAAACCGCCTGCTGCTCGTACTGCTGGTCGAGTTGCGCGCGTTCCTCGTGCGCGAACAGCACGAAGCCCACCAGCACCGTCGCGACCAGGATCGCCACCTGACCGACGAAGATCTGGCTGGAGAGCTTGCGCATCCGGCCTCGTCGCACCCAAGGAATTGTGAAAGGGGCGGCTGCACTCGGGCAAGGATTGTCGAAAACCGCGTTCAAGCCGTTATGCAAACCCCCGCGTGAACTCAATGCACAAAACTCGGGGAAATGCGGAAAACGCGGGTTACGCACACAACGGTGACGCGTCGTCGCAGCCCACCTAGCGTGTGGCCTCCCCGATCAATGGAGTAAGGAGGCCCGATCCGATGACTCCGGCACATACCACGGACGACGCGCCCAACGCGCGGATCGAGATCTCCGGGGTGACCAAGCGGTTCCTGACCCCGGCCGGTGACGTCTTCACCGCGATCAAAGATGTGAGCTTCACCGTAGAACCCGGACAGTTCTGCGCAGTGGTGGGCCCGACCGGCTGTGGCAAGTCGACCACGCTGAGCCTGGTATCCGGACTCGACCGGCCGAGCGAGGGCACGGTCGCGGTGGGCGGCAGGCCGGTCGACGGCATCGCCGAGGGCGTGAGCTTCATGTTCCAGGCCGACGCGCTGCTGCCGTGGAAGACCGTGCTCGGCAACGTCGCGCTCGGCCCGACCTTCCGCGGCACGGCGAAGCGCGAGGCCGAGAGCACGGCGCGGGACTGGCTGCGCCGGGTGGGTCTGGCCGGGTTCGAGGACCGGCACCCGCACCAGCTCTCCGGCGGCATGCGCAAGCGGGTGGCGATGGCCGCCGCGCTGATCAACGAGCCGCGGATCCTGCTCATGGACGAACCCTTCGGCGCCCTCGACGTGCAGACCAAGGCGATCATGCAGACCGAGCTGCTCGGCCTGTGGGAGCAGCTGCGGCCCTCGGTGCTGTTCATCACGCACGACCTCGAGGAGGCGGTGGCGCTGGCCGACCGCGTCGTGGTGATGACCTCCGGGCCCGGCTCGGTCAAGGCGGTCTACGACATCGACCTGCCCCGCCCGCGCGGCGCGGTCCAGGACATCCGCTTCCAGCCCGAGTTCCTCGCACTGCACCGGCAGATCTGGGAGTCCCTGCGCGAAGAGGTCGAGCGGGCGTACGCGAAGACGGCGGGAGTGAGCTCGTGAGTGACATGGTCTCCGACAAGCTGGACCGGGACCTGGCCGAGGCGGGCGCGAAAGCCGCCGCCGCGGTGCCCTCCGGCAAGGGCCTCGCGCGCAGGCGCCGGCTGCGGATCTTCGCGGCGCAACTGCTGCTCGCGGTCGTGCTGGTCGGCTCCTGGCAGCTGCTGACCGCGGCGAAGGTGATCGACCCGTTCTTCTACGGCCAGCCCAGCGGCATCGCCAAGCAGCTCTACGACTACTTCGCCCAGGGCGACCAGGCGACGGAGTTCGGCTCCTACTGGACCCAGATCTTCACCACGCTGCGGGAGGCGGTGTCCGGCTTCGCGCTCGGCACCGTGACGGGCATCGTGTTCGGCGTCGTACTCGGCGCGAACCCGTTCCTGGCGCGCGTGATCGGCCCGTACATCAAGGTCTTCAACGCGATCCCGCGGATCGTGCTCGGCTCGATCTTCCTGGTCGCCTTCGGCCTCGGCCAGACCCCGAAGATCCTGCTGGCCGCCGTCCTGGTGTTCTTCGTGGTCTTCTTCAACGCCTTCCAGGGCGTGCGCGAGGTGGACCGCAACATCCTGAACAACGCCCGGGTGCTCGGCGCCTCCCCGTGGCGGGTCGTCCGCGACGTGACCGTGCCCTCCGCGCTCACCTGGATCATCGCCAGCCTGCACACCGCCTTCGGCTTCGCCATCGTCGGCGCCCTGGTCGGCGAGGTGCTCGGCGCGCAGAGCGGGCTCGGCCTGGTCATCACCACCGCGCAGAACCAGTTCAACCCCGACGGCGTGTTCGCCACGATGATCGTGATCGCGGTGATCACCCTCGCCGCCGAGTCCCTGCTCACCCGGCTCGAGCGCCGACTGCTCTCCTGGCGCCCGCCGTCCCCCTCCGAAGCCGCGCAGATCTGATCCCCGCGCGCTCCCCCGGTCCACCCGTCACCTCCTTCCCGTCAACGAAGACAAGAAAGTAGGGCTCTGCCATGCTCAGAAAGACGATCGCCGGCGCGGCCGTGGGCGCCCTCGCCCTGACCTCGCTCACCGCCTGCTCGAGTTCCGGCTCGACCGGGAGCGGCGGCGGCACCGCGCTGCCGACGGTCACCCTCATGGTCGGCGGTATCGACAAGCAGATCTACCTGCCCTACGAGCTCGCCCAGCAGCTCGGCTTCTACAAGAAGTACGGCGTCGACATGGTGCTGAGCACCGAGGTCAACGGCGGCATCGGCGCCGAGGACGCGATGGCCGGCGGCCAGGTCGACATGGCCGGCGCCTGGTACATCCACTCCATCGACTTCCAGGCCAAGGGCAAGCAGGTCGAGGACATCGTGCAGCTGTCCGGCGCCCCGGGCGAGCGCGAGATGTGCGCCACCAGCAGCGGGATCCACTCCGCCTCGCAGTGGTCGGGCAAGACCCTCGGCGTGACCGACCTCGGCTCGGGCACCGACGAGCTGACCCAGCTGCTGGCGAGCAAGGCCGGCCTGACGACGAAGCAGTACAGCCGGATCGGGGTGAGCGACGGCGCCACCGCCATCGCCGCGCTCAAGACCGGCAAGACCCAGTGCCTGATGACGACGCAGCCGACCGTGCTGCAGATCGAACAGCAGAACATCGGCTATTCGGCCATCGACCTGGCCACCTCCACCGGCGCCACCGCCGCCCTCGGCGGCACCTGGCCCTCGGCCGGCGTGCTCGCCTTGAGCAGCTGGGTCAGCGGTCACCAGCAGGAGGCCCAGGACGTGGTCGACGCGCTGGTCGCGACCATGCACTGGATCGCGACCCACTCGGCCGCCGACATCGCCGACGCACTGCCGCCGGCGTACGTGCAGAGCAACGGCTTCACCAAGGCCGAATACATCACGGCCCTGACCCAGGACAAGGCCCAGTTCCTGCCCGACGGCATCATGCCCGCCGGCGGCCCGGAGACCGTGCTGGCCACGGAGAAGGCGATCGGCACCGACGTCTCCTCGGTGAACCTCGCCACCACCTTCACCAACACCTTCGCGATCGCCGCGAACAAGGCGGAGGGCTACACCACCACCACGACGCCGGAACCCGCCAACGGCTGAGCCGCCGCAGCGCGCGTGGTGGCGACGGCCGCGGAGCCGTCGCCACCACGCGCGCCGCTCGTGCGGGGCTCGTGCGGGGCTCGTGCGGGGCTCGTGCGGGGCTCGTGCGGGCTCATGCGGGCTCATGCGGGCAACGCGGGCTCGTGCGGGCTCGTGGCCGGGCGTGTCCGGGAGTAGCTTGGACGCAGCAGGTGCGCGCCGGGCAACGCTGACGCGGTCCACCGATCGAGACGAGGCCGGACGTTGAAGCTCAAGCTCGACTTGCACGAGATCTACAACAAGGGCTCCGAGATCGACCGGGCCCTGGACGCGATCATCGCCGAGGCCATCGCCAAGAAGGCCCCCCTGGTGGAGATCATCCCCGGCAAGGGCTCTGGCCAGCTGAAGAAGCGCGTACTGCGCTACCTCGACCGCAAGGACGTCAAGGCGCTCTACCACCGGGTGGAGAAGGACTCGGACAACTTCGGTCGCGTGTTCGTACATTTCCAACACGGCAAGGCGAAGCGCTGACAGAGCATTGACTCTGCCGTCCGGCTCCGGTAGCGCGCAGTTCGCCGCACGGCCACCCCGCTGGGCCATGGTTGTCTGGACAACTTCTGGCTCTGCGAGGGGACCCACTCCCGTGAATCGCTCCTGGTCTGCGATCGTCGCCACATTCGCGCTGTTGTGCGCGGCTCTTGTGTGCGCTCCCACCGCCTTCGCGGCGACCACAAGCGCCAACCTCATCGTCGACGGCGACGCCAACGCCGGCTACTGCACCACCGACTGGACCGCCGCCACCACGATGCCCGGCTGGCAGGTCGAGTCCGGCAGCCCCGACGTCGTCTGCTCCTCGGCGGGCAGCTTCGGCTACCCCTCCGGCGCGAGCGCCGATCCGGCCTTCTTCGCGCCGGGGAACCAGGGTGACGGCTCCATCGAGCAGACGGTCGACGTCGCGTCGGCGGCCGCCGCGATCGACGCCGGGGGCGTCACCTTCAACCTCTCGGGCTGGCTCGGCGGCTGGACCACCTACTCCGGCTACACCGAGGTGACCGCCGAGTTCCTCGGCACCACCGGCGCACAGTTGGGCACCGCCGCGTCGCTGCCCACCGTCACCGAGTCCCAGCGCGGTGGTGCGACGGAGTTCCTCGCCCGCTCGGCCACCGGCGCGGTCCCGACGGGCACGCGCTCGATCCTGGTACAGCTGGCGTTCGTCGACAGCTCCAGCGAAGGCGGATACGCCGAGCACCTGTCGCTGACGCTCAACACCCCGCTCGCCGCGCCCACGCTCGCTCCGCCCGCGTCCTCGGTCCCCGGCTACAGCCACGTGTTCACGATCATGATGGAGAACACCGACTACAACGAGGTCGTGAACAACCCGACGGACACGCCGTACCTCCACACTCTGATGTCCGAGGGCGCGACGATGGCGAACTACCACGCCGTCTACCACCCCAGCGACGAGAACTACATGGCGATCGCGGGTGGCGACACCTATGCGACCGGCGCCACGTACTGGCCGAACATCAAGGACCCGAACAAGAACATCGGGGACGAGCTCGTGGCCAAGGGCGAGACCTGGAAGGCGTACGAGCAGGGCATGGGCACACCGTGCAACACCACCACGAAGTACGACTCGTACTACGAGCCCGATGACGCCCCGTTCATCAACTTCACCGACGTCTCCGGGAACTCCGCCTACTGCCAGGCGCACCTGTTCGACACCAGCCAGCTCACCACCGACCTGGCCAGCGCGTCGAGCACGCCGAACTTCGCGTGGATCGCGGCCGACGACTACTACGACGGCGAGTCCTCCGGCAACGGCTCGGCCACCAGCCTGCAGGTCCAGGACGGCTGGCTCAAGCAGACCGTCGCGCCCATCCTCGCCTCGCCGGCCTGGACCACGCAGAAGTCGCTGCTGGTCATCACGTGGGACGAGGACGAGAGCGAGCCGGACAACCACGTCGCCACGATCGTCCTCGGCTCGCAGGGCACGGTCCCGGCCGGCACGGTCAGCAACTCCCGGTACGACCACTACAGCACCGGACGCACCATCGAGCAGGCCCTCGGCATCGCGCCGATCACCGCGAACGACGAGTACGCGACCCCGCTCAACGACGCGTTCACCGGCACCGGTTCCGCGCCGGCGCCGAGCACGATCACCCCGGGCAGCACGACGGTCGCGGCCGGGCAGGCCCTGACGGTCGCGTACCAGACCACGGCGGGCAACGCGAACTCCGAGAACTGGATCGGCCTCTACCCGCTCGGCGTGACTCCGGGTTCGCAGAGCTCGAGCGCGTGGGAGTGGGCCGCGGGCACCGGCGGCACGGCCACCTTCCCGGCGAGCTCCCTGCCCGCCGCCGGAACATACGCGCTCTGGTACCTCTACGACGACGGCTACAGCGTGCTCGCCGGGCCGACCGACATCACGATTCAGTAGATCAGGCAGCCGGTAGATCAAAGTCCGCAGATCCGGGCCGCCGTTCTCGGCCGGCCCGGATCCGGCCGCGCGGCGGGGTAACGCGACGTCGCGCGGCGCCTGATACGCCGTACAGGGGAAAAGGAGACGGCCGAACCGCACCGCACGGCACGCCACGTCGCGCCCGCATGGGAAGTCTGATATCGAATGTCCTGATTAGCCCATCTTCAGCACGCCGCGAGGCGCCGACATGACAGTCGAGGAAGATCATGGCCTGGACGTTCAGCTATCGGGCGGCGGTGACGACGTCCGTCGTCGGCGCGGTCGCCCTCGTCTCCGCCGTGCTGCCGCCGGCCCAAGCGGCGGCGCGGAACACGGGAACGCAGACGACGGCGAACACCGCGACGGCGGGGGTGGGCTCCGGCCCGTCCACGCCGCTCCCGCCGCGCCTGCCGCGCGACTTCCGCGGCAAGGGCACCTGGATCGTCCGTGACCTGCGCATCACGGTGCCGTTCACCTGGGAGGGCCGGAACGGCGAGAGCCAGATGACCGCCGGGGGCCCGCAGTACCCGATCTGGTTCACCAACCTGATCTTCCACGGCTCGTTCTACACCCTGACGTACAAGTGGCCCGGCCTGACCTCGCATCCCTGCGACCGCATCCCGGGCTTCGACCTCGACCTGCTGAACAGGGCACTGCGCAGTGCGCGCTTCGTCGGCCCCGAGATCCTGCAGACGAACCCCGAACGCCGCGTCGACCATTGGCGCGTCGGCGTCGTCGTGCCGCAGCTGCCGCCCGGGAAGTTCCTGCGGTTCCCGCTCGCGCTCGGGGACGTCTACGTGGACCAGGACAACCGGGGCACGTTCCGGCAGGTCCTGCAGTTCGGCATCCAGAACCTCTTCGATCCCCAACTGGACGAGTGGCTCCAGATGCGCACGTTCGAGCACAAGCCCGGCGTGGTCACCCTCCCCCGGCGCTGCTCGGCGCCGAACGCCTGAGCGCGCACCCGGACCCGCTCAGCTCCAGAAGGCGTCGTCGGCATCCTGGTCCTCGACGCACTCGTCGAGGTCGGTGATCTTGGGGCCGACGACGCGGAAGACGATGCCGCCCATCGCGTCCAGTTCGCGTCCGCGCCGCCGACCGGTGACGTGGTGGACGGACATGACGTGCCCGCGGCCGTCGGTGAACAGGTTCTGGAGTTCGACGCGCAACGTCCCGTCGGTCTCGGCGGCGAGCTGCCCGTAGTACTCGATGACCGCGTCCAGGCCCTTGTAGTCGCCGGAGAGGCTGTGGCTGCCGGGCACATGATGGGTGCAGTCGCTGGTCATGAGCGCGGACAGCGCCGCCACGTCTCCGCGCGAGAAGGCCTCGTAACCCTTGCGGACCAGCGCTGCGTGCGGGTGCTCTGCCATGGGGATCATCCCTTCCCTCTCGGATGCACACGGTGATCGCCCCCGCTCACCACTCTAGTCACCTCGTTCCCGGCCTGCCGGTCGGGAACGTGAGAGCGTGAGACCCCAGGTCGCTGGCACATGTCACCCCTGCTCCCCCGCATCTGGCAGCTGCGCGAAATGCGAAATCCGCATCGTCAGATGACGCCGCGGACGGGGGCCGTCACGCCGCGCACCCCGCCCGGCTCCCTGCGGCCCAGCGGGTGGAGCACCAGTCCTGCTCGGAGGCTTTGAGCAGGTCCTCGATCTCCCCGGCGGCCGGGAGCGGGCCGTGGTCGCCGGGTACGGACAGGGCGCTGGCGGCGGTGATGTGTCCGAGCCGCAGGCAGCGGTGCACCGGCTCTCCGCGCAGGATGCCGGTCAGGAAGCCCGCCGCGAACGCGTCGCCCGCGCCGACCGGTTCGACGACGTCGACGGCGAGCGCGGGTACGCGGGCCTGCGCGTCGCCGAAGAACGCCGTGGCCGATCGCGCGCCGTCCTTGACGACCAGGATCCTCGGGGAGGGGAGCAGGCTTCGTACGTCGCCGGGCTCGCGCAGGGCGCTTCCCCACAGTTCCTGCGCCTCGTCGAGTCCGACGAACACGATGTCGGCGGACTGGGCCAGCGCGCGCAGCAGCGGCGCCGCGCTCTCCTGCCACACGGCCGGCCGGTAGTTCACGTCGAAGCTGACGGTCGGACGCTCGCCACCGAGCGCGGCTTCCACCAGGCGCCGGCAGGTCGGCGAGAGCGCGGGGGTGATTCCGGTGAAGTGCCACAGGCTCGCGGTGCGCAGCGCGGCTTCGTCGAGCACGTACGGTCCCATCGCCGAGGCCGCGGAACCCTTCCGGTAATAGGAGACCCGCGTGCCGCCGTTCCTCGCCGGGTCCTTCGGGCTCTTGAACAGCAGCCCGGTGGGCCGCCTCGAATCCGTCCGCACGGCCGAGACGTCGACCCCGCCTTCGCTCACCCGCCGCAGCACCCGGCGGCCGAATGCGTCGTCACCGAGCCTTGACACCCAGCGCGCGTCGATGCCGTGGTCGGCGAGGTACATCGCCACGTTGGACTCGGCGCCCGCAGTGTCGAGCGCGAGGGTGTCGGCGGTGTCCAGGGCGGCCTCGTCCGGCGGGAAGAAGGAGACCATTGTTTCGCCGACGCAGGCGACGGTGTGTCTCCCGTCGCGTGCGGGGGGCCGCCAGGTGAGATCCTGCTCCGGCGCGGTCATCGTGGCACCCCACTCTCACTGCGGAAGGCCGCGGCCGGGAAACCGGGCACGTCGACGGGCACGGTGAAGACCGCGCCGTCGTGCTCTGCGGGCGCGTTCAGTCCGTAGCGCGCCGTCGTGACGTACAGCAGCCGCCCGTCCGGACCGCCGAGGCACACGCTCGCCGGCTGCTCGGCCGGCAGTTCCACGACGCGGTCGGGCCTGCCGTCGGGCAGATACCGACGCACCGTCCCACTGCCCCAACACGCCACCCACACCCCGCCCTCGCGATCCACGGTCATCCCGTCGGGTCCGCCCGGCAGGTCGGCGAAGTCGGCGAAGAGCTCACGCTCACTCAGGCCGCCGGTCGACGCGTCGACGCGATAACGGTGAACGAGGCCGCGCCCGGTGTCGGCGAGGTACATCGTCGCGCCGTCCTCGGTGAAGGCCGGGCCGTTCGGGATCGAGATCCGGTCGAGGACCCGAGTGACGGTGCCGTCGCGGTCGACGCGATAGAGCGAGCCGGCGTCCGCGGTCGCGTCATAGGCCATGGTGCCGAACCAGAACCGGCCCGCGGCATCGGCCGTCGCGTCGTTGACGCGCAGCGCCGCCGAGGGGATCGCGGCCGGACCGGGCGCGGTGCGCACGATCCAGTCGAGGTCGACCCGGTCCGTGCCCACGCCTGTCAGCATGCACACACCCGTGCCCACGGCCGCGATCCACGCGTTCGGCCTCGCGTGGATCGGGGCCACCGCGCCGAGCGGCTCGTCGAGTTCGGCGAGCACGGCCGTCCCGGTCCCGGCCGGGTCGGGCGCGAGCAGGCGTCCGCGCAGCAGGTCGACCAGCACGAGACGCCCCGACCCAGCGAGCACCCTCGCTCAGCTCGAGCCGCTCGGTCCACGGCGAAGCAGGCCCCTGCGCCATCAGGCGATCTCGGCGGCCGCGAGGAAGGCGCGGATGCGCGCGCGCAGCGTGCCCGGGTCGCCGCCGTCCGCGGCGTCGCCGATCAGCGGACTGCCGACGCCGACGGCCAACGCGCCGAGTTCGAGGTAGCGTCGAGCGGCCGGGGCGTCCACGCCGCCGACCGGGACGAAGGGCACCTCGGGGAACGGGGCGCGCAGGGCGCGCAGATACTCCGGACCGCCCATGGCCGAGGCGGGGAAGAGCTTGACCGCGTCGGCGCCGGCGGCGCGGGCCGCGATCACCTCGGTGGGGGTGAGCGCGCCGGCGATCGTGGGCAGGCCGAGGTCGCGGGCCTGCCGCACCCCGTCGCCGAGGCCCGGGGTCACGATGAACTCGGCGCCGGCGGCCTGGGCCTCGCGCGCGTCCCGGGCGGTGACGACCGTGCCGGCGCCGAGGACGGCCTCGGCACCCAGTTCGGCGCGGGCCCGGGAGATGACCTCGAGCGCCTTGTCCGAGGTGAGGGAGACCTCGATCAGGCCGACGCCCTCGCGGGCGAGCACGAGGACGGTTTCGAGGACTGACTCGGCGTGTCCACCGCGCACGATGGCAAGCAGGCGCCGCTCGCGCAGCAGGGCGGGTAGATCCATGGTCTCAGGCTCCGTTTTCGTGACGGTGGGCGGCGATGGTCAGGCGCCAGCGGACTTCTCCGGACGCCGGGGTGAGCGCGCAGTCTCCGTCGCCGGCGTCGGCGAGGTCGAAGACCCGGCCCAGCATCGGTTCGACGCCGGTGCTGCGGTACGGCCCTTCCGGTGGGAATCCGGCGAGGTTGCGCCACAGCGCGATGCCCGTCGGCTGTCCCTCGGCCCGCACGGACATGCGCAGGCTGTCGGTGCCGTCGCGCACGACGGCGGTCGCGGACTCACCGGCCCGGCCCGGCCGGTACATCACGGCGCCGATGGCGCTGCCGTCGTCCGGGCCGAGGGTGTCCAGGCGGACACCGGCGGGTGCGGGCCAGTCCCCTTCGATCCAGCCGGCGCCGGCGGGCCAGGGCCGGTCGAGGTGCGGCGCCGCTTCAGGGTAGACGCGCGCCGTGACGCCGTCTTCGATCCGAAGCAGAGCGTTGCTGCTCAGGTCCAGCAGCGCGTGCCCGGCCCAGAGGAAGCGGAATCCGGGTTCGGCGACGAGCCGGTAGTCGGCGACGACGACTCCCCCGCGCACCTCGATGCGCCGGCTGAGCTCGAACTCGGCGCAATGCACGACGTGGTCGAGCCCTGACGCACCGGTGGGGGTCCAGGCCCTGCTCCAGGCGTCGCCGTGGTCCGGCGTCCCGCGCACGGTCGGGACGCACTCCTCGAACCCGCCGGCGTCCGCGAAGTCGTCGCCGACGCGCACGCCCGCACGCCGCGGTTCGTCGCGATGCCAGAGCCATTCCCGTCCGCCGCCGTGCAGCGAGGTCCACCGGCCGCCGTGGCCGGCATCCACCCGCACGGTCAGCGCGACGGCTTGGGCCTCGGTATCGGCGTCGACATCGGTATCGGCGTCGGCATCGGTATCGGCGTCGGCATCGGCATCGGGCTGGGGCCGGCGCGTGCTCAGGCTCACCACTCGGCCAGGGTTCCGTCGGGGTGGCGCCAGACGGGGTTGCGCCACTTGTGCGCGGCGTCGCGGTCGGCGGCGCGCACGGCGGCCTCGTCCACGGTCACCCCCAGCCCCGGCTGCTGCCCGCGCACGGCGTGTCCGTCGACGAACCGGAACGGCTCGGGATCGACGACGTAGGAGAGCAGGTCGGCGTCCTTGTTGTAGTGGATGCCGAGGCTCTGCTCCTGGATCAGCAGGTTGGGGGTCGCGAAGCCGACCTGCAGGCTGGCGGCCAGCGCGATCGGTCCGAGCGGGCAGTGCGGGGCGAAGAGCGCGCCGAAGGTGTCGGCGAGCGAGGCGATCCGGGTGACCTCGCTGATGCCGCCCGCGTGCGAGAGATCGGGCTGCACGACGGCCGTCCCGGCCTGGAGTACCGGCAGGAAGCCCGCTCTGCCGTATATTCGCTCGCCGGTCGCCAGCGGCACCGGGCTCGCCTCGACCAGCGAGGCCAGCGCGTGCTGGTGTTCGGGCAGCACCGGCTCCTCCACGAACAGCGGGCGGAACGGGGCGAGCTCCGGCAGCACGCGCCGCGCGGTGGCCGGGGTGAACCGGCCGTGGCAGTCCAGCGCGAAGTCCCGGTCCGGACCGAGGCACTCGCGCGCGGCGGCCGCGCGGGCGACCACCGCGTCGACCTCGGCGGAGCTCGCGATCGGCGACATCCGTCCGCAGGCGTTCAGCTTCACCGCGGTGAATCCGGCCTCGACCTGCGCCGCGATCCCGTCGGCGAGCTCGTCCGGCTCGTCCCCGCCGACCCAGGCGTAGACCCGGATGAGGTCGCGCACCGGACCGCCGAGCAGCGCGTGCACGGGCGCGTCGTAGGCCTTGCCCGCGATGTCCCACAGGGCCTGGTCGATCCCTGCGACGGCGCTGCTGAGCACCGGACCGTCCCGGTAGAAGCCGGCCTTGGTCAGCACCTGCCAGTGGTCCTGGATCCGCAGCGGATCCTGCCCGATCAGGTACTCGGCGAACACCTCCACCGCGGCGCGCACCACCTCGGCGCGCCCCTCGACCACGGGCTCGCCCCAACCGACGAGCCCGTCGTCGGTCTCGATGCGGCAGAACAGCCACCGCGGCGGGACGAGGAAGGTCTCGATCCTGGTGATCTTCACTTGCCGTCCGATCCAGGGCGCACCCGCTCTTCGTCGGTGACCGCCTTGTCGAGCAGGGCGCGCATGGCCGCCTCGGCCGCATCCGCGTCGCGCACCCGCACCGCGTCGAGGACCGCGCGGTGGCTGGGCACCGGGTCGTCGGACACGTCCGCGGTGCCGTGCACCAGCTGGTCGCGGGCGGCGAGCGCGGACTCGAGCACGGTCTGCATCCGGTCGAGCAGTTCGTTGTGCGTCGCGCTGAGCAGCGCGCGGTGGAAGGAGAGGTCCGCGTCGACCTCGGCGCGCGGCGTGCCCGCGCCGGACATCGCCTCCAGTGCGGCGTCGAGCCGGGCGAGGTCCTCGTCGGTGCGCCGCGCCGCGGCCAGGCGCACCGCGGCCGGCTCGATGATGCCGCGCACCTCGTCGAGGCTGCGCAGCAGCGAGGTGTCGGCCTCCGCGCTGAACTGCCAGCGCAGCACGTCCGGGTCGAGCAGATTCCAGTCCGCGCGCGGGCGCACGTAGGTGCCTCGCTTCTGGCGGGCGTCCACCAGTCCCTTGGCCGCCAGCACCTTGAGCGACTCGCGCAGGGCGGTCAGGCTGACGCCGAGCTCCTCCTGCAGCTCGCCGAGGTCGAGCGTGGCGCCCTCCGGCAGCGTGCCGCTGAGCACGCGGCGGGCGATGGTGTCCACGGTCTGGCCGTGCACCCCGCGGTTTCCATACAGCGACATGTCCTACGTGTCCTTACTTCTTTCGAGTTCCAGGACTGAGTCTCAGGCCGAGGCTTTGGCGACGGACCAGCCGCCGTCGACCACGAGGCTCGCCCCGGTGATGAACGAGGCCTCGGGTCCGGCCAGGAAGGCGACCGCGGCCGCCACCTCCGCCGCGGTGCCGAAGCGCCCGGCGGGGGTGGAGCGGATGCTCAGTTCGCGGTCGGCCTCTTCGACCCTGTCCCACGCGGCGGTCATCACCGGTCCGGGCAGGACGGCGTTGACGCGCACGCGCGGCGCGTACTCGACCGCGAGCTGACCGCACAGCGCGAGCAGCGCTCCCTTGGTGGCGGCGTAGGCCGGGTGGCCGGGCAGGCCGAAGCGGGCGTGCACCGAGGAGACCAGCACCACGCTGCCGCCGTGTTCCCGCATCTCCGGCAGGACCGCGCGCACACCCAGGAACGCGCCGGTGAGGTTGACCCCCAGCTGCCGGTCCCAGGAGTCGCGGGTGGTCTCGTGCGCGGCGGCGACGTCGACCGTGAACGCGTTGCTGACCAGGACGTCCACCGGCCCGAAGGCGTGTGCGGCCTCGATGACGCGCGCCCAGTCCGCCTCGGCCGCGACGTCGGCCCGCACGAAGGCCGCGCGGCCCCCGGCGTCGGTGATCCGCCGGGCGACCGCTTCACCCGTGGCCGAGGTGTCGGCGAGGACGACGGCGGCGCCGTCCGCCGCGAGGCGTTCGGCCGTCGCCGCCCCGATCCCGGACGCGGCGCCGGTGACCACGGCGACCCCGCCTCCGCCCGGGCCGACGGACACGCCGCTCGCCGCGCCGCCGCTTGCACGCTCACTCATCGGGCGCTGGCTCCTCACTCCCGGACACCGGGTTCTGATCAGACGTACAGTAATGAAGCATCTTTACTCGCTTCGGGCGTGGTGCGCCGCGCCCTCAGCATCGCCGCAGTACCACCGCGTCGGCGTCGAATCCGGGACGCCACGCGCAGGGAAGTCCGGCATGGGTCAGATGGATCGCGCCGTACTCGACGCCGGTGGACTCGTCCCGATAGCGCGCGGCGGGGTCGAGCCCGCGCAGCCGCAGCCGGTCCGGGCGCCCGGGCAGCAGCGGCAGCCCGCCGAGCGCGCCGCTGTTCCAGGCCAGGACGATCTCGTGCGAGCCGTCCGGGGCCGAGTACTGCACCCCGCAGGTGTCCTCGCGCGGAGCGCCGAGGAGATGGACCTCGCCCCGGTGCAGGGTCTCACGCCACCCCTTGTAGCGCGCGATCCACTGCGCGGCCTCGGCACGCTCCTCAGCCGACCAGGCCCTGATGTCGGCGCCGATGCCGAGGACGCCGGCCATCGCGGTGACGAAGCGGAAGCGCAGCGAGCGCGGCCGGGTGTCGAAGTACCCTGCGGAATCGGTGACCCAGGAGCTCATCACCTGCGGCGCGTGGGCGTGCAGGAAGCCGTACTGGATCGCCAGCCGGTCCTGCGGGCCGGTGTTGTCGCTGGGCCACACGACGTCGGTGGCGGCGACGGCGGCCGCGTCGGCGCGCCCTCCCCCGCCGGCGCAGCCCTCGACCAGCACGTGCGGATGCTCGCGGCGCAGCGTGCTCAGGATCCGGTGGTAGTTGGCCACGTGCCCGGCGTCCAGATCGAGGGCGCGCGGGAGCGGATCGCCGCGGCGGCCGCGCTCGGTCGGCGGGCGGTTCATGTCCCACTTCAGATAGCTGATCGGATAGTCGGTCAGCAGCTTGCGCAGCCAGGAGAGCACGTGCGCGCAGACCTCCTCGCGGCCGAGGTCGAGCAGGAGCTGGTTGCGGATCAGCGTGACCGGGCGGCCGTCGATCCCGTAGACCCAGTCGGGGTGCTCGGCGAGCAGGCGCGATCCGGGGCTGACCGCCTCCGGCTCCACCCAGAGGCCGAAGTCCAGTCCGAGACCGCGGACCTTCTCGACGAAGGCGCCGAAGCCGTCGGGGAACGCCGCGGGGTCCGGCTCCCAGTCGCCGAGCCCGGCCGTGTCGTCGGGGCGGTCGGTGAACCAGCCGTCGTCCACGACGAACAGTTCGGCGCCGAGCGAGGCGGCGATGCCGGCGAGCTCGAGCTGCCCGTCCTGCTCCACGTCGAATCCGGTGGCCTCCCACGAGTTGTAGAGCACCGGCCGCGGCCGCAGGCCCCGTTCCCCGCTCTCCAGCCGCTCGTGCGCGTGCCAGACCCGGGCCAGGCCGCCGAGGCCTTCCTGGCTGAACGCGAGCAGCAGGTGCGGAGTCGTCAGGGTACTGCCGGCGGGCAGCAGCACCTCGCCCTCGTGCGGCTCGCGGCCGGCCCGCACCCGCAGCAGCCGACCGGAGTCCACCTGCGCGTCGATGTGCCAGGAGCCGGACCAGGCGAGCGAGACCCCCCAGGTCGGCGTCGCCGGGCCGTCCGCGTCCGCGGAGTCCTGCACGGCCAGCCACGGCGCGTACTCGTGGCCTGACACGCCCTGGGTGCTGCCGAGGGCGAACCCGCCGCGCTCCAGCTCCACCTGCTCGAGCCTGAACTCCTGCACCCACTGCCCGACCAGGTAGGTCAGCCGGGCGCCCGCGGACACCGGGACGTTGACCGCGGCGGAGTCCAGCCGGTGCGCCAGCAGGTCGCCCTCGCCGGTGTTGGCCAGTTCGACCCAGCGCCGGATCACGTCGGTGCCGGGCACGACGCGGTAGCACAGCTCGGCTTCGAGGCCGAGCTGCTCGTCGGCGAACGCCAGCCGAAGCTCCCCCGCGTCCGCGCTCCGCTCGCCGGCGAAGGTCCACCAGCTGCCGCGCTCGCCGCCCGGCCGGCGCACATCCAGTTCCGCGCCGCCGAACGGCCGCAGCCCGAACGGGAGGTACTCGGCCGGGGCGGCGTCGGCCGCCGTGCGGAACGGGGTCCGGCCGTGCCCGGCCAGCGGGGACGGGCCGTCCTCCACGCCGATCGGTCCCCAGGCCGACAGCTCGGCCCACCGACCGTGTTCGGGCACTTCGACGGTGTAGGAGCTCGTCGCGGTGCGCAGAGTCCAACGGTTCACTTGACGGCTCCCAGGTTCAGGCCGGCGATGAAGTGGCGCTGGAAGCGCAGGAACACGGCCACGGTCGGGATCGCGGCGATGACCGAGCCGGCCGCGATCACGTTCCAGTACGACACGTACTGACCCTGCAGGCTCAGCAGCGCCGGGGTGACCGGCATCTTGGACTGGGTGATCAGCACCGTGATCGGCCACAGCAGGTCGTTGAAGACCCAGGTGAACGAGAGCGCGCCGAGCGCCGCAAGGGCCGGGCGGGTGAGCGGCAGCACGATCCGCCAGTAGATCTGGAACGCCCCCGCGCCGTCGAGCAGCGCGGCCTGCTGGATCTCGGCCGGGATCGTGCGCATGAAGCCCTGCAGCACGAACACGTAGAAGCCGAGGCCGAAGCCCACCTCCACCGCGATCAGCGTGGGCAGCGAGTCGTAGAGGCCGAACACCTGGCTCAGCTTCGCCACCGGCACCAGCAGGATCTGCGGGGGCAGCAGGTTGCCGCCGAGCATCACCAGGATCAGCGTGCGGCGCAGCGGGATCTTGTAGCGGCTGAGCGCGAAGGCCGCCATCGAGGCGAGCAGCAGCGTCAGCGCGACGGCCGGAACGCTCACGATCGCGCTGTTGATCAGCGCCTGCTGCATCCCGCCGCCGGACCAGGCCGCGCTGTAGTTGTCCGGGGCGAAGGAGTGCGGCAGGGCGTTGAGGCCGTTGCCGAGCACGTCGTCGGTCGAGCGGAAGCTGATCACCAGGATCAGCGCGATCGGCAGGAACCACAGCAGCGAGAGCGCGCTCGCGCCGGTGTGGAACCCGATCGTGCGCAGCCGCTTGCCGAGCGGCCGGCGCGCTCTGGCCGGGCGCGCGGCGAGGGAGTCCGGGGAGACGGTGGCGGCCATCAGTCGCTCTCCTTGAATGCGCGGACCAGGTAGCTGACGATGACGCCGAACGCGAGCACGAAGATCGCCACGGCCAGGGCGCAGCCGTAGCCGAAGTCGGTGTTCACGAAGGCGGTCTGGTACATGTACGTGCTGAGCAGCTGCGAGGAGTTGTAGGGCCCGCCCTGGGTCAGCGACCAGACCACGTCGAACGAACGCAGCGAGTCGATGATGATCACCGAGACCACCACGGCGTTGACGCTGCGCAGCTGAGGCAGGGTCACGTTCCGGAACTGCTGCCAGGCCGACGCGCCGTCCACCTTGGCCGCCTCGTAGAGCGCCGGGTCGATCCCCTTGAGCCCGGCCAGGTAGAGCACCATGACGTAGCCGATCTCGCGCCAGAGCGCGGGCACGATCTGCGCGTAGAGCGCGGTGCTCGGGTTCGCCAGCCACGCGTGCTGCCAGCCGCCGAGTCCGACGGCGGAGAGCACCCCGTTGAGCACGCCGTTCGGCTGGTACAGGGTCTGCCACATCAGCGCGGTGGCCGTCAGCGAGAAGACGACGGGCAGGAACAGCGCCGCCCGGTAGATCGCGATACCGCGGCGCTCGCGCTGCAGGAACAGCGCCGCGCCGAGCCCGCCGGCCGCGGACAGCCCGCCGAAGAGCACCAGCCACAGCGCGGTGTCCTCCAGCGCCTTGCGGAAGACCGGGTCGCCGGCCATCTGCCGGTAGTTGGCCAGGCCCGCGAAGGTCGGCGGGTTCACGCCGTTCCAGTGGGTCAGCGAGATGTAGAAGCCCTGGATGGCCGGCCAGAACACGCTGACCGCTTCCACCAGCAGCGGGATCAGGACGAACCCGATGATGAGCGGGGACGGGCGCGAGGGCCCGCGCCGGTGTGGACGGCGGGGCCGGACCGCCGCGCGCAGCGCGGCGGTCACGGGTCGCGCCTCGGTTGTCGCGACGGTCATGCGGTCTTCCACACCTGCTCCGCCTGGGACTGCCAGGTCGTCAGAATCGAGCTGAGCTTGCCGGGGTTCTGGATGAAGTCGATCAGCGCGGTGTTCGCCGTGTTCTGCAGCGCGTCGGTCGAGTCGCGGTTGAAGAACTGGGTCAGCTGGGCGGCCTCGGCCAGCATCGACTTGCCCTTCTGCACCAGCGCCGAGGACGGAGCGGTGGCCTGCGGGTTGGCCGGGATGACCGTGCCGGAGGAGGTCGCCGTCCACAGGTTCTGCGCCGTCGGCGTCGCCATCCAGGTCATGAAGTCGAGCACGGCCGCGGCGTTGTGCGTCTTGGAGCTCGCGAACAGGCCGTCGGTCGGCGCTTCCTCGGCGTCCGGGACGGAGGGGTCGATCACCGGGAACTTGAAGAAGTCCAGGTCGTCGATCGAGCCCTTCGGCACCGCGTCGGCGAAGAAGGTGCCGGTCAGCAGCATCCCGCACTTGCCGTTGAGCAGCTGGTTCGAGGCCTCCTGCCAGCTGACCGCGGTGCCGTTGGGGTCGAAGTAGGGCAGCACCTGCTTCCAGGTGGTGAAGACGTCGACCACCTTGGGGTCGGTGAAGCTGTGCTTGCCCTGGAGCAGATCCCGGTGGAAGTCGGCGCCGTTGAGCCGGATGTTGAGGTAGTCGAACCAGGCCGCGGCCACCCAGGCGGTGCCGGTGCCCGCGCCGAGGCCGATCGGGATCGCGCCCTTGGCCTTGATGGTCGCGCACGCGTTCACGAAGTCCGACCAGGTCTTCGGCTCGCCGAGGCCCCACTTGGCGAACTGCGACTTGCGGTAGAACACACCCCACCAGTAGTAGTCGGTGGGCACGAATATCTGCTTGCCGGCCGCGTCGGTGCTCAGGGTCTTGAGCGCGGGCTGGTAGTTGTCCATGGTCTTCCAGGCGGAGCTGACGTCGAGCAGCAGGCCCTGCGAGGAGTAGTGGTCCGCGTCGTTGCCCGCGTACCAGGTGTAGATGTCCGGCGGGTTCGCAGAGGTCAGATACGTCGGGAGCAGCGGCTGGTAGGTGGTGGCCGCGACCGTGTTGAGCTTCACGGTGTACTTGCTCTGCTTGCTGTACGCGGCGACCAGTGACTGCATCGCCTGCTCGGCCAGAGGTGAGGACAGGTCCGACTGGAGGGTGACCGCGCCGCCCTGCTGGGTCGAACCGGCCGGCGCGGTGGCCGTCGCGCAGCCGCTGAGCGCGGCGGCGGCGCCCACGGCCCCCGCTCCGGCCAACAGGCCGCGACGCGAAACGGTGTAGCTGGACATGGATGACTCCCGGTGAAAGGTGAGGTGGTGCCCGAAGAAAGCAGACGGTGGCCCTGGGCCGCGATCCCGCGCGGAGCGCGGCCCGGGGCGTTCGATGCGAAGCCCGGTTCAGAGCTCGATCAGGTGGACCTGGCCGTCGATGCCGCGGTAGGTGATCCAGGCGTGGCCGTCGTCGCCGGCCGCGGCTCCGAAGGAGCCGTTGTAGACGTCACTGGTGAACTCGGCGCGCTCGAACCAGCCGCTCCATGAGCCGGAGGTCAGGTTGTCCTCCCAGGTCGTGTAGTCCGAAGCCCGGGCGAACAGGTAGACACGGCCCTCGGTCTCGAGCAGGGTCGGGCTGTCGCTCACGGTTCCGCCCAGCCCGGTCCAGCCGGACCACTGCCCCGCGGCGCTGGACGTGTCGAGCCAGACCGAGTCGTCGTCGGTGCGCACCGCGACGTACGTGGTCGTGCCGTCCGTCACCGCCGAGGGCCGGCCGTAGACGGACAGGCCGGTCGGCGGGCTCAGCGCGCTCCAGCCGCCGGTCGCCGTCAGCGTCCAGATCTGTCCGTCGGTGCCGGTACCGACCAGGGTCCACGCGTTCGGACCGGTGTAGGCCACCGTCGGGGCGTCGGCCAGGCTGCCGCCGAGCGAACTCCACCCCTGCCATGCGCCGTCGGCGAACGTGTTCCGGTAGACCTGCGCGTCGGTGCCGAGAACGAACACGTCGAGCGATCCGTCGGCGTTCGCATAGGCCGCGGGCTGTCCGACGATCTCGCCGCCGGTCGGGCCGCCGAGCTCGGTCCAGGTGCCGGACCACGCTCCGGAGTTCGTCGTGGTCTGCTCCTCGGGCCCGCCGTCGGCGCCGCGCACGAACGCCGCGGAATCGGCGTCGTTCACGTGCACCAGGGCCGGATCGGCGCTCGCCTGGCCGCCCAGGCTGCTGCCCGGGAGCGCGTCGGTGCCGGTGAGCAGCAGCATCGCGGTGCCGTCGGCCGGAACCGTGGTCGTGTACGAGGTGGTGAACGAGCCAAGGCCTTGGCGCGCGGTGAGGTCGCGGACGGAGACGCTGCCGCTCAGGCCGGCCTGCGCGAACTGGACGCTCATGCTCTGCGCGGTGTCCGAGCGGTTGAGCAGGACGACGGCGCGCCGTCCGCTGCCCGACAGGACCTTGCTGTACACGGTGCCGGTGGAGGTCGAGTCGATCGCCACGCCCTGGATGTCGAGCGGGTCCTGGTCCACGGCCAGGATCTCCGGGTTCTCCAGCACGTCGAGCATGCTCGTCGGCAGCGTCCGCGGGTCGGAGCCGAGCACGAGCGGCGAGCCCATCTCGGCCCACATCTCGAACTGGGAGGTCGACTGGGTCTCGTCGAGCTCGTATCCCCCGCCGGAGAGCTGACGCATCGGCAGGAGGTAGTCCGGGTCGTTGTAGTGGCCCGGGCCCTCGGCCTCCGGATGCGCCTCGTTGTCGTCGATGTTGCGCAGGACGTAGGGGAACTCACCGGCCGTCGGGGTGCCGTAGGCGATGTCCGTGTCCGTGCGCCAGGAGTCGGCGAGCGTCGGCCCGAAGGTGTAGTTGTCCCAGGCGTCGTAGGAGGACGGGTTCGGCTCGCCCCAGTCCGAGGTCAGCGGGTTGCACAGGTTCAGCAGCATCTTCCGGCCGGACTGCGCGACCGCCTGGCTGAACTGCGCGTAGGCCGGACCGGGATCCATGTCCTCGGCGATGCCGCACAGGAAGTCGACCTTGATCGCGTCCACGCCCCAGGAGGCGAACTCGTCCGCGTCCTGCTGGTAGTGGCCGCCGCTGGCGAGGCCGCAGTCGGCGCTGTTGTACACGCCGGCGTCGGTGTAGATGCCGAGCTTCAGGCCGCGTGCGTGCAGCCAGCCCGCCAATGCCGCGATGCCGTCGGGGAACTCGGTCGGGTTCGCGACCAGCTCCCCCTGCGCGTTGCGCGGGGTCGAGGCCTGCCAGCCGCCGTCGAGCCAGACGTAGTCGTAGCCGGAGGAGGCCAGGCCGCTGCTGAGCAGGAAGTCCGCGACGTTCTCCACCGAGCTCTCGGTCGGAGCGCCGCCGAGGGCGTAGTAGGTGTTCCAGCCCATGTACGGGGTCGGGTCCAGGCCGCTGTCGTAGTACGTGGGCGAACCCTGGCCGGTGTCGGCCGCGAGCCCGGCAGCCGCCCTGGCCGCCGCCGAACCGTGTGTATGTGTGGACGCGGCCTGCACCTTCGCGGTGCCGGCACTCGCGGCGTCGGCCTGAGCCGCCGTCGCGATCACCATCCCGGCGGCCACCGCCGCCGTAGTCCATCGCCGCGCGCTCTGCAGGGAGCGCCGCCGCCGTGCGCGGAGCGTATCTGACATGCCCTCGACTCTCCGTCGTCGTTGACTGAGGAGCTCCCACCCGGCCGAGCAGGCGTTCGGGGAGCAGTCAAGACAGTGCCGGATCCGCGTCGCCGCGTCAAGATTAATTCCTAAATAACTATTTGATGTGGCGTCAGGCCGGAGCCGGCCGCCGCCACCTGTCACCCAGAACACGGACATAGCGGGCACGCGCAACAGCCCCGCGTCAGATCACCGCGGGGCTGTTCTGTGCCGTGTAACCGCTGCTCAGGCCGGTCGGGCCAAGGCGCGGGGCGACGCTCTGGATACTGGTGGGTAAGGAATTCCGGTGCCGGCGGTCACCCGGCGGTCACCCGGCGGTCACCCGGCGGCGACGGGCGTGGGGAGGCGGGCCGGGCTGCCGGGCAGCCAGACGCCGAGCAGTGCGCCGCCGCCCGGTGCGCGGGCCGCGGCGACCCGGCCGCCGTGGTTCTCGGCGATCTGCCGCACGATGGCGAGCCCGAGGCCGGAGCCCGGAGTGGACCTGGCCTCGGGCGAACGGTAGAAGCGCTCGAAGACGTGCGCGAGATCCGGCTCGGCGATACCCGGGCCCTGGTCCGCCACTTGCAGCTGCCCGTCGGCCAGGGTGACGGTGACGGTCCCGTCCTGCGGTGAGAACTTCGCCGCGTTGTCCAGCAGGTTGGTCACCAGGCGTTCGAGCGCCGTGGCGTCGCCGGGCAGGTACCAGGGCTCCAGGCGGAGATCGTAGGTCAGTCCCGGTGCCCGCCGATGCACGCGTTCGGCGGCACGCTCGACGACGTTGCGCAGATCGAGATCTTCGATGGCGTGCTGCTCGTCGCGGGAGAGCTCGACCAGGTCCGAGATCAGGACGGAGAGTTCTTCCATCTGCGCGCGCACGTCGTCGAGGAGCGCGGCCCGTTCCTCGGCGGGCAGGCGGTTGCCGTCCGGAACGGCCGTGGCCTGGGCGAGCAGATCGAGATTCGTGCGCATGGAGGTCAGCGGCGTGCGCAGCTCGTGCCCCGCGTCGGCGACGAGGCGCTTCTGATGTTCCCGCGAGCGGGCGAGGGCCTCCAGCATCGTGTTGAAGTTGCCGGTCAGCCGCGCGATCTCGTCGTCGCCCTTGACCGGCAGGCGCCTGAGGTCGCCGGTTCGGGCGATGTACTCGGTCGCGTGCGAGAGCCGTTCGACCGGTCGCAGAGCCGCGCGCCCGATGGCCAGCCCGGCGGCCGTGGCCAGCCCGATGCCGAGCAGGCCGACGATGATCGAGATCGTGGCGATCGTGTTCAGGCTTGATTCGGTCGGGGCCAGAGAGGTCGAGAAGACCAGCGCCGAGGGCTGCGTGTTGTCCGGTGATTGCGCGCCGTAGACGTTGGGGACGGCGTAGACGCGGTAGTCCACGCCGTCGTAGCTGAAGGTCCGCAGCGACGCGCCCTTCTGCGCGGCGGCGATCTCGACCTCGGGCCGGCTGAACGGAGCCCACACCTGATAGGTGGCCAGGACCTGCCCCGGCTGGCCCTGCGGCCCCAGCCGCTGCAGTTCGAGGTTCTGCGGCCGGTACGAGGAGCCGTCGGCGTAGACCAGCGACTCCTGGTAGCCGGAACCCGCCAGCAGCGTTCTGCCCGCGTCGAGATCGGCCGGTGCGACCATCTCCAGCGGCCACGCCGTGAACACGGTCGCGCGCTGCTCGAGCTGGTCGTCCACCCGGTGCATCACGGCCCTGCTGATCGCCAGATAGCTGATCAGCGCCCCGATCGCCACCGACAGCCCGACCGCCGCCACGACCAGCAGCGTGATCCGTGATCTGAACGAGCGCCGACCGAGCCAACCGCCATCCCTCAGCATGCGCCGAGCCTGAGCCACCGCGCTGAAAGAGGCCTGAGATCATGCCGCGAGAAGCTTAAGGAAGAATATTGATCATCTCTTCGAACGTGACTGGGTTCTCGCCTAGTTCGTCAGGGGCATGACCATGGCGGGGTTCACCGGAGTGCGGTCCGGGTGGCTGCGGCTGACGGCCGTGCCGAGGGCGAAGAACTCGATGGCGTGCTCACCCCACGCCCACGTGCTCTCCTCGACGCTGACCCCGACCACGCCGCCGGCCCCGACCTGGCGTCCCTCGTACTGCATGCGGCTCATCGCCAGTTCGCGCGCGTCGTAGATCGCCTGCGTGTACGACTTCATCTCGGCGTTCACGCCGAAGGTCTGCAGGGACTGGCGGAAGGTGAGGTGCGCGACGTGGTAGACGCAGGTACCCATCACCATCGCCCGCGGAAGCCAGCCGTGCTGCCACAGGGTCCAGAAGTCCTGGCCCGACAGGTGCGAGGTGAACGGGGCGCCGCTCGGCGTCCGGTGCGAAGCACCGTCCCCGGCCTTGATCGCGGTGCCGACCGCCATGAACTCGAGCACCTCGGCGGAGAACGCCAGACGCACCGGCCGGATCCGCACGCCGATCACACCGTCCGCGCCGAGAGCCGCGGCTTCCGCGGTCATCCGGGCCATGGCGAGTTCGCGCGCGGTATACATGGCCTGAGTCAGCACGGGCAGTTCCTGGCTCACGCCCCACCGGGTCGGCTGGATGCCCACGTGGTAGACCGAGGTCCCCATGACCAGGCCGAGCGGTTCGAAGCCGGTCTGGGTGGTCAGGACGAACTCGTTGACCGACAGGTCCGAGGTGAAGAAGCCGTCTGCCGCGCTGCCCTCGAGCCGGGCGCGGGCGGCCTCCGGCACGGCCTGGGGCTGTTGGGACACCGGCATACTCGGCTGCTGGGACATGGTACGCACCCTCCACGCTGACGCTCGCGCATCCGACCGCCGCCGAACGGGGCGGTACGTCTCGACGGTAGCGCAGTAAGCCCCTTCAACAGCGGGAATCCGTCGTGCCGCCGCGGCCTCCGCGCGGGCCCGAGCGCGGGCATCAGCATGCGCAATACGCTGCAGTACCCTTCGAAAGTCGGGGCGTCGAGGGCGCCTTCGGCCAGTAGACCTGTGCGAACCCCGTCCGAGGAGAGATATGCGGCTTACGGTCGTGGCTGCGACCGGTGGCGTCGGCAGCCAGATCCTCGCCCAGGCCGTCGCCGCGGGCCACGAGGTCACAGCCGTGGTACGCAGCCCGGCCAAACTCGCCGATCTGCCCGTGCGCGTAGTTGCGAGCGATCTCGCGGCCGCGGATCCGGCGGCGCTGCGATCGGCGGTCCTCGGGGCCGACGCGGTGCTCTCGGGACTCGGTGCGCGAACCGCCGCCGAGGCGGGCGTCGCCTCGCGGGGAACCCGGGCCCTGCTCGAGGCGATGCAGGCCGCCGGCGTGCGACGCATCGTCGTCGTCAGCGCCGCTTCGGTCGGCACCGTGCCCTCACCCGGCCGCCCGAACCCGCCGCGGCACAATCCCGGCGACGGGTTCTTCATGCGGCACCTCGCGGCTCCACTGGCCAAGGCCGCGTTCCGGCGACACTACGCAGACCTGGCGCTGATGGAGGACGCGCTTCGGGAAAGCGACCTGGACTGGACCGTCGCCCGCCCGCCCCGCCTGCTCAACACGCGCCTGACCGGGACCTACCGAACGGCCTACGAGCAGAACGTCCGCGCCGGCATGTTCATATCCCGCGCCGACGTCGCCCACCTCATGCTCGATGTGCTCGGCCGCCCGGAGACGATCCACCGCGTCATCGGGATCGCCAATTGACGCGGTGGACCCCCGTGCGGTTCGCGTGCATGCGCGCGGCACCCGGGTCGGCCGCGCCCGGCAGCGTAACCGGCTGCTATCCGACCCGCGCGGTCACGCCGGCCGGGTCATCAGGGACTTGATCCGGCCGCGGCAACCGTCCTTCCAGCACCTCGCCCTTGGCCAACCAGGCCACGAAGTCGGCGCCGTCCCTTGTCACGCCCGGATTCGCCCACTCGGGCTCGCGCCCGCCGAAGCCGTCCCGAACGCGGACGGGACCGTCCTTGCCCGCCGTGATGCCGAACCACGTCGTGGTGTTGTTCTCGCGCCGCGCGGAGATCCGGTGGCCGCCTTCGGCCCGCAGGTCGGTGAAGGCCGCGTCGTGCCAGTGCCACGGGACGGCCGGGAACAGGCGGATCACCTCGGTGTCGCGCTTTCCGGGCGTCGGGCTCCAACTCTGCAGCAGCATCTCGTGGACGGCCTGCATGGCCGCGAAATTGCCCTCCAGCGTGAAGGGCCGGTAGGTGAAGTTCGAGAAACCCTCGCCCGACTGGTCGCCGTTGAGGTGGAAGCCGTTGCGCGAGACGAACGCCCGCGTGAAGACGTCGAGGTGGCGGGCGGCTGCTTCTCCGTCGCCGATACGTGCGCGCAGGCAGCTCATCCAGGCCCAGGTATAGCCGCACCATTCCCCGGTGCCCAGCTCGTCCCAGGCCGCGAGCGAGGCGCGAATACGTTCATTGTCGCGCTCGCCGCCATCCACTGAGATCAGGTTGAACGGGTGGATCGCGATCAGGTTGGACAGGTGACGGTGGCTCTCGCGCAGCGGCGTCTCGGCGTCCAGCAGCAACTCACCGTCGGCGGCGACGTGGAAGTCGCCCAGGCCCTCGGCCAGGCGTGCCCACTCGCGCGCCGCGCTCGCGTCGCCCTGCGCTTCGGCCATCTCCGTCAGTGCGAGGAACAGCATCTTCAGGCACATCAGGTCGTAGTTGGTATTGGGCCTGAGCCAAGCCCGCGGGCCGTTGTCGAAGATCTCCGGCGAGGAGGACCTGGGCAGCACCAGGATCCCGTTCGCATCGGGCGAGAGCAGTTGCGCCAGGCATCGGCCCACCTCGGCACACCACGGGTAGGCGCGATCGCGCAGGAACTCCTGGTCTCCGGTATAGCGCCAGTGCAGATAGAACAGGTGGGCGTTCCACGCACTCATCGTCGGAGACATCGAGTACTGACCCCACCCGCCGAGGGGTCGGCCGGACAACGACATCACGCCGGGAGACGCCAGGCCGCCGGTGCCGTAGAAGTCCTTGGCGAAGCTTTGGAACACAGGGGTCAACTTCACCAGGAAGTCGAGGTAGCTCTCACCGGATTCGAAGTTGCCGGCCCCGTGATACGCCATATAGGTCAGCTGGGTGTTGAGATCGTTGTGGTAGTCGCCCTTCCACGGCGGCAGGCCTCCGTCGTCGGCGGTCCAGACGCCCTGCAGCGGCAGCGGCGGCGCGCCCCGGCGCGAGCCTGCGCCGTAGAGGTAGCGGGCGAGCCGGTAGGAACGCCGGATGCGCGGCGACGGTATCTCAAGGGACGACTGCGCCCAGAACTCCTGCCACCAGGCGGCATGCGAGGAAAGGACTTCCGCGTACCCCTCTGCCAGCGCCCGGTCGCACCGGTTGCGGGCCAGCGTCAGAAGATCCTCGCCCGGCGCGCAGTCGTTGGTGGTGGTCACAGCCACGGCGAGCAGGGTCTGCGCACCGCGGCGTCGCTTGGCAACGTAGGCGCAGTACCTGAAACCGTCCGCCGCATCCTGCACGTACCAGTGCGCATCGTCCGTCTGCCCGCGTTCGGCCGGCGGGTAGCCGAGCGCGGCCACCGCACCGCCGCTTCTGGGGCCGGCCCCTCCGCAATCCTCGACGGTGCCGGCCGGCAGCAAGCTGGTTCCCAGCACGGACACGCCGTCAAACCTCAGCAGCGCAACGGGACTGGTCGCACTCACGAGTACCTGTGCCGAAGAGCCGTCATCGAACGCCACCAGGCCTTGGGCGGTGGCGAAGTCCAGCTCGAACGTCTCGATCGTCCGCGCAGGATCGATCTCCAGCTCCAGGCGGCCGACCGGCAGCTTCGTCGGGGTGATGCCGTCGTAGTACTGGCTCCACGGATCCGCGTCGTCCTCGAGACTGTGCCAGGGACGCTCCTTCCACCATTGCGCCTGGCCGGTGGTGCGCTCGTCCCACAGATCCCCGCGGTCCAGCGACAGCCGCAGGGAACTGCCTTCGCCCCACAGCAGGACGCCCATCATCCCGTTGCCGAGCGGAATAGCGTCCTCCCACCGGTTCACGGGAGCGGCGAGGCGGAGGTTGTCCTTCATAATGGTGCTCGCTTTCCGTTCTGGTCGGACACGTCCCGACCGGCTCCCTCACAGGCCGGCCGGGACGCGTCCCGTCAGATCCGCGCCTTCACGCGGATCGGCTCAGTTGATCGTCCACTGCTGCAACGCGGAGCCGGTGTTCGTCTGCTGCGTCACCAGCGCTCCGGCTGAGGTCGAGGCGGTGGTGAGCACAAGTCCGCTGCGCTCGCTCGTGATCGAGTACGCGCCGTTCGCCAGCAGCGACAGCTTCCACAGCTGGTTGGTGCCCGCGTTGCAGGTCCACTGGTCGATCTCCTCGCCCGCGTTCGAGTCGCCGTTGTAGACGTCGACGCAGAGACCGGACTGGACACTGACGATCTCGTACGAGCCGTCGGACTGCTGCTCGAAGGTCCACTTCTGGTTCGGGTTGCCCGTCGGCGTCCAGGTGATGAGCTGGACTCCGGCCGTCGTGCTGCTACCCGGGTCGTCGAGCGCCATGCCGCTGGCGGTCAAGGAGTGAGTCGTGCCGTTGAAGTCGGCGTTGACGGTCCAGCCGAAGGTGCTCGAGCCGCTCGCCGTACCCGAGGCCGCCGTGACGGTGACCTGCCCGGTGCCGGCGCCGGTCGGGGTCCCCGAGATCAGGCCGGACGCGTTGATCGACAGGCCGGCCGGAAGACCGGTCGCCGAGTAGGTCAGGGTCTTGCCGAACGAGTCGGTGCCGGCGATCTGGAGCGAGACGGCCGTACCGACGGTCCCGACCTGCGCGCCGGGGCCGTTGACGGAGACCGTCTCGGTGGCGGCGCCGACCGCGGTGAACGTCAGCGTCTGCTCGGCGGCGGTCCGTCCGCCGCCGACCGAACTGCCGCTGGTGTCCGTCCAGTTGCGCGGCGGGGTCGTCTCGGCGAGCCGGCCGGAGGTCGCCGACAGGCCGATGACCAGGCCGCTGTAGCGGTTGACGAGGCGGTCGGTGCCGTTGCCGGGCGTGCTCGGGATGACGAACCACTCCTGGCCGACGGTCGGCCCGCCGGACCCCTGCGCGGTGACGGTCGGCGCGGTTCCCCAGGCGCGGGTGGCCGTGGAGGTCGAGCCGACGCCGAGCAGCGCGCCGGTGGACACGTCGGCGACGGTGTAGGAGCCGTCGCCCTCGCTGGTGAACTGCCACTGCGCCAGGGTGGAGCTGCCGGCCGAGCTGAGCGAGGTGGTCGCGGAGCTGCCGGAGACCTGGGTGAGGAAGCGCCCGCTCCCGCTGCCGATCGTGTACACCTTGGTCGTGTCGATCGGTGCGGCCGGGGCCGACGAGGCGATGGTCGTGTTCTCGTACAGGCCGCCGGAGCCGTTGTAGCAGGACACCGAGCAGTACGACCGGAACGTCTTGCCGACGATCGTCGAGCTGGTCGCGTTGGCACCGTCGACGAACCAGCGGTACCAGGACTGGTCGGTGTAGCTGCCGGAGTCCCCGATCAGGGTCCACTGCTGCGTCGAGAGGTCGCCGGTCGCGTAGTACTGCTGCGGACCGGTCGTGCTGACCTGCTCCGGCTCGCCGATGTAGAGGCCGAGGTACGCGTCATAGGTGATGTTCATGAGGAACAGCGGCGACTTGGACGGCAGTACGCCGACCGCGATCTGCTGGTCGACGTCGCCGGTGTTCGCCGGGTTGTAGTCGCCGGCGACGGGGGTGTAGCCGTCGGCGTCCACGGACGTCGGCTCCATGTTGCTCTCGAGGCCGCCGATACCGGGCTGCGTCCAGGTGCCGTTGTACCACTTCTGCCAGGTCCCGGTGGCCATCTTGCCGGAGATCGGCGCGCGGGCGACGTGCGCGAGTCCGCCCGTGCTGCCGGCCACGCCGCCCTTGGGCACGATGCGCGATCCGTAGTAGAGGTAGAAGTAGCCTGACGCGGTGTCCACGTACAGCCGCGGGTCGCCGTCGCCGTAGTCGTAGACCGAGTTCGGGAACGCCGTGGTGTCGCCGCGGGTGGTGCTGTACGGCGAGGTGACGGCGTGGCCGAGGATGGTCCAGACCTGGCCCTGGTCGGTGGACTCGGCGTAGTCGATGGAGTCGTAGTGCAGACCGTCGCCGAAGGGGCTGCCGGTGAACTCGTTGTGCACCAGCCCGTACCAGTTCCCGGTGTCCGGGTCGACCCAGGTGCCGACCAGGTCGCAGTAGTCCGACAGCGGGTAGCCGCCGGCCGAGTCGGCGGTGGCGTTGACGCCGGTCGGCCCGTTCTCACAGCGCACGGTGGTGTTGGCGTTGCTGTCGGAGGAGTTGGCCGGGTTCACCGCGTTGTCGAGGGTGGTGTCCGCGGTGGCGGTGTCGAAGTTCGTCCCGGTGTAGAACGACCACTGGTGCGGATCGGTGACCCCGTAGTTGGAGTAGGACTCCTGGTAGTAGAAGGTCCCGTCCTTGTCGATGAAGGGACCGGCCGGGGTGTCGTCGGGGTTGGCGAAGGACCCGGTGGAGCCGACGGTGACCGTGTAGGTGGGGCCGGCCGCCGAGGCGGGGGATGCCGCCAGTGCGCTGGCGGCCAGCGCGAGGGTGACCGCGGCGGCGACCGCGGCCAGGGATGTGGGTGGACGTGACACAGGTACTCCTTCTTGTCAGAACTGCGTGGATGTGCGGTTCAGGACTCCCCGTGGAAAGACCCGCCCCCCGGGCGCGGTGCGCGGGAGGCGGGCCTCGTCTCAGCCTTCCGTCATGCGGAAGTCGTATGCCGCCGGCACCGGTCGCCCGGGGTGTACCGCGGTCCACAGCGCGTCGAGGGAGAGCTCGCCCTCGCGCATGTTGTCCACGCGGATGCCTTCGGCCAGCAGAACTCTGACCCGATCGTCATCCCCCGAGCCGTGCGCGGCCCACGCCTCGGCCAGCCGGATCCGGCCGTGCTCCCGGTCGGCCTGCGCCAGCGCCTCGATCAGCGCCAGCGCCTCGTCGGGACGCTCGGCGCGCAGCAGGGCGTCCAGGGCCTCGATGGTCAACTCCCTGAGGTCCGGGAGCAGACGGTGCGCCTCGGCCGCCAGGTCGGCCGCCTCGCCGGCCGAGCAGGCCAGGAAGGCCAGTGCGCGCAGAGCCCACGGCGTGCGCTGCTCGCCGGCCGAGCGCTTGAACGCGTCGCGGGCGGCGCCCTCGTCCCCGTCGGCCAGCCGCATCAGGCCGAGGTGGTAGAGCGCGTGCCAGTCCTCGGCGCACTCCTCCAGCAGTTCCCGCCACCGCGGCCCGACGACGGGTGCGGCGGGCGGGTCGCAGATCGGCAGGCGGCCGGAGGCGAGCAGGTCCAGCCAGGGGCGCTGGTCTGCGTCGCAGGACCCGAACGGCAGCCCGGGCACCGCCGGCAGCGACCCGGCCTCGATCTCCAGGGCGCCCCATCCGGAACCCTGCGACAACAGCTCGTCGGAGCCGACGAACTCCGAGACCGATGCCAGCGCCGCGTCCAGTTCCCGCGAAGTGACCAGCTCGTCCAAGGCGCTCGCGACGGCGGCTCGCGCCTGATCCCAGCTCCCGTGCACCGCCTCGGAATCGGCCTGCGCCATCCCGTACGCCTCGACCCACGACCACGTCGCACCGCCCGGCATCGGCACGTGCTCCAACTGCGTGCGGGCCAGCCCGGCCTGGATCTCCAGATAGGCCGAATCCGGTCCGGAGAGCCACTCCTGCCAGTGCCGGCCGCCGGTCGCGGTCCCCCAGCAGAAGAGCTTGCGGCCGCGCAGCCGGTCGGTCGAGGCCTGAACGAGCCCTGATCCGGCCGCGTCCAGCGACGCGATCCAGCGGCGCTCGCCGTCCGGGATGTCCAGGAAGTAGTCCGCCGCGCGCGAGACCCGGCCGGGATAGCTGCGGTCGAGGCCGTCGAGGTGCGGGAACCGCACGTACTCCAGGTCGCTGACGTAGTCGAACTCGAACGCGTGCTCGGCCGGGCCGACCACGCGCACGTCCGGGGCCTGCGGCACGGCGATGTTGGTCCACCAGTAGACCGGCGTCTCCTCCGGCGACGGATTGCGCAGGCTCGCGTGGACGTACAGCACGGGCGAGCCGGCCGGGAGCCACGCGTCGATCTGCACGACCATGCGCCGCAGGCGTTCGAACTCGTACATCCGCAGCACCGGCGTGCCGTCCGGCGCGCTCGCCCGGACGGCGTGCAGGGGTTCGCAGGTCAGCGGCCAGTGGCCGGTCGTCCCGAAGTTCCACTCCACGCCTCCGGCCAGCCACGCGTCCCTCAGGGCCAGGTTCGCCGGCTGCAGGATCTCGTTGCGGTGCAATAGTTCCCGGCCGGTGGGCCGGTGGACCAGCGACCACAGGCGTCCGCCGTGGCCGGGCAGGAACGTGGCGGTCAGGATCTCGTTCTCGAGCACCACGGTCGGCAACTCGCGCTCGGTACGCACGCGGTCGTAGTCGCGCTGCCAGGTGTAGGGCGTGAGCGAGTGCGGCCGGCCGTAGACGAGGTTGTGTGACATCTCGGCGTCGACCCCGGCATCCTCGGCCGTATGGGCCGGGAGCCCTTGCAGGATCGGCAGTATTCCGGCAGCCGGATCCGCCGCGCCGGTGATCCGTAGGACGTCGGCGCGGAGTGTGCAGTCGTTCATTTTCCGATTCCCACGGTCATGCCCTGGATGATGCGGGAGCCGAGCCAGGAGAACAGCGCGAGCATCGGGGCGAGGATGATGCAGACGCCGGCGAACAGGACACCCCAGTCTTGGCCGTCGTACTGCTCGGTGGACAGGAAGTTGACCAGGGCCACCGGGAGGGTGATCTTGTCCTGGCTGTGCAGCAGCACGAGGGCGAAGAGCGTCTCGTTCCAGGCGCTGATGATCTGGAGCAGGAACGCGGTGGTGATACCGCCGCGGGCGACCGGGACGATCACGCTCAGGAAGGTGCGGACCGGTCCGGCGCCGTCGAGGACCGCGGCCTCCTCCAGAACGGCCGGGACCCCGGCGAAGAAGCCGGTGAGCAGGTAGACGGTGAAGGGCATGGCCAGGCCGACGTACACCAGGATCAGCCCGTAGAGGCTGTCGGTGAGGTTGACCTTCGACAGGCCGATGAACAGCGGGATCACCAGCACCTGGAGCGGGACGCCCAGGCCGAGGACGAACATCATCGACAGGAAGCTGCTGGTGCGCGTCCGGCGGCGCGCCAGCACGTACGCGCACGGCGAGGCCACCGCGATGACCACGGCCGAGGAGGCGACGGAGGTGAAGACGCTGTTGAGCGCGGCGCGGCCGAAGCCGCCGTCGCTCAGGGCCTTGGCGTAGTTGCCGAACTTCGGACTGCCGGGCAGGCCGAACGGGTGGTTCATGATGTCGCTGTTGCCGCGCAGCGACGAGGTGAAGGTCCACAGCAGCAGGCCGATGTCCAGGATGACGAACAGCCAGACCAGCCAGCCGCCGATCCGGACCGCCGGCCCGGTGCGCCTGCGCCGGCCGCGCCTGCCGCGCGCGGGGATTGCGATGCTCACGAAGGGCTCCTCAGTACTCGATGCGCTCGCGGCGCATCAACCGGCGCAGCAGGATCGTGATGACGGCGACCAGCAGCAGGGCCACCATGGCGGCGGCCGTGGCCAGGCCCAGTTCCGGGGCCGAGGACTGCGGGAAGGCCTCGCCGTACACGTACAGCGCGGTGTTCCAGGAGTCGGCCGGCGGCAGGTTGGAGTTGCTGCCGCCGAAGACCAGGATCAGCTGGAAGATGTTCACCGAGCTGACGGTCCACAGCACCGCGCAGACCGAGATGACCTCCCACGCCATCGGCAGCGTCACGTGCCGGAAGCGCTGCCAGGCGTTGCAGCCGTCCAGTTCCGCGGCCTCGTACAGGTACTGCGGGATCTGGTCGACGCCGGCCATGATGATGGCCGTGTAGAAGCCGGTCGAGGTCCAGATCAGCGTTCCCATGACCATCGGGAAGATGTTCTCGGTCGAGAGCCACTGGGGCGGCGTCTGCCACCCGAGCGCGTGCAGGACCTGGTCGACCGGGCCGGAGGGCGAGAACAGGAACCCGGCCGCGATGCCGAACACCATCGCGTTCACCAGCGTGGGGAAGAACAGCACGGACCGCGCGAACAGCCCGCGGTTCATCTCCCTGAGGATCATGGTCAGCCCGAGGGCGATCACGAAGGTGACCACGCCGCCGACGATCAGGATCTTCAGGGTGTTCGTCAGCGCGGTGTGGAACACCGGGTCGCGCCACAGGATCCGGTAGTTGTTCAGGCCCCGATTGCTCATCGGGCTCAGGCCGTCCCACTTGTAGAAGCTGGTGTAGGCGGCGAAGGCGATGGGGGCGATGAACAGGACGAGGTAGAAGAGCAGGGCGGGCGCGGCGAACGGCCAGAACGTCCGGCGGTGCTGGCGCTCGAGCGGGCCCTCGCTGCGTCTGGCGCGACGCAGCGAGTCCCCCCGTGCCCTGCCGATGCGCGGAGACTGCGTGACTTGCGCTGTCATGAACCGCTCAGCCCTGGGTCTGCCAGTAGGTGACCTGGGCGGACTTCATCGCGGCGATGAACTGCGCGGCGGTGGTCTTGCCGTGCCAGAAGTCCAGGAAGTTCTGGTTGTAGACCTTGTTGTAGTAGTCCGACGGGACGGTGTTGCTGAAGTCCACCCGCAGCGTCGGGGCGTTCAGGGCCTGCTGCACGCTGGCCAGCTCCGCCGGGGCCGGGATGTCGGCGCGCGGCGTGATGTTGTCGGCGACGGTGGAGATCCCGGACAGCTGGCTCTTCTGCATGAAGAACGCGATGAACTGCTCGGCCGCGCTCGCGTTCTTGGCCCGCTTGGGGATGGAGAACCCGAACGTGCCGACGTCCGCCTGGCTGACGCCCGGAGGCAGCATCATGGCCATCTTCCAGGTCGACGGGATCTCCTTGGAGACCTCCGCGGTGACGTAGCTGCCGTCCATGTAGAACCCGGCCTTGCCGTTGGCCCAGTTGGTCTCCTGCGCCGGGTACTTCGTGGCGGTGTAGGTCGGCACGATGTAGCCGCCGGAGACCAGCTGCTCCAGGTCGTTCACCGCGGCGGCGACGCCGGGCGCGTCCCAGGAGGCGCCGGTCTTGTCCGCCGCCAGGGCGGACCAGTTCACCCCGTTGGCCAGCAGCTCGTAGTCGAAGTAGAGGCCGTTGGTCCAGGAGTCCTCGCCCTCGGAGGCGATACAGGGCTCGCCCTTGGCCTTGAGCGCGGCGCACACGGAGATGAACCCGGCCCAGGTGGTCGGCGCGGTCGGCATCGCGGCCTGCATGGCCGGGTCGGCGGCGTTGTAGAAGATCCCCTCGGCCGTGACCTCGTAGGGGATGACGTAGTCGCTGGTGCCGTCGGAGTCCTTGGGCTGCGAGGCCAGGTACTTGGTCGGAATGACGCTGCCGACCGTCACGTTCTCGCCGGGAATCTTCATGGCCAGCACCGAGGACAGGTCCATCGCCTGCCCCTCGGAGCCGAGCGTGCCCAGAACGGTGCCGGCGCTGTCGTCCCACAGGTCAGGGGCCTTGTTCGCGGCGACCGCGGGGCCGATCTCCTTGGACACGTTGCGCCCCGCCCACGTGACGTTCACGGTGATGCCGGTCTTCGCGGTGAAGGCCGTGATCGCCGCCTGCAGAACCTTGGCCTGCGGCTCGTCCTTGCTCCACATCGACCAGTAGGTGAAACTCCCGCCCTTGCCGTCGGAGGAGGATGCACTGCTGGAGCAGGCGGTGACGCCTAGCGCGAGCGCCGCCGCCGTCGCTATGCCCAGGAACCGTGTCGTGGTCTTCGAAGTTCTGCCCGTCATGGGGGGGATCCTTCTTGCTCGGGGGTGGGCGGTGCGGTCGACGAGTGCCGCGCCGCGGGGAGTGGAGCAGGTCGAACGGTGGACTGTGGGTGGACTGTGGACTGCTGGGTCGGAACAGTACGACCCGTTGTACCGGTAAAGCAAGAGGTTCCCAGTAGAAACTTTTGCCCCGGCGGCCGAGACTGGGACGATCAGCCAGGTAGGGCCCAGATAAACCGATCCCAAGCGGCGGGCCGCGCTTGACGAGCCCGATGCTGGGAGCTAACTTTCGGGCAACCTCGTTTTACCGATACAACGCCGCTAAGGAACGCACCCGTGGTGACGATGCAGGACGTGGCCGACCGCGCCGGCGTCACGAAGATGACCGTCTCCAACGTCGTCTCCGGCCGAGCCCGCGTCCGCCCGGAGACGGAGGCCCGCGTCCGCGCGGCCATAGCCGAACTCGGCTACACCCCGAACCTGGTGGCCCGCTCCCTGGCGACCGGCAGCACGATGACGATCGGCCTGTTCGTGCCGACCGTGTGCAGCTGGTTCTACGCCGACATCGTCGAAGAGGTCGAAGACGTCCTCGAAGAGGCCGGCTACCACCTGCTGCTGTGCACCACCCGCCTCGACGGCGAGCGCGCCCGCCGCCACCTGGCCGGCCTCACCAGCCGCTCCGTCGACGGCCTGCTCATCGCCGGCGACCGCGACCTGATCGACCACCTGCCCCTGCTGGCCGACGCCCGCTTCCCGGTGGCCCTGTGCGCCTGGGAGACCGACGCCCCGGACACCCTCCCGGTCGTCACCATCGACTACGAGCACGGCGGCCTGCTCGTCGGCCGCCATCTGCGCGAACTGGGCCACGAGCACGTCGCCGTACTGATGAGCCCGGACCACGTCCCCCGCCTCGAAGGCTTCCGCCGCGCCTTCGCGAAGGACGGCGTGACCGTGCCCGACAGCGCCGTCCACACCGTCCCCGACCCGACCCCGGCCGCCGCCTTCGCCGCGGCAAGCGATCTACTCGCCGCCCACCCCGACCTCACCGCGATCTTCGCCACCTACGACGTCCTCGTCCACGGCGCGATGGAAGCCGTGCTGGCCCAAGGCCGCTCGATTCCGCAGGACGTCTCGGTGGTAGGCCAGGGCGACATCGTCCCCGTCTCGCGCGCGCACCCCTCGCTCACGACGGTGTCCTTCCCCAGGCGTGCGATGGCCCGTCAGGCGGTAGAACTGCTGCTGCGCGGCATCTCCAACGACGAGAGCCCGATCAGCTTCATCCAGATGCTGCGCCCGACACTGATCGTCGGCGAGAGCACCGGGCCGGCGCGCGGGGCTGGGGTCTGAGGGTTCACGGTCGGCTGCCCGCCGAAAAGTTCCGGCACACCCGCTCCGCGATCGATGACATGTCGCCGTGATCCCGTCCTCCGCGCGAATGATCCCCCCGTCACGGGGCCGCTGACGCACGGATTTCGATACTCAGGCCCCGAGCACGGGGCCTCTCGCGTTTTATCCCGGCCCCGCCTCACCTCGACGAGACGGAGCAACGGCGATGAGCCCGCGGCGCACGTACCAAGCCGACGTGCTCGCCCGCCACGCCAGACAGCGCGGCGACCGGGTACGGGCGCTGACCGGCGCCGACGACAACTCGCTCAAGAACGTCCTGGCCGCGCAGGCCGAAGGGGTCGAGGTGCAAGATATGGCCACTACGTGACCGGAGGCTCGACAAGCGAATCCAGCTCGCCGACCACGGCCACCAATTCATAGGCCAACTCCGTGTCGTGCTTCACGATGGCCAGCGCGAGCCACCGACCTGCCTCCGGCCGACACCAGACGAAGGCGTGAAGCGCATAAATGCCCAAGTACGCCAACGGCTCAGGCAGCAGGCCGTCCATCGCGGGCTGAAAGTACCGCTCCAGATCGAGCGTCTCCGGGCCACCCCAACGGACAGCGAGCTGACGCGACAGTTCCTGGCGTCCCTTCTCGACCTCCGCCTCCGCCGCCTCGAACACCTCCGCGGATCGCTCCTCCCAGAACTCCTCGCTGCACTGCAGGATCAGCTCATGATGGCTCGGAGTACTCGAACCAGCCTCATGCCGCTGCATCCGTGTGGGGAACGGCTGGATCAACGCATCCTCGATCGCATCGATCCAGTTCTCCGGACTGAGAAACGGCCAGCGGCCGTCAGATTCGGCAGGCATGTCTATGTGTTCGCCGTCGGCCACTCGACGACGTACTCGATCTCGCCCGCCGCCTTGGCCTCAGCGTATTTCTCGGCTACGAAGCTCTCCCCCCAGCTCGGCCAGAAGGAGATCGCACCCGTCTCCTTGTCGATGACGGTGACACCTCCACCCGGTTCAGCAGGGTGAAGCGGGATGCCGTCCTCGCCCACCGGCGGAGGCGCGGTGATCTTGACGACCGTGAAACAGGAGGCGAATTCGACGACGTGCAACCTGGCCCCCTCGGGCAGGAGGCCCACCTCCGGCACGAGATAGCGTTCGGCGAGCAGACTCGCTTGGGCGAGATCGGCGGGCGCAGGACCATCCGTCGCGTACGCCGACATCTTCCTGTTCTCAGGCATGCATGCTCCTCATTCGTCTATGACCTCGCCGTGGAGTCTCATCAACACGTGTCACAGCGGTTTTCCCTTCGGGTCCAGCGCAATCGACCAGACGTTGACCGGATCGGGCTGGGTGTTGATGGGGTTCTCACTGGCGGTGTTCGTCTGCATGTCCACCCAGACGATCTTCCCATTCACGTTCGCCACGTTGAAGGCATGGCCTCCGCGAATCGGGATCCTGCCGGTGTTCGGGTCCAGGACCGGTTGCCCCGTCGTCGGATCCACGTACGGCTTACCCGTCGTCCGGTCGAGGACCGGCCAGTCCACCTGGACGATCGCTGCGGATCCGGGGCCCGCGGCCTGCAACCTGCCGGCGACACTCTGGTATCCGGCCGCGCCGCCGGCACCCTCGTATCTGTGGCTGGCGCCGGCGAAGTTGACGATGTTGCCGTTTGCGCCGCGCTCTGGATCGCTCGAACCGTCCACGCCACTGGTCGGGTCGAACACGCGCGGCTGCGAACAGGTCGGCTGCCCGTACCAGGAGGCCATGAAGGAGCGCGAGCAGTCGGCACAGTTGTTGCCGCGGCCGGACACGTTGATGCCGCCGTCGTTGCCGTCGGCCACCCACCCCGTCCTCGGATCGGCGTGCACGACGAAGCCGCCGTTGGCGTCCTTGGGGAAGTTGCTCTCCATGGCCTGCTGCCACCGCGGGTCGTCATGCAGCAGACCGCCGGGGCCGTTGTAGGGCCGGAACGTGTCGTTGATCGGGCCTCCCGTCGCCGCGCCGCCCGAGTGTTTTCCGGCCGGGTCGGCCGGCCCTTGAGCTGCCGAGGTCTCCTCAGACGGCTCCGAGGAAGAACGCGCACCGGCGCCCGGCTGCTGCGGACCCTTGCGCGCGATACCGGTCAGCGTGTCGGCGATGGTCTGGTCCGCGGTGAAGGTGCGTTCGGTGTTGGTGTCGGTGCGGCTGCCCATCTCGCTCAGCACCCGACCGCCCTGGTCGAACACGTCGCCCCCGGCTTCGGCGGCGTCGGAGGCGGCGTCCTGAACGGCGGCGCCGATGCCGGACTCGTCTCCCGAGCAGTGCTCCGTGAACTGCTGATGGAGCTGCTTGAACTGGCGGCCCATCTGCTGCAGCGACGTGCCGAACTGCGACAGCGCCTGCGCCCCGGCCTTGAGCGTCTCGTAGTCGTTGACGATCTGGCCGCTCACTGCGGCCTCCCGGCGAGGATGTCGGAGATCTTCGAAGCCGTGTCCGTCGTATGCTGCTCGGTCTGCAAGCCCTCGCCGCCCAGCAGTGCGCCGACCTGCCCGGCGGGATCGCCCACGGTTTCCCGGAGCTGGCTGGTGAGTGTCGACAGGCTCTTCTCACCACCGGTCTCGGCGGCGTCGGCGACGGCGGAGAGATCCACACCCTGAGTCACGCCGAGCGCATCGCCGAGCAACTGCTCGCCCAGGTTCTCCGCCGCGGCCGTGAGGGTACTGAGGACCGGTGCCATCATCGCCTGCTTGAGCTGCTGGCCCACCTGTGCGATCGCCTGGTCGAAGATGCCCTTGACCACCGTGCGCGTCGTGTCCACCACCACCGCCTCGGCGCCCGCCCCCAGACCGAGGGTCGCCACCGACTCGGCCGCCACCGCGGCGGTCTGCGCGACGAACGCCACGAACTCCGCGATCGCCGCGACCTTCATCCCCTCGATAATGTCCGCACCGATCGATATCGCCTCGGCCAGAACCTTGATTCCCTCACCCAGGTCCTTGAGATGCTGCCCGGATACCTTGCTCCACAGGGCCTGGAAGATCTCCAGCGACTCCCCCGAGTTCACCCCCAGCATCTGCTCAACCGCCTGCATGGCCCCTGCGTGCTGGTCCTCGAGATCTCCCGCGGCCTGACGAAACTGATCCGCTATCGACCGCAGTTCGTCCTCATCGACGTTCGGCCACACCACACCGATCGCACCGAGCACCCAGACCAGCTCATTGGGCAGCACAACCGACATGAGCTCCCCCCTCAACCCTCTTCCGCCAGCGACCCTCAGGGCCCCGTCTCCGTCAGGGAGAGTAGCCGCGCAACGCCGCACAGTGCACGCTCGGCGCCCCCTTTAATCAGACTTTACGGTCCCTGCTTGATTTCTTCGGGCAGACGAACCCGCTCCAGCCCATGCCGACCAGCCCTCCCGAGCCCGTGGTCGAGCCGACCGGCAACCTGAGACGACCTCCCGACGTCTCTTGATCCGGCGTCCGCGGACGCCGCCCGGCGCGGCGAATCAGCCATCGACCTCGCGGTATTGAAATTACCGCTCTGAGTGGCGCGACCCGCGCTACTGTTGCTTCGCTCGTAGCGCATGCACGGTGTCTCTGGACCCATCGGGGGGCGAGCGCCGTGCGATTCCAGGGAGGGATCACGGAGCAGTGAAGAAGAAACCACCTCTGCCGTCCGGAACCACGACGAGACGCACGCTGAGCGTCTTCGCCGGGTTCCTGCTCGCGCTCACCACGACCGCCGGGACGATCTCCAGCGCATCCGCCGCTACCGCTCCCGCGCACACGCAGGCCACCTCGTCCTCGTCCACGACTCCGACTGAGCACAAGGCAGCGGCAGCAGCAACGGCAACGGCAACGGGCAAGCAGGCGTTCAAGCCGGTCCAGCCGGCCAAAGCCGCGCGTCCCGGCCCGCTCACCGCCGCGCAGGATGCGGCTCGGGCCGCCGCCGCGCGCAGCGTCATCGCGCACTCCACCGTGCCGGACACCTGCTCCGGCGCGATCGCCGCGGACACGGTCTACCCGTGCACCACGCCGTCGGCCACCGGGACCGACACCTTCACCGTCACCCTGACGAGCTCGCACGACCTGCTCGTGTTCGACGTGCTGAACACCAGCTCGCCCGGCGGCGGTTTGCTCCCTGTGAGCATCACGCCGCCCGGGGGCACGGCGACCACGTGTACGGCGGCGACGTACGCCCGGCTTCCGGGGTGCGCGACGAACGCCGCGGGCACCTACACGATCCAGGTCACCAACTACGGCGTCGACTACACGATCGACTACCTGCCGCTGCTCTCGGACAGCTCCTGCACGGCGGCCGACCCGACCTTCGCCACCTGGACGCCGCTGACGGGCACCATCGCGGCCGGTCAGGCCGGAGCGTGCTTCTCCTTGGACGCGCTGAGCGGCGACGTCCTCTCCGATGACGCCCTCTACGGGAACGAACTCACGGTCTACGACTCGACCGGTACCGCGATCTGCGACGACGATCAGGGTGTATGCACGCTCTCCGGTGTCGCGCCGTATCGCCTCCTCGACACGTACACCTCGGGCGGCTCGTACAGCTACGGCATGTACCTCAAGGACATCACCGACCCGACCGGATGCGTCGCCACCGCCCAAGCGGTGTACGGAACCGCGCCCGACGTGTCCTCGCCTGTGCTCTGCCGCACGCTGACCGTCACCCAGGCCGGAAGCTACCAGGTCGCGGCCGTGGCTCCGGTAGGTTACTCGGGAATCACCGGCAGCCTCTTCACGCCGGCGGGCGTGCCGGCGTGCACCAACGGCGGACCGTTATGCCAGCTCGCGGCCGGTACCTACGACTATGTATTCAACGAGTGGCCCGGGGCGACCGGTGACGACTTCGGCGTCGAGTTCACCGCCGCGACCGAGAGCCGCGGCTGCACCGCCGCCGGAGACTCCGACTTCCAGAGCGGTGACGCGACCGGCACATTCGCCGGAAACGGCGCCGAGGCCTGCCTGAACCTGCCGACCGCCTCCGGTAAGACGGATTACTTCAACGACCAGTCGAACACTGACGGAACCATCGCCCAGGTCCTGTTCATCGTGGATGCGACCGGCGCCCAGCAGTGCACGAATGCGAATTTCAGTTCCCTGGTGACGTGCACCCTGACCGGCACCGCGCCCTTCCGGGCAGTGCTCGCGTCCGGCGGTGTGAGCTCGGCGAACATCTCCGACACGGTCTACCGTCTGCTCGTGCAGCGCACCGACTCCACGGCCGGCTGCGCCGACTGGCCCCAGTCGGGCTATGGCGGTACGCCTGGCGTGAGCGTCTCGCTGACCCTTGCGAACGACTTCGGATGCGTGAGCATCCCGGCCGCGCAGCATTCCACCGGCGAGATGGTCGACTACTCGAACAACTCGAACGTCAGCGACACCGGAATCAACATCTACGACACGGCCGGCAACCAGGTCTGCTTCACAAACGGCACCGCGGTCTGCTCGTACAAGGCGGGTCAGAGCTATCTGGCGCTGATCTACTTCGTCGGCAACTCCACTCTGCAGAGCGACACGATCCACCTGGTGCGTCGTGACACCTCGCAGACGGCTTCGTGCTCGGCCCCGGTGTCCACGACCGTCGGCGCGGCTTCCACGCCGATCAACCTGACCTCTGACCTCGACGCGGCCTGCTACCGGGTCACAGCGGCGAGCACCGACCGGCTGTACTTCAACATCCGTACGCAGTCGCCGGCCCAGACCGGTGCCGTGCTCGAGGTGGCCAACGCCGCCGGCACGATCGTGTGTCGGCAATGGGGCTCGATCGGCTGCGCGGTCACCGGATCCACGGTGTACCAGGCGATCGTGATCGCCTCGGGGTACAACGGCGTCACCATCGCCGCCCACCTCGACGCGCTGCGAGTCGGGACCTCGTCCGGCTGGGCCTCGCAGTGCACCGCGCACTCCGTATCCGCGAACGGATGGCTCACCCCGCTCAGCGGCACGCTGAGCGAGTCCGCGTCGTCTTACTGCGCGGTGGTGGCGATCCAGCCGAGCCAGTGGTGGAACCTCTACGGCGCCGACACGGCCACGGCCGACGAGTCGCCGGTGGTCCGCATGTTCTCGACCTCTGACTGGACGTCCGGCAACATCCTGTGCTCCGGCGGTGTCTCGGTCGGCTGTCAGGCCTCGAGCAACGACTCCGGGCAGGCCGTGATGATCGTGACCCTGGGATCCGTACAGGGCAACACGGGCTTCAGCATCCAGGGCGTATGCAATGTCGACTGCCCGAGCCACACCGCATTCCCGACGATGACCTCGGTCTCCGCCTCGTCGCAGCCGCAGGGTGCGGCCGACGCTCTGGTGGTGCACGGCACGAACCTCAACCTCGGCACCGAGCTCGAGCTGATGAGCAACGACACGGCCCCGGCCGGCTACACGATCGCCACCCCGCGTTCGGTGAGCACCGACGGCACATCGGCAACGTACTCGCTCGACACGCTGAACGTGGCTCCGGGCAAGTACGACCTCGGACTCGGCGTCATGTACGGGTCGGCCCCGTTCTGCTCCAACGGCCAGGCCTCGGCCCAGTGCCTGTACGGCGCGTACACGGTGACCGCCGGGCGCGGCGCAGCGAGCACCTTCGTCGCCCTGCCCACGAAGCGGATCATGGACACCCGCTCCGGGCTCGGCGTGCGCAAGGGCACGGTCGCCGGGAACGGCACCGTGTCGCTGACCGTGGTCGGGGTCGGCGGAGTTCCGTCGACCGGCGTCACGGCCGTCGAGCTCGACCTCACGGCGCTCGACCAGACCCTGGGCGGCTACGTGACCGCCTACCCGTACGGCGCGGCCCGGCCCAACGCCAGCGATATGAACTTCGGCGCGGACCAGGTCCTGACCAACCTGGTCTCGGTCCCGGTCGCCCAGGGCAAGATCCAGCTCTACAACGGCGCGGCCGGCACGATCGACCTGATCGTCGACGTCGTGGGCTACTTCAGCACGAACACCTCCGGCTCGCTCTACACGGCCGTCACCCCGTCGCGGATCGTCAACACGGCCGCCGGCCTCGGCGCGGCCAAGGCCAAGGTCGCGGCACACGGATCGCTCACGGTCACCGTGGCCGGAGTGGGCGGCGTGCCCTCCACCGGGGTCACCGCCGTCGCGCTGGACGTGACGGCGAGCGGCAGCGCGGGCAACGGCTTCCTGGTCTCGTACGCACCCGGCGGGACCGTCCCGGCCGGCACGGACGTGACCTACCGGACCGGCCAGGCGCACACCGGCCTGATCGTGGTGCCGCTGGTCCAGGGCAAGTTCGTGATCGACAACGGCGGCCCGCAGTCGGTCGACCTGGCCATGGACGTCGAGGGCTACTACGAGCCCGGAACCGGCTCCGGCTTCCAGCCGGTCGGCCCGGTGCGCGTGCTCGACGACCGCAGCGGCCTCGGCGGCGCCGGGGCCACCCCGGTACCCGCCGGCGGCGTGGCGATGCTGCCGTACTCCTCGCTGACCGGGGTGCCGGGCACCGCCACCGCGGTGGTGCTCGACGTGGTGATCGTCGCCCCGCAGACCACCGGCACGCTGACCGTCACCGTCGACGGCCAGCCGCTGCCCGGCCTGCCGAACCTGTCCTACCCGGTGTCCAAGCTGACCGCGGACCAGATCGTCGTCCCGGTCGGCAGTGAGCTGGACTTCTACAACAACTCGGGAGGCACCGTGCAGGTCGTCGCCGACCTGCAGGGGTACTACACCTCCTGACCCGCGGATCCACGACCGCCCCCGCCCTGCCCGGAGTCCGCTTCGGGCAGGGCGGGGGCGGTTCCGCGCTCAACGGAGACCGCGCGAGGTGACCGCGGTCACGCCACCCTGATGCGGTCGATGGCGTCGAAGTCCCAGTCGATACCGAGGCCGGGGCCCTCCGGCGCGACGGCGTGGCCGTCCTCGATCGACATCTGACTGCGGGTGATCGCGCGCAGCTGCGGGATGTGCTCCACGTACGCGCCGTTGGGCACCGCGGCCGTCAGGCTGACGTGCAGCTCCATCAGGAAGTGCGGGCAGACGTGCACGTTGAACGCCTCGGCGAGGTGAGCGACCTTCAGCCACGGCGTGATGCCCCCGACTCGCGCGACGTCCACCTGCACGATCGACGCCGCACCGGCGGCGAGGTACTCCCGGAACTGGGCGAGGGAGTACATGGACTCCCCCACCGCGATCGGGATGCTGGTCGACCGGGCCAGCGCCACATGCCCGGCCACGTCGTCGGCGGGTAGCGGCTCCTCGAACCAGGCCAGACCGATCGGCTCGAAGGCCGCGGCCCGCCGCCGCGCCTCGGCACGCGTCATCGACTGGTTCGCGTCGACCATGATGTCAAGGCCCTCACCCACGGCCGCACGTACCGCACGCAGCCGCTCCACGTCCTGCTCGACGCGGTCCTTGCCGACCTTGAGTTTCACCCCCGACCAGCCGGCACGCTGCGAGGCCATGGCGCCGTCGACCAGCTCCTGCGTCGAGAGGTGCAGCCACCCACCCTCCGTGTCGTACAGCGGCACCTTCTGCCGGAAGCCTCCGGCCAGCCGCCACAACGGCTCCCCCGCGCGCTTGCCACGCAGATCCCACAACGCGGTGTCCACCGCCGCCAACGCCAGCGAGGTGATGGCCCCGACCGCGGTGGCGCGCGTCGAGGCGAAGAGATCGAACCAGATCCCTTCCACCAACGTGGCGTCCGCGCCGGGAAGCCGGGGCAGCAAGTGTTCCTGCAGCATCGCCAGCACCGAGCGGCCGCCCGTGCCGATCGTGTAGGAGTAGCCCACGCCGGTGTTGCCGTCGTCGGTGGTCAGTTCCACGAAGACGGTCTCCTGCTTGACGAACGACTGCACGGCGTCCGTACGCAGCGTCTCCACCTTGACATCGGCCAGCCAGGCGACGGCTTCGACGATCTTTGTCACGTTGGGCTTCCTTCGCGGAGCGGGAGTGCATCAGGATCTGGATCGTATATTATCGAGCATCCTCGCGACACGCCCCGAGAACGGTCAAGGGCGCTACCGCCCGACCGAACCCCGTCCCGCACGGGAAATCCCCAGCTCCAGCGAGAGCCACGCTCGTGCAAGTCAAGCCAGATCGTATACAATCGGCCGCGGCATCGGCGCCCAGTTGCTGCGCTCCAAGCTCAGAGAACTCACACCGGAGAACCCCACACCATGGCGTCAACACAGCGGACGATGCTGAGCGACTCCGTCTACGAGACCATCCGTCGCCGCCTGGTCAATCAGGAGGTCGCGCCGGGTGAGAAGCTCAACATCAGCACCCTCGCCGCCGATCTCGAGGTCTCCCCCACCCCCGTACGCGAGGCGCTGGCCCGGCTGGAAGTCGAGGGCCTCGCCGTCAAACGCAGCCTCGCCGGCTACACCGCGGCACCGCTCCTGAGCCGCAGGGACTTCGACGACCTCTTCGAAATGCGGCTCGTCGTGGAGTCGGCCGTCGCGGGCCGGGCTGCCACACGGATCTCCCCAGCCGACCTGGAGACCCTCGATCGGCTACTCGAGGAGATGCGCGAGGCGCGGCGCACGACGAACGCGGAGGCACTGCGCGTCTTCGTCGACCACGACTCCCTCTTCCACGAGCAGATCGCCACCTCGAGTGGCAACATCATGATGGCCGACGCGCTACGACGCCTGCATGCCCACACGCATCTGTACCGCCTGTACTTCCATGCCGGGATCGCCGAGTCGACCTGCACGGAGCACGAGCGAATCGTGGACGCGCTACGTGCGGCCGACCCCGATCTGGCGGCGGCCGCCATGCGCAGCCACCTGCGCCGCGCCCAAGAGCGTCTGGCGCCTGCCGCGGGCGGGGAGGAAACGGTGTAGGGAGCCAGGACGGTGCCGGGGGTGAGTCCGCACACGGACTCACCCCCTGGTCTACCAGCGGCCTGACTTTCTCCGGGTCAGGCCGAGTTTCTCGGCGCCGTCACTGGTGCCGCCGATGATTTCGGCGGTCGTCTTCGGGTCGGTGGTGCGAAACGACTCGATCAGCTGCGTAGCGCATGCCTGCGGACCGCCCGCGACATCGAGGACGAGGCCGAACTGCACGTACGGATCCTCGAACGACTCCCGGTGCGCCGGGTACTCGAAGGTCAGGCGGACGGTGTCGAACTCTGTCAGCCAGGACGTGCACCATTCCGGCTTGCAGCCCCAGCGGCCCAGGATGTCGGGCTCGGCGCGCAGTTGCTCGCTCACGAGGCGGGCGACGGTCCGAGCAGGCCACTCCCAGCTGTGGTCCTGCTCGGCTCGTTCGATCTCTGCGTCGTATTGCGCCGCATCGAACCTGGACTCCGGGGGCGGGTCTCCCGGCATGGAAGTGCGCCAGTCCTTCCAGACCACCTCGCCGCCCTCACGCACGATCGTGACGTACAACCCGCCGCAGCAACCCTCCGTGCAGTAGGCCTCGGCCAGCCGGACCTCCCGCGGTTCCTCCGTGGCACGCAGCAGCCCGGTCGCCAGAAGGCATTCGGGGACGGCGGCCGGGCCCCTGTCGAAGCTCGCCGCGACGATCGGGACATCGTCGATCAGGATCCTGGCCTCGACTTGGGGAAAACCATCGGGCTCCGGATCGGGCACGACGACTCGGACGGCGAAGCGCCCGGCCGGCTGCTCGCGCCGATTCGCCGTATCGACAGCCCACCGAGCTCGCCGCGCCTCGACAGGGTCCTGCGACCGTGCACTGTACTCGAGGGCCTCTCGCCATGCCGGGGAGGCAAGCAGATCCCGGATCCTCGCGACATGGCCATCGCGGTCCTCGCCCACCACCGCGGCCGCGGGCCCGGTCGCGATGTCCTGGCAAACCATCGTCAACAGCGCAGCGCGCTCCAAGGTGGCCGGCCGGCACGCCGCGGTCTCGATCCAGGCCCGGTAGACGGCACTGGCGTGCTCGTACCGGTGAATCTCGTAGCGGTAGTTGCGGGTGCTGCACATCGCCAGCAGTAGGCTCCCTGCCTGATCCCACAGGCGGTCGGATACACCTCCCTCGGCAAACGACCGCGAGATCTGACACGACTCGGCAATCCGCAGGGCAACGTCGCTGGAGAGAAGCGATCTCGGTGTCGACAGAACCCAGTCACGCACCTGCGGGTCGGCGTCCGCGATCAATGCCTGCACTGCGGTGATGCGGTGGTGACATGAACGGTCCGCGAGCCAGATCACGTCGTGCGCCGCACCCGGGATCTGCGCCAGAGTCTGAATGGCGAGCTGATCGGCGAAGCACAGCAGCCCGATCATCTTGATCAAGGTGATGTCATGGCGCTCCGCATTGCCGTAGAGCAGACCGAGGCCGACGAGCACCGCACGGCGATCCGTGCCGTGCCGTACGAGCCAACGAGCCGTATCGCGAAGCCTCGCAGACGGCTCGGGGGCGAGTTCGTGCCAGACCTTGGGTACATCCCGGCCATGGACGGCCAGGCTCATGCAACGCTCGTGAAGATCTGCGGGTGTCCACGCCGGGGTGGCGATGAACTCCCGCAATAGCGCCGCCAACGCGGCCTTGCGCTCTCGATGAGGAGGCCAGGGAGAGTCGCCGCTGTCGGGAAGGGGTTCTCCACCGTCCGGCAGCGGGCCGTCGGGTGTCAGGGCGAACAACCGCTGCGCATGGTCGAACAGGGATACCGGATGGTCGAGCGCATTGCGCTCGTGAGCCGCGCTCACCGGCTGGAGGAAGACTCGATTCTCTTCGTCATGCTCGAGACTGTACACGCGAACGCAGCTCGATGACGCCCGCCGTCAGCCGCCGACCGAGGGCTGAGGTGGAGCTCTCGCTCTGCTTGTCACCGACGCCGTGTAGCCTCCGGGGGGCAACAACATGCGTACCCCATGGTAGGAGACACATTGGGCGCGAAGACGGGGCTGTTGGCCTATGCCGCACAGGACGTCGCGCAGATCTTGCGGGCCCGGCCCGACGACACAGGTCGCGAGGCCGCTGAGGCGCTGTTACGGCGGATCCACCCAGGTTGGTGGATCGACCGGCCGGCCGGCCGGTGCCGACGCGCTCAGTGATCTGTCGGAGGCGCTCTACCCGCCGGAGGATGTCGCCTACGCCGCACACTTCCCGGGGCTCGAGATCGTGTGCGACCGACGCGTCATGGTCGACCATCCTTCGCGCCTGCCGCGGCACTACCTCGATGCGGCCGAGGGGCACACGGTGCTCCTGCACGCGATGCACAGCGTGTCCGACACGCTGGCCTTCGCCGTGTGGAAGCAGGGCGAACTCGTGCGCTCGCTCAGCCTCTCGCCGCACGGCGGGATCACCGAGAACATCGGCGAGCCTCTGCCGTTCGAGAAGCCCTTCTGGGCAGGTGAACATGCGGTCTCGCCGGTGCCAGGGAAGCTGAGCAAGGGCCCGTATCCATTGCCGTTCCATCCGCTCACGCTCGGCGAGGCGGCACTGCGCGCATTGTTCGGGTTCGTGGTCGAGGGACGGCACGCGCCCGACGACGTCGACGGATCGGCGATCACCATCCACGGCTTCGTCCTGACCGACCCCTCCGGCCCCACGATCGAGCAACGCCGCGCCGCGCGTGCGGCGGCGGCCACCCTCATGGGCCCGCGCCGCTCGCTGTACCTCCAACCGGACGGCTCATGGGCCGAAGCGTTCACATCACCGGAAGCCACCACGGCGTGACCGCGAGCGTGGAGTTGCCGCCGGTCGAGATACCCGGATACGCGGGCGGGCCGTTCATCCATCGCCCGCGACTGCTCGACGAGCACCTGTTCGTGATCGGACACCCCTACGGATGCGTGCAGAGCGAGCAGGCAGAGGAGGCCGTATTCGGCACCGACTACGAGGAGGCCGCGAACCTCAACAGTGAACTGCTGCAGGGCGGGCACTGGCCGGTGTTCACCGTGCCCCTCACCGACCGTCACCGGCTCTATGTGGTCTACCGCGCCTTTCCGGACGACCCCGGCGTCGACTACCTGCTGCACCACCCCGACTGGGAACAGGCCGAAATGCTGGCCGCCGACGACGGCCACTTCCACGGCCCGGGGCTGCGCTGGCACGAACTCGAGGCGACAGCCTTCAACGCCCTGCCCGGCGGCAGCACTCAGGACCCGCACGCCCGCCTGCTCCTGCTGCTACCCGCCCTCGGCGACGACCTGCTCGACAAAACGGCGGTCGACTCCGTCGTACAGGCCCTGGCCGCACGCACCCGAGTCGATGACCCCGAGCGGGCCGCCACACTCCTGCTCGACGAGCAAGGCCAAGCCGGCCCAGCCCACTGGCAAGCCGACGACCGAGGCACCTGGACATGCGACGGCAGCTACGCCTTTCGCGCTCCCGGCGGCCTGCCACCCGCTCGGCTCGCCCGCATCTCCGCCGCGCTCAATCCGTGGTGAGGGAACCGCAGGGCATTGAGGAACTCAGTCCTCGTACTGCCGCGTTGGGTCATGCGGGAGGCGCGGTGAAACGGACACGACAACGGGACCGTGAAGAGGCCCGTGCAACAGGTGGCGAGGGCTGCGGCGCGAGCCGTGGCCGGTGGGCGCACCACCTTCGTACGCTGCCACTCCGGTTACAACCGCTCCGGTCTTGTGGTGGTACAGGCCCTCGTCGAACTCGGCCATGACGTCGATGCAGCGATCCGCCTCGTCCAGGAGAAGCGATCTCCATGGGCCTTGAACAATGCCATCTTCCGGGACTACCTGAGCACGGGCCTCGATGTCGCCTACCGCCTGACGGGGCTCCAGAGCTGAGATCCGTCAGACCCGGCGGCGGACCGGGAAATGCTCACGTCGCCGTGGTGCGGGTCGGGGTGAGCGGCGGCGTCTGCGCGGACAGCGGCTCCGGCTGCCTGGCGGGCTCGGATGCGCAACTCCATCCAGGCACGCGCCACCGACTCGGCGATCGCGCCCTTGGTCACGTCACGGTGTCAGGCTCGTCATGACGCTTCGGGGCAGGGACGGGTTGGCCGCGGCCGCCTCGACGACCTGCCAGTCCTCGTCGTCGAGCAGCTCGACGATCACTTCGGGCGGCAGCTCGGGGTGGCGGGCGGCCAGCGGTCGCGCCTGGCTGTCGGCGAGGCACGGCAGCAGGGCCGTTGCCGTCGCGTGGGGATGGCGGGCGATTTCGCGGAAGGCCTTCTGTACCGGTGGTCGGTGCTCAGCCAGATCTTCGAGCAGCATCGCGGTGGCGTCCGGATTGGCGGCGACTTTCGCGACGACCCGCACGCCGTGGCGCGCGAGCATCGTGCGCAACTGGGCGTCAGTCAGGCCCGGGTGCGGCGCGATGGCCTTGGCCACCTTCGCGTCGCAGTCCTCGGCCAAAGCGTCACGGACCGCCGCAGGCAGGTCGCGCCGATGAGCGACGAGCATCCTCACCTCGGGGTTCCGGGAAGCAGCCAGATGCTCGACCTCGTCCCGCGAAGCGGTGGCGATGCGCGGCAGCAAGGTCGACCCGATACGGGTGGCGCCGGCCAGGTGATCCAGTACTTCGAGCGGGAGGTTCGGGTGGTGGGCGAGCTGGCGCTGGACGTCGTGGCCACGGTCCGCGGCCAGTGCGCGGATCACGTCTTCACCGATGACCGGATTACTCGCAAGCGTCGCACGTACCCAGGGAATGGCATCCTCGGCGAGACGCGCGGCCGTCTGCGGAGCGAGGTCCGCACGAGCCGCCAGCGCGACGCGCAGCAGCATGGAGGGGTGCCTGGCGAAGCCCGCTGCGGCCTCAGCCGGGGTGGCCGGATTCTGCAGCGCTATCTGCTGAAGCTGGTGCCGCGTGGACTGGTGCGAGCCGTCGCAGGCTGCGTCCGGCGGCAGGTCGCAGCCGCGTCGATCGCAGTCCGGGGCGTGGACGAAGGGGATGGTCTCGCGGTCGCACACCAGGCAGGAGCGCGCCGCCGGCAGTCCCTCGCCGGTCAGCAACGCCGTCAGCGCGGCCGGCGGCGCTTTTTCATTGGCCGCTACCGAGCGGCGGACTTCGGCGTGCGGATGAGTCGCGAGTTCGGCGGCAAGGTCCGTCGGCGCCCACAGCGCAAGCTCGGCGACGACGCCGATCTCGGGATCCGAGGCGAGCGCGCGCAGTACATCGGGCGGAAGATCAGGGCAGGCCGCGAGTTGCTCGCGATGACGGGCCACCGGGTCGCCCGCCAGCAGCCTGCCCCACTCGGGCCGGCCGACCCCGGCATCGAGTAGAGCGAGCGCGACGCGCGGCCGGGCCGCGGGATCGATGCCCTCCGCGGTCAGACGTCCGTCGTATGCGAGTCGAACAGCGGCATCGTCGAACTCTGCCAGGTCGGCCAACTGCGCCGAAGTGAGATCTGGTCGGCCCGCGAGGGTGCAGGCCAGTTCTTCATCGGCAGCCGCGATGAGCCGCTCGAGCAGATCGGGCGGGAGCGCGGGGTTCTCGGCCAGGCCATGGAGTCGATGCTGCACACCGCGATCCTGCATGAGAACGCAGCCGCTTCGCGACTCGATTTACCGGGCGCGGTGGGGCATCCGCGTCCTGCGCTCCGACCGTGCGCGACGAGCTACGACCGTACACGACGAGACACGACGAGCCACGACGAGCCACGACGCATCAGAGCACCGATTCAGCGCGAACCGCGCCGGCTCGGCCGTTCGTCGCGAGACAGCTCGGCGGTGGCCTGGTGACGTCGCCGCCAAGCCACCGCCGAGGGACGCAGGATGTGCGTCAGCTCACCGTCACGGGATCAGGCTGGAGCACTGTGTCTGCCACGTCTCCTCCGGCTGGGCGTTGCCGCTGCCGTGGTGGATCGCGATGATGTCGTCTTGGACCTCGGTCTTGATCGTGGCGCCGGTCTGCGGGCCGACGATTCCGTCGACGCTGTCGCCGAATTCGGCCTGGAACTGCTCGACGGCCTTTTCGGTGAGCGGGCCGTAGCTGCCGTCCACCGCGACGGTCGGAATCTCGAAGAAGTTCACCGCCCGCTGAACGCACTCGACCGTCGCCACGCTGCTGCCCGGTCCGATGTCGCTCGGCGCGGCGGCGGCCAGCGCGGGGCCGATCCCCAGCGCCAGCGCGCCGACGGCGATGCCTCCTACCATCAGCAGACGCCTGGTTCGGGTGATGTCGCCCATACTCAACTCACGTTCCTCACTTGCTCGCGGGGCCGGCCGAGCAGCTCGACAGGGCCCTGATTGATGAAAGTCGTGCGAGAACGGGTAGCCGCTCGGAGCGTCAGCTGATCGAACCCTCGAGCAGGGAGTCGCAGGTGGTCTCCCAGGTCGCCAGGGTCTCGTCCGTGTGGCCGTCGCGCTCCGAGGTGTAGACCATGTTGTAGATGACCGTCTTGATGCTGCCGCCGGTGTCCGGGCCGACGAGGCCGTCCACGCTCAGGCCGTGGTCCGACTGGTAGGTCTCGACGGCGGACGAGGTGAGCGGGCCGTAGCTGCCGTCGACCGAAAGCCCGGCGCTGTCGAGGTCGTTCATCGCCTCCTGGACGCACTTGACCGGCTGGCCGCTGCTGCCGGGGCCGATCTGGCTGGCCGCGAACGCGGCGGTGGCGGTCAGGGCGACCCCTGCCGCCGCGATCGCGCCGATGCTCGCCGTGCGCAGGGCGATCCTTCTCTTCATGGCTTCCCTCTTTCGGTCGGTGTGGGCCGGGTGCGCTCGCCGCGTCTGCGTTCACCCGGGCGTCTCGCGTGGTGGGACAGGCTTCTGAGACGCTGGGCCAGGGCGGGCCGATGCGGTGGGGTGCTTCGACGAGCCTGGTGGCACTTCGGCGATCATGTGAGCCCTGATGCTCTCGGCGGCGCGCGGGACTATTCTGAAATCAGAGGGCTGCAATCCGGCTGCAATCCGGCGACGGCGCGTGTCGGCCCACGATGGTCGCCGCGGGCGGGGAGGTCTTCTCGGTGAGGCTGGGGATTCTGGGGCCGGTGCTCGTGCTCGACGACGCGGGTGAGCAGATCCATCTCGCGGTGCGGCAGCGTACGCTGCTGGCGGCGTTGCTCGTACACGTGAACCGCACGGTGCCGGTGCACCAGTTGGCGGAACTGGTCTGGGACGGGGCGGCGCCGCATAACGCGCAGCGCACGATCCGCACCTATGTCGTGCGGCTGCGCCATGACCTGGGTCCGGCCGTGGCGGCACGCGTCGTCACCCACAGCCCGGGCTACCTGATCCGCCTGGAGCCCGCGGAACTCGACACCCTGGAGTTCGAGGCCTTGTGCCGGCACGCGGGTGCGGCGCTGGGAGCGGGCTCCGGGAACGAGGCGTCGAGCGCCGCCACGGAGGCGTTGGGCCTGTGGCGGGACGCGCCGCTCCTGGACGTGCCCTCTCAGCTGCTGCGCGAGCAGTGCCTGCCCCGGCTCGAACAGCTGCGCCTGCAGGCGGCCGAGGACGGCGCCGAGGCGCGGTTGCGGCTGGGGGAACACGACGGCCTGGTGCCGCAGCTGCGGGAGCTGGCCGGCGCCTTTCCGCTGCGGGAGAAGTTCCATGTGCAGTTGATGACCGCGCTGGCCCGGGCCGGGCGGCGGGCTGAGGCGCTGGCCGCCTACCAGAACGCCCGCAAGGTGCTGGTCGGGGAGCTCGGGATCGAGCCCGGCCCGGAGTTGCGTGCGGTGCACGAGTTCGTACTGGCAGGTGAGCGTGAGCTCGCGCGCGACCGGCCCGGCGACGGCGTCCCGCGGGTCGAGGTCGCGGGCACGGGCGTGGGCACGGGCGCGCAGACGTCGGCCGCGGCGGTGGTGCCCAGGCACCTGCCTTCGGCTCCGGGGCACTTCACCGGTCGGCAGGACGAGCTGCTCATACTCGCGACGCTGCCGAACCGGCCCATGCAGTCGGACACGCAGACGGTGGCGCAGGCGCAGACGGACGCGGCCGGCGCGGTGGTGATCTCGGCGATCGACGGGATGGCCGGGATCGGCAAGACCGCGCTCGCGATCCACGCCGCGCACCGGCTGGCGGAAAGCTTCCCCGACGGGCAGCTGTTCCTCGACCTGCACGGCTACACCAAGGGCCACGCCCCGCGTACTGCGGACCAGGCCCTTGACTTCCTGCTGCGGGCCCTTGGCGTGCCCACGGAGCGCATCCCGCTCGACGGCGAGCTCGCCGCGGCGCTCTACCGCCAGCGCCTGGCCGAGACCAGGACCCTGATCGTGCTGGACAACGCGGCCACCGAGGCCCAGGTACGTCCGCTGCTGCCCGGTACCGGCTCATGCCTGGTCCTGATCACCAGCCGGGTAAGGCTCAAAGGTTTGGACGACGCACAGATCATCTCGCTCGACCTGCTCGCGGAATCCGACGCGGTCGCGCTGCTGCGCGCGGTGGCCGGACCCGACCGCGTCGCGCCTGAGGACCCGCTGGCGGGCGAGATCGCCGGGCTGTGCGGGTACCTGCCGCTGGCGCTGCGCATCGCCGCGTCGCTGCTGCGCCACCGCCCGGCCTGGGGCCTGGAACAGCTGGCCGGGCAGCTGCGCGACCGACGCCGGCGCGTCAGCGCGCTCTCGGACGGGGAACGCGGGCTGCCCGCCGTGTTCGACCTGTCCTACCTGAGCCTGGACGAAGCGCACCGGCGCCTGTGGCGGCGGCTGGGATTGATTCCGGGTCCTGATCTGGACGCGTACGCCGCCGCGGCTCTGGCCGAGCTCGCCCCGGAGCGAGCCGCCGGGCTGCTGGAAGATCTGGTCGACCACAATCTGCTGATCGCCTACGCCCCGGGCCGTTACCGGCTGCACGATCTCCTGCGCGCCCACGCCCACACCCTGGCTGCCGCCGACCCCGCGCCCGAGAGTGAGGCCGCCGTGGGCCGGCTGCTGCACTACTACGCGCACACCGCGCGCAGCGCCTCGGTCCCCATCGCTCGTCACCCGAG
>NZ_JAGSOG010000069.1 GCF_018139695.1 Actinospica durhamensis | reverse complement strand
CCCACCGACACCGCGGCCCGCTCCCCGGTGGAGGTGCCGCTGCCCGCGGTGTCGGTGGGCGGGATGGCGGGCCTGCTCGAGATCCTCGAGGCCCGCGGCGGCGAGGACGGCCTGGCCGAGATCTCGGACGACCTCAACTTCGAGGTCGACGACCTGCTGCCGCTGGTGGACGCGGTCGCGCTGCTGGGCCTTGCCACGGTGCGGGGCCCGCGGATCGAGCTGACCGAGGCCGGCCGGGCGTACACGCAGGCGGACATCCTGGCCAGCAAGCAGCAGTTCGCCCGGCTCGCGGCCGAGCGCGCGCCGCTGGTGCGCGCGATCGTGCTGGCGCTGCGGGCCGGGGTGGACGGGCGGCTGCGCGAGGGCTTCTTCGTGGACCTGCTGCGCCGCCGCTACTCCGAGGAGGAGGCGCGGCGGCAGTTGGAGACCGCGATCGACTGGGGCCGGTACGCCGAGCTGTTCGACTACGACGCCGACGACGGGGTGCTCATGCTGGAGCGGGAACCCGGAGACATCCGATGAATGTTGCGCCGAGCCGGGCCGCGGGCCTAGTCTCGGGGCCATGAAACTGCTGCGAGTGGGAGAGCCGGGCCGGGAGGTCCCCGCGGTGCTCTCGGACGACGACCGGATCCTGGACCTGTCCGCGCTGACCCCGGACATCGACGGCGCCTTCCTGGCCGGGGACGGCCTCGAGCGCGTGCGGGCTGCGCTGGCGGCGGGCGAGCTGCCCGAGCTGGCCGGCGCGGCCGAGAAGCGGATCGGCCCGGCCGTGGCGCGTCCGGGCAAGGTCGTGTGCATCGGCCTGAACTACCGCGATCACGCGGAGGAGACCGGCGCGCAGATCCCGCCGCGGCCGGTGGTGTTCATGAAGGCCTCGTACACGGTCGTCGGACCCTTCGACACGGTCCTGATCCCGCGCGGCTCGACCAAGACCGACTGGGAGGTGGAGCTCGCGGTGGTCATCGGCCGCGAGGCGCGCTACCTGGCGAGCCCGGACGAGGCGCTGGCGCACGTGGCCGGGTACGCGGTGAGCAACGACGTCTCCGAGCGGGAGTTCCAGCTCGAGCAGTCGCACCAGTGGGACCTGGGCAAGAGCTGCGAGACCTTCAACCCGCTGGGCCCGTACCTGGTCACCGCGGACGAGGTGGGCGACCCGGGGGCGCTGGGGCTGCGGCTGTCGGTCAACGGCAAGCTCCGGCAGGACGGCAGCACCGCCAGCATGATCTTCGACGTGCCGTACCTGGTCTGGTACCTGAGCCAGTACATGCGGCTCGAGCCCGGCGACGTCATCAACACCGGAACACCGGCGGGCGTCGCGCTGGGCCAGGCCGACAAGCCGTACCTGCGGGCCGGCGACGTGGTGGAGCTGGAGATCGACGGCCTGGGCACGGCCCGGCAGGAGTTCGCCGCGGCCTAGGGCGGGGATCGCCGGCGGCCCGAAGTCTCAGGAGACGAAGACACCACGGCCGGGGCGTGCACCGCGAGGTGCGCGTCCCGGCCGTTCGGCTGCTCGGCTGCTCGGCTGCTCGGCGAAAACCGTGGCGCCTACGCGTAGCCCAGGTGCTGGAAGACCGTGAGGCACTCCGGCGCGGCGGTGGCGGCGCCGTAGCCGCCGTCGATCGCCAGGGCGCACAGCGCGATGTCGTGCTCGTCGTCGAACACGACGAACCAGCTGTTGTTGGTCAGGTTCGCGCCGCTGCCGACCTCGGCGGTGCCGGTCTTGGCGAAGAAGTGGCCGTTCTTGGGGAAGGCCACGGACTTCGCGGTGCCCTCGGTGATCACGCTGCTCATCAGGGTCTTGAGGTCGGCGTGCAGCTGCGAGCCGAGCGGGGTCGCGGTGATCTGCTTCTGCGTGGGCAGCAGGATCGGCTGCTTGAAGCTGCCGTTGGCCACGGTGGCGGCCACCGAGCACATCGCCAGCGGGCAGGAGACCACGTCACCCTGGCCCACCAGGGACTCGGCCAGGCCGCCGCGGCTCAGGCCCGCGGGCACGTCCATGTAGCTGGCCGTCTGGTTCAGGCCGATGTCCCACTCCTGATTCAGCCCGAAGTAGGTCTTCGCGGTGTCCGAGAGCAGGTTCCCGGTCATCCCGGAGTGGTCCCAGAAGCTGGAGAAGGCGTTGTTGCAGGAGGTGGCGAAGTCCGTCTCGTAGGTGTAGTCGCCGGCCTCGCCCTCGCTGTTCTTGAGCGTCTGCTGGTCGATCGTGATCACCGGCGGGCAGACCACCTCGCTGCTGAGGCTGGTCAGGCCCTTGGACAGCAGCGCGGCGGAGGTGATGATCTTGAAGGTGGAGCCGGGGGCCACCTTCGTCAGCAGCGCGTCGTCGTAGTACTGGCTGGTGGTGTTGTTCGCGATGGCCAGGATGTGCCCGGTGGACGGCTGGATCGCCACGATCGAGCTGTAGCTGTGGTTGGGCACCGCGGACTCGGCCGCGGCCTGCACCTTCATGTCCAGCGTGGTGGCCACGGTGCCGTTGTTGATCGGCTGGGTCAGGGTGGCGACCGTGGCCAGCTGGTTGCCCTTGGCGTCGGTCATGATGACGTCCTGGCCGGCCGTGCCGCCGGAGGACTCGGCCGTCTTCGTCAGCAGTGTGACGATCACGGTCAGGCTCGGGTGCGCGCTCGAGTCGATCGCGGCGCCGTTGCGGTCCACCAGGCCCTTGATACTCGCCGGGGTCTTCTTGATGGCGAGCTTGTAGCCGGCCTTGAGCGAGGTGTAGAGGATCGCCGGGCTCCACTGCACGAACCAGCGGGTGTAGCCGTTGATCTGCTTCGAGTAGGTCGCGAAGCCGCTGGAGTACTGCCACTCGCCCATCGGCGTGCCCGCCTGGGTGGTGAGCGAGTAGGTCATCCAGCCCACGTCGTTCGCCGGGTTCGGGTTGACCACCAGGCCGCTGACGTTCAGGACCTGCTTGTACTCCTTGAGCGCGGCCAGCGCGGCGCTCGGGTTGTCGGTCAGGTTCGCCGCGGCCTCGAGCTGGTCGCTCTGCCAGGCGGTGAGGAACGCGGTGCCGGTCTGGGTGGCCGCGGACGCGCCGCTGTCGGCCTCCGGGGAGAACCCGACGGTGGGCACGGCCGGGGTGGTGCCGGGGATCTTGATGACGCCGGCCAGGGTCAGCCCGGCCGCCGCGGCCACCGCGACGCCGCCGGTGACCAGCAGCGCGCGCCGGGACCTGCTGCGCGGACGGCCGTCGTCGCCGTCCACCTCGCGCTGGTCGAGCTGGAAGTTGTGCGGCGGCGGCAGCTCGTCGCGCTGCGGGTCGACCTGGTGGAACTCCGGCGGCCGGTAGCCGCGCCCGCTCGGCTCGGCCGGCGCGGCGGGGCGCTCGGCTCCCGGGGGCGCGGTCCAGGCCTGGGTGGCGTCCGTGGCGCGGCCGTAGCCCTGCGGCGCGCGGGCCCCGGCGGCGGCGTCCGGGCGCTGCCGCTCGGCGGCGCGGTAGGCGCGGCGGGCGGCGTTCGAGTTGCCGGCCGCGGTGGCGTCGGAGTAGGGGCGGCGGGCCATGTCGGAGGCGGGCGGCACCGGCGGCATGACCGTGGTGGTCTCCACCGGCTTCACGTCGGCGACCTTCGGTATCAGCGTCGTCTCTTCGACCTCGGCCAGCGAGACCCGGCGGGCCTGGGCCTCGGCGTCGGCCGGCTCCGCGGACTCCGGTTCGGTCTTCTCGACCTGCTTGGGGACCACGGCCGGGCGCGCGGCGACGGTCGTCTCGGCCAGGGCCGGGTCGGGCCGGTCGGCCGGGGCCGCGCCCGCGTCCTCGGACCCGTCCTCCCCGTCGGAGTCGTCCCCGGCGCCGGGCTCCTCGTCGGCCCCGGCCTCGTCCGCCTCGTCCTCCGGCTCGAGGTCGGGGACCTCGGAGACCGGGATGCGCGGCGGGCTCGACACGGCGGACGACTCCTCGGGCTCCGTACTGGTCGCGCTCTCCGGACCGTTGCCGACCGGTGCGTCCGCCATGCTTACCGCCTGTCCCTCTCGTGCTTCGTCACGCCGTCGACCCGCCCCGTCGCATGCTGAGCCTTCCCCCGAATCTATCCGACGCTCCGGGGCCTTTGTCCAGTTGCGTCGGAGCGGCCGCGGCGCCGGACGGAGCCGTCTGCCACGATCACCGGCATGACCGTCTCCGTGGAAATGTTCTTCGATCCGGCCGGCGACGCGGCCGTGCGCGGCCTGTGGGACCGGCTCGAGGCGGCCGGCCTGCGCAGCCTGGCCACGACCACGCACCACGAGCACCACCCGCACGTCACGCTCACCGTCGCCGAGCGGATCACGGTGAACGACGCGGCCCGGCGGGTGCTGGCCGGCCTGCTCGGCACCGAGCTGGACCTGCCGGTGCTCGGCGCGTTCCCGGGCGAGCGCTCGGTGCTCTTCCTGGGCGCGACCAGGACCCCGGCGCTGGCCGCCGCGCAGCGCGACCTCTACACCGCGCTCGGGGACGCGATCGCCGGGGCCTGGGAGCTGTATCTGCCGGAGCACTGGGTCCCGCACTGCACCCTGGCCATGGCGCTGGACACCGGCGAACTGCAGCGCGCGTTCGGCGCCCTGCACCCGCATCCGGCGCGCACGCTCCGGGTGGCGCGGATCAACCTGGTCGACGTCGGGACCGGCGCGCTCACGCCAGTGGTCTGACACGCCCGCCGACTCCGGCAAGATCCGCCCGCCGCCCGTGCCAGGTCTCGTAAGGTAAATTGTGGCGTCGGCGTGCGACCGCGGGGCGGCGAGGCGGAGCGGGAGGGAACGGCAGTGTACGAAGGCTGGCTCGGTGGGCAGATGGGCCGCCGCCAGGACTGCGCCGCGTGCGCCCGGCACGCCGAGGGGGCCGAGGCGGCGGCGCTGCGCCAGGACGAGCGGGCGCTGGAGATCTGGGCCCCGGTGCTCGAGGGCGACCTGATCTGCGACCACCAGCCCCAGGGCGTGCTCGGCGCGGCCCTGCTGGTGCTGCTGCGGCGCGACGAGTTGGCCGCCGCGCTGCACACCCACCAGTACGGCTACCGGATCGCGCGGCGCAAGCCCGCCTTCCGCGGCGCGATCGGCGAGCACCTGGAGTTCTGCGCGCTGACCGGCAACGAGCACCGCGGCCTCGAGCTGCTGGCCGAGCACGCGGACTGGCTCACCGAGCCGGCGCCCGGGATCGCGGCCCAGGCCGAGTTCCTCACCGGCGCCAGCGTGCTGCTCACCCGCCTCGTCGCGCTCGGGCACACCGAGCTGCCGGTGCCCATGCCGCCCTCCCCCGGCGCGCACGTGCCGGCCGCCGAGGAGCTGACCGTGGGCGTGCTGCGCGGCTTCGTGGACGCCGAGCTGGACTCGCTCGCGGCCCGGATCGCCCGGACCGAGCAGGAGGACGGGCTCGCGCCGGGCTACGCCTCCCGGCTGCGGATCCGGCGGCTGCGCCAGCCCGCGCTGTGCCCGCTGGAGCTGCCGGTGCGCAGCACGCTGCGGGAGCCCTCGGCCACCCCGCCCCCGTACGCGGAGCCGGGCGCGGCCCACCTCGAGGTGCCCGGGACCGGGGACCTCTACGCCCTGAGCGACACGCTCTTCCAGGCCGGCGAGCTCGACGAGGTGGAGCCCGCGCTGCACCAGGTGGTCGAGCGCTCGATGGCCGCGGGCGCGCCCTGGTACGCGGCGCGGGCCGAGATGAACCTCTCCCGCCTGGTCTCCGACCCGCGCCAGGCGGTGCGCCTGGCGCGGGCGGCGGTGATGGACTGCGTGGACGCGCGGCTGCGCGGGCCGGCCGCGCTGACCCTGGCCACCGCGCTGTGGGAGCTGGACGGGCGCGAGGCCGAGGCGATCTCCCCGGCCCTGGAGGCCGCGGACATCTACACCGCGGAGGACCGCGGCGCCGAGGCGGCCCTGGCCCGGCTGCGGGCGGCCGACGCGCTGGCCTTCACCGGCCGCCGCCGGGTCTCGGTGGGGCTCTACCAGCGCTCGTTCGCCGAGCTCGACGACGAGTCGTTCTGGGACCCGGAGGAGTACGGCGCGGCGCTGGCCCGTCATCAGATGCAGTATATGCGCGCCCTGCTCCAGCTCGGGGCCGAGGACGAGGGCCTGGCCGTGCTCGAGCGGCTGCGCAACCGCCTCGAGCACTGGCCGGACGACGCGATCCTGTTCGAGATGACCGTCAACGCCGCCTACGCCCTGCGCGACGCCGAGCTGCCCGGGCCCGCGGCCGACGCGTTCCTGCGCGCGGCCCGGCTGGCCGGGGCCGACCCGGAGCGGCTGCTGGTGCGGATCAGGTGTCTGCGTTCGGCGGCCTGGCTGGAGTTCCGGGCCGGGCGCGACGACGGCACGGACCTGATGGACGAGGCGGGCACCGCGCTGCTGCGCCGGCTCGAGGCCGAGCCCGACCCGGACCGGCGCGACTCGCTGCGGCTCGAGCTGGCCGAGACGCACCTGCAGCGGGCCGAGCTGACCGCGCAGAACGACCCGCTGCCGGCCGAGCAGGACGCGACCGCGGCCCTGCAGGGCCTGCGCCGGGTGCTGGCCCGGCGGGCCGCGACCGATGTCGAGGGCCTGCTCGGGCTCTACGGCCGGATCGGCGACTGCGCGCTGCTGCTCGGCCGGCTCGAGATCGCCCGGCACGGCGCCGTCGGCCGGGCCGAGCGCCGGCTGCGCACGCTGATCGCCGAGCTCGAGGCGGCGGCCCCGGAGGGCTTCGCCGACCTCGTCAAGACCCTGACCGAGCAGGCGGAGCGGTTCGCGCGGGAAGAGGAGCGGTAGCGGCGATGGCGATGGATGCGGCGGGGATCGCGGCGGCGTTCGAGGAGCTCGACCACCTGCCGTACGGCCGGGAGCGGATCGAGGGGCACCTGCGGCTGTCGGCCGAGGCCGAGGCGGGCGAGGACTACTCGCTCCAGTGCAAGCTGCTGATCTGGATCTCCGACGACTACATGGAGACCGACGACAAGCCGCGCATGATCGAGTTCTTCGACCGCGCCTGGGCGCTGTACCGGGAGCACGCCGAGGCGATCGAGCCGCACGTGCGCTACAACCTGCGCACCACCTTCTCCCCGACGATCACCGCGCTCGACCTCGATCCCGAGGTCCCGGCGCAGGAAGTGCTCCGACGTCTGGAGGAGATGGACGCGTTCTACCGCGACGGCGGGTACAGCATGCGGATCCCGTACCGGACCCGCTACTGGTTCCACCGCCGCCGCGGCGAGAACGAGCTGGCGGCGAAGTTCGTCGAGCTGCTCGCGGACGAGCCGGGCGACGCCGGGGCGCACTGCGACGCGATGGGGCCGATGGTGGCCGCGCAGTGGTATCAGGGGCCTGCCAAGAACCGGGCCCGCGCGGCCGAGCTGTGGCAGCGGATCCTGGAGCTGCCGGACCAGAACTGCGCCGAGGACCACCGGGCCCAGGCGCTGGCCGAGCTGGCCTTCCTGTCCCTGGTGCTCGGCCGGCCCGCGCTCGCCCGCGGCTGCCACCGGGCCGGCTACCCGCTGATCCGGCGGGTGCGCGGCGAGTGGCGCGCGCTGGACCTGCACATGATCTACGCGAACCGGGTCAGGGACGTGGCCGGGTTCCTGCGCATCGTGCACGACCACGCCGAGCTGCTCGACGCCCCGCTCGACGACGACGTGGCCTGGTACCACGGCCGGGTGCTGCAGTTCCTGCACCTGCTGTGCCTGCGCGGGCACGCCGAGCTGCCGATCACCCTGCCCGACCGCTCCGAGACCACGGCCGACCGGCTGCGCGAGCGGCTGGACGCGGGGCTGGCCGCGCACGCCGCCGGGTGCGCCGACGAGGCCGAGCGGGAGCGCTACACCGAGCGGCTGACCTCCTGGCGCGAGGAGACGCTGCACAAGGTCGACCTGCCGGCCGAGGAGGAGGACGACGAGTTCTGGGAGTCGGGGCTGGCGCCGGTGCCCTCGCCCTGGGCCGCCCCGCCGGACCTGGAGGACCTGCCGCGCGGCTGGACCGCGCAGGACGCGCTGCTGGCCGAGGCCCGGGTGCTGGCCTACCTGGACCACCCGCACCTGAACGGGGCCTGGGCCCGGGTGGCCGCGCTGGGCACCCCGCGCTCGCTGCCGGACCGGGCGCGGCTGACCGGCTACCGGGCCGCGGTGCTGATGCGCGAGAGCGACTTCGCCTCGGCCCGCACCCTGGAGCTGGAGAAGGCCGGGATCTACGAGCAGTGCGACCGGCCCGGCGACGCGCTGGTGAGCCGGCTGATCGCGGCCCTCTCGGCCTATCTGACCGGGGATCAGCAGACCGCGCTGGCCGAGCGGGACGAGATCCTCGCCCGGGCCCGCACCTGGCACGCGGCCGGCCGGCTGACCGACGGCGACCTGATGCTGTTGCTGGTCAACGACTTCCGCCTGGACTCGATCATCGAGATCAAGGCCCTGGCGGCCGGCCCGGACCACATGATCGAGAATCCGACCACGAACGAGAAGTTCACCGCGGTCAAGGACCTGTACCTGTCCACCGAGCTCTACGCCTCGCCGTGGGCGGACATGCTCGGCGCCTGGGCGTTCCTGCGGCAGAACCTGGGCCTGCTCTACGGCCGGTTCGGGCTCGCGCCCGCGTTCGTGGCCGAGACCGCGGACCGGGTGGACTTCTGGTACGCCAAGGCCCGCGACGCCTACCGGGACGCGCTGCAGTTCCCGCAGCAGGCCGACGCCGAGCTGAAGCGGGGTCAGAACCTGCTCACGCACGGGCGGTTCGCGAAGGCGGAGGCGGCCGCGGTGGAGGCGGCCCGGCTCAACGCCGGGGTGGACCCGGACCTGACCGGGCCGATCGCGCTGCTGCGGGCCGAGGCGATCGCCCGTCAGGTGCGCGACGGCTCCCGGGACGAGGACCTGCTCGAGGCGGCCCGCGAGGCGGCGGTGCTGGCCGGCGGCGAGGGCTCGGAGGAGGCCGCGTACGCCCGGATCCTGGTGGCCGACGTGCACCGGCGGGCCGAGCGGCACGAGCGGGCGCTGGAGATGTACGCGGACGCCGTGGAGCAGATCGGCGACGGCTGGGGGCAGCTGAGCGCGCGGTCCCACCTGCGCCGGGCCACCGCGGGCCAGGTGGTCAGCCTGCGCCGGACCGGCGCGCCGGAGCGGGCCGGGGAGCTGCTCAAGGGCCTGTTCGCCCGGCTGCCCGACTGGAACAAGGTCACCATCGGGTGGATCCACTTCGACGCGGGCGAGGCCTTCGCCGCCCTCGGCGAGCCGGACCAGGCCACCGCCGACTACACCTGGGCGGCCCGGCTGGCGGAGAAGGACGACGAGATCGACCCGCGGGCCTGCGCGCTGGAGCAGCTGGCCGCGCTGACCGTGGCCAGGGACCCGAAGGCGGCGCTGGCGCTGGTCGACGACGCCGCGGCCTGGATCGGCAAGATCACCGAGGCCGAGCTGGCCGGCCGGCGCGAGGCCGCGGCCCGCAAGGCGGCGGCCGCGGCCGAGCGCGGCGAGGTGCCCGAGCCGGCCGAGCCGCCGAAGCCGGACCCGCGCAAGCTGGCCCGGCTGGCCGAGGCGAGGGCGTCCAAGGTGCGGCTGCTGATCGACCCCGACCCGGTGGCCGACGACGTGCTCGGCGAGCTGCTGCCCGGGGCGTACCGCGAGGCGGCCGAGGCCACCGACACCCTGGCCGAGCTGCTGCGCGAGGCGCACGCGGCGAACGCCGAGGACCCGTGGCGCGAGGAGCTGATGGCGAAGCTGGAGGCCGGGCTCGGCTGGGTCGCCACGGTCCAGGCCGGTCTGGGCGACAAGGCGTCGGCCGCGGCCCGGTTCGCCGCCATGGCCGAGCTGGCCGAGGCCTGTGACCTGCCCGGTTACGCGACCACCGCGCGGGAGAACGCCGAGGCCATGGCGCAGGGCGCGGGCGGGTCGGCGGGCGGCGGCGAGGCGCCGGGGACCGCGGCCGAGGCGAGCGGGCCGGCGGCCGTCGAGGCGGTCGCCGCCGAGCGGTCGGGGGTGCGGGCGCAGTCCGCCGTACCGGTGAACTGAGTCACACCGGTGGCCGCCGCCCGGCCGTGCGGGCGAGCGTGCCCGCACCGGTGCGCCGAGGCCGTCGACCGCGCCGCCCACGTCCGGCTGACCTCGGCTTTCGGCGGCCCGTGCGGGCAACTTGACCGGTTTTGCGCCTGTCAGGGTGGTTTAGAGCTGGATATCGCGCAGGGAGATCGTCGCTTCATATACTTAGCGTGATGCCTAGCCTGCCCACCGTTCACCCACGCCTGGCCGCGCACTGGTCGGCGAGCCGCCTCGGTCGCTTCAGCGACCGGCTGCTCGACGGCGATCCCGCCGCCGGGCAGCCGGTGCTGCTCGGGCTGCTGGCCGTGGTGGGGCTGCTCACCTGGGGCTCGATCGAGGTCCCGAACTGGGATCCGCCCTCCTCGCTGGTCTTCCCGGTGCTGATAGGGGGTGTGCTGCTCGGGCAGGTGCTGCAGCTGCTGCTCTACGCGTCGGTGCTGGCCGCGCTCGTGGTCGACGGGTTCCTGCGCGAGCCGTTCGGCGTCACGCCAGGCACGGCCGTGGTGCTGATCCTGCTGGCCGCGACGGTGCTGTTCACCTCCCGGGTGCGGCTGCGGCTCGGGCTGCGCGGACACCGGGCCGAGACGCTGCTGCTGGAGCTGAGCGACCGGCTCCAGCCGGCCGTGACCCCGGGCAGCGAGCTGGCCGGCTGGAGTGCCGCGCACGCGCTCGTACCGGCCGGCGGGGCGCGTTTCTCCGGCGACTTCCTGATCTCCTGCGCCCCCGAGTATCCGGGGCTGCACGTGGCCCTGGTGGACGTCTCGGGCAAGGGCAGCCGGGCCGCCGGGCGGGCGCTGCAGCTGTCCGGCGCACTGCGGGCGCTGCTGGACGCGATGCCGCCGGACGGGTTCCTGGAGGCGGCCAACGACCACGTCTTCCTGCGCGGATGGGACGAGGGCTTCGCCACGGCCGTGCACGCCAGCCTTGACCCGGACACCGGCCGGTTCGAGGTCTACAACGCCGGCCACCACCCGGCCGCGCGCTGGCGCGACCGGGACCAGCGCTGGGAGCGGCTGGAGGAGGGCGGCCCCGCGCTCGGGCTGCTCGCCGGGGAGCGCTACGCCGCGTGCGAGGGCGTGCTGGAGCCGGGCGACGCGCTGCTGCTGTTCACCGACGGGCTGGTGGAGCGGCCGGACGAGAGCCTCGAGGCGGGCACCGGCCGTCTGCTGGAGGCGGCCGGCTCGCTGCTGCGCGACGAGTGGGTGCTCGCCCCGGACGCGGCCGCCCGGCTGGTGCGCACGGTCGCCCCGCACGGCGGCGACGACCGGGCCGTGCTGCTGCTGCGCCGCGACCCGCCGCACCCGCTCGCCCAGCCTCCGGCCGCCCGCCGCGACCGCGAGGTGCTCGGCCTGGCGGACGCCGCGGTGCGCTGACGACGCGACGGCGCGACGGTTCCGACGGCCGGACGCCGGCCCCGGAGCACGCCGAGCAGCCCGGCCCGGCGATGGCTCGGGCGGCGACGGTATCGGGGCGTCACGCGCCCGACATCTCCGGGCCCGACGGCCGCGCCGGGCCAGGCCTCACCCGGGGGTAACATCCGATGACCGTGGGTGTGCGCCCGCCCGCGCGCTCCGCCCGGCTCGCCGCCTCCACCGGTCGGCGCGGGGGTGTCGGAGGACTCTGGGCGCGGCGGCGCCGCGGCGGTAGTGTGACGGACGCTGTGTGCCTCGGCCGGGGCCCGCTGCAAGGTTTCATCCGGCGCGGCCCGCAATCCGCGGAGCCGCTCCGTCCGTCTCAGGGTGCTTCCGCCCCCGTCAGGCGAAACCAAACGCCTGCGTATGGCCACTTTTCCCGTCCGTTGCGCTCCTGCGCCGGGCGCGTCCCGTGAGATCACTGATAAGGAGATCGAGGGCTGAGTCTTGCCAGAATTTGTCGCGCGTGCAACATTTCTCTTACCCATCGGAAAAGGCGTTGCGCGAGGAGGCGCACGTGCCCGCTACCCACACGCCCTCCCGGGCCAGGCTTGAGGATGTCGCCCTGCTTGCAGGGGTGTCGTCCGCCACAGCCTCCCGGGTGCTCACGGGCTCCGCTCAGGTGCGCCCTGAGACGCGGCGCCAAGTGGAGCAGGCGATCGCGGACCTCGGCTATGTCCGCAACCGGGCCGCCCGGGCCGGAGTGCGCAAAGCCGGTTCGGTCGCCCTTGTGGTCTGTGAGAACAGTCTCTGGATGTTCTCCGACCCGTTTTTCAGCCGGCTGTTGCGCGGCGTCTCGGCGGAACTCGCCCCGACGGACGTGCAGCTGATCGTGTTGTCCGTGCGCTCTCCCCACGAGTGCCGCCGCTGCGCGCGCTATCTGCGCGACGGCCACGTGGACGGCGCGGTGTTCGTGAGTTTGCACGGACACCCGCCGATGGATGTGCGCAAGCTCGGCATACCCGTCGTGTTCGTCGGGCGCCCGGTGTACGATGCCGACGCCTCGTCATATGTGGACGCGGACAACATGGGCGGTGCCGAAGCAGCGGTACGGCACATCCTCGAAGCCGGTCGCACCACGGTGGCCACGATAGCCGGGCCGCCGGACATGGCCGTCAGCCAGGACAGGCTGCGCGGCTATCGCAAGGCACTGGCGGAGGGCGGCCTGGACCGTGAGGACCTGGTCGTCTACGGTGACTTCTCCGCGGCCTCGGCCGAGCACGCGGTCTACCGCCTGCTCGATCGGCGCCCGGACGTGGACGCCGTGTTCGCCACCTCGGACCTGATGGCCACCGGAGTGCTGCGCGCACTGCGGCGCACCGGTCGGAAGGTCCCGAGTGACGTGGCCGTCATCGGCTTCGACGACGCCCCGTTGGCGCGGCATACCAGTCCGCCGCTGACGACGGTTCGCCAGCCGGTGGAGGAGATCGGCGCCCGCGCCGTCGGAGAGCTGCTGCGGCTCATCGACCAGCGGGAGCAGACCCCCTGCCAGGAAGTGTTCGAAACGCAGCTGATCGTCCGTGGCTCTGCTTGACGCCGGTTTCGCCACGGCGCTTACGGTAAACGCTTCCGTAACCGCTTCCCGAACCGGCACGGCGATCACGTGCTCTGACATGCTCTGATTCCCCCGCGAACGGCGGCGGGAATCAGAGTACGCACTCGGCTGGCGTGTGTCCGAAACCGGGAAACGGCTTCGGATACCCGAAGGCGCGAGGGCGAGGCCGCACCGCGGACCCGGGCTCGGGGCGCGGCCGTGACAGGACGCGAAGGCCGGGCCCCGGCCGGCGCTCGGCATCCAGACCGGATGTCGGGCGCCGTTCGGGGCCTTCGGCATGTCCGGACGAGGCATTGCACGCACGTGCGCCCCCGGCGGGAGGATCCCGCCGGGGGCGCCGGTGCGGTGCGGGTGGTGCGGGTGGGTGCCGCAGGGTCTAACGCGGCGTCACAGCGCGCCCAGGATGGCCTTGAAGGCCGCCCCGTACCCGGTGGGAGTACCGGTGTAGTCGCTGATCAGGGTCGGGCCGCTGGAGCAGCCGCCGGACCAGTCGTCCCAGGTCCAGGCCAGGAACCCGGTGTTCTCACTCTCCAGCCAGCTGGTCAGGCTGTCGATGTAGGAGCCGCCGCAGTCGTTCTCCCCGATCTCCCCGGGGATCACCGGCACCTTGGCGATGACCGGCGCGACCTCGGAGGTCCAGCAGGACGAGGAGCTGCAGGTGTTGAAGTTGTACGAGTGCCACGAGGCGACCAGGTTGCCGTCCGGGTCGGTGGGCTCGTACTGCAGCCAGTCGGTCAGGTCGTTGGAGTACTCCTCCCCGCCGAGCATCAGCACGTTGCTGGCGCCGGTGGAGCGGACCGCGTTGACCATCGACTGCATGCCGGCCACCTGGTAGGAGATGCCGTTGCAGGTGCCGCCGTTGAGCCAGCACTGCCACCCGCTGGTGGTGTCACCGGTGGCGCGCGAGGCGTAGGGCTCGTTGAACAGGTCGAAGACGACCGCGTTGTTGCCCTTGAAGGTGTTCGCGACCGAGGTCCAGAACGGGATGGCCTCGGCGGCGTCCGGCATCGGCTTCTGGCAGGTGGCCTGGGCCGAGGAGCAGCCCGAGGAGTTGCCGGTGTAGGTGCCGTCGGTCCAGTGCAGGTCCAGGATCGCGACGATGCCGTTGGCGTTGAGCAGGTTGACGTAGCTCTGGATCGCGCTGATGTAGTTCGAGCCGGCATAGGCCGAGTTGACGTACGACTCGCCGTTCCAGCAGGCCTCGTTCAGCGGCACGCGCACGGCGTTGACCGGGCCCCAGCTCTTCATCGCGGTGATCGAGGCCTGGTCGCTCGGGCCGTCGAAGATGCCGTAGCCCTGCACGCACTCGTACTCGGTGCCGGAGCGGTCCACCCCGTGCAGCAGGACGGTGTTGCCGCTCGCGTCCACCAGCTTGTTGCCGGACACGTGCAGCTGCGGGGCCGCCCCGGACGAGGTCGTGCCGGTGGGCGAGGCGCTCGGCGAGGCCGACTTGCTGGCGGACGCCGAGGCCGAAGCCGACGGGGAGGCCGACTTGCTGGCCGAAGCCGACGCGGACGGGGACGGGCTCGCGCTCGTGGCGCTGGCCGACGGCGTGGTCGAGGCGACCGCGCCGCAGCTGACGCCGTTGACCGCGAAGCTGGTCGGTACCGCGTCGCTGTTGGTCCAGGTGCCCTGGAATCCGAGGGTGGTGTTCCCGCCCGAGGCGATGGCACCGTTGTAGGACAGCGACGTGGCGGTGACCGCCTCGCCGGACTGGGTCACTCCCGCGTTCCACTCGCTGGTGATCTTCTGGTCGCCGGCGAAGGTGAAGGTGAGGCTCCACGAGGTGAGGGCGGTCGTGCCGGTGTTGGTGAGGGTCAGGTTCGCGACGAACCCGCCCGCCCACTGGCTCGAAGTGGTGTAGGTGACGGAGCACCCGGCCGTGGCCGCGGCCGCCGTGGACAGCAGCGCGGGGGCGAGCGTGGAGGCCGCCGCCAGTGCCATCGCCCCCGCGACCGCGAGAAGCCGGGGATGCGGTCGGCCGCGCTCACGGCGGCCGGTACGGTTGATCACGGTACTTATTCCTCCTGGTGCGATATCAGTACCTTGCCGGCACGCGGTGGCGTGCCGCGCTCGTCACCGTAGGCGCGCATCCGTTGCCCGAGAAGGAGATCCGCGGCACCGGTTCGCCCCGCGCGGCGCGATCCGCGCCGGACCTGCGCGCCCGGCCGCGCGGGCCGCCTCGGCGTTCATGGAACTTTCACCCTGTAAGCGCCGCGCTTACTTACATTTCACTTTCGGCCTCTTGCGCCGTCGGCTTTCCCGTCCCCGCGCCCGTGACCTGCCGCGTCCCGCGCGGGCCGAGCCGGGCCGGGCGCCGGGCGAGATGTCCCGGGTGTTACGGGCTGGACACGGGTCATCCCTGGGCCCTTACTTACGTCCTGGAGCCGCGAGGCCCCACCCGTCGAGGACCGACCCGAGCGCGAGGAGGACGCAGCGATGCCCGGCACCAGTCACCCGCGCCCGGCGCATTCCGAGGCCCGACCCGCCGCCCACCGGTCCACCGACCGTCGGCAGACCGAGCTCTGCGACCAGGAACTTTGCGCGAAGGCGCCTTCTGGAAGCGGTTACACGGAATCCGCCGGGCCCACACCCGCGCCCGCCCCCACGGTCTGCGCCCTCGACGGCGGCGCCTAGCCGCGCCACTGCGCGGCCCACGATTGTCCCCCGCGGGCGCCTGCCCGGCCCGCGGGGGCTTCCCCCCGATAAGGAGAATCAGCACACATGCATAAGGAAGCACGATCCGGGCCGAAGGCGACCCGGATGCGCAGGAGGGTCTGGGTCTCGGTGGCCGGTGCGCTGGGCATGGCCGCCGCCACGACCCTGACTCCCGCTCTGCTGGACCAGGCCCAGGCTGCCGCGAACGGGTGTTCGGTCACCTACACCACTTCGAGCCAGTGGGCGGGCGGGTTCGTCGCGAACCTGACCCTCACCAACACCGGCACGACCGCCCTCACCTCGTGGAGCCTCACCTTCACCTTCGCCGGCGACCAGAAGATCACCAGCGAGTGGAACGCGGGAGTGACCCAGTCCGGCGAGGCGGTCACCGCCACGTCGCTGTCCTACAACGGTGCCATCGCCTCGGGCGGGAACACCACCCTCGGATTCCAGGGCACCTGGACCAACAGCGACGCGGTACCGACCAGCTTCGCGGTCAACGGCGTGACCTGTGGTGGCACGACCTCGACCTCGTCCTCGGCCAGTCCGAGCGCGAGCGCGACCAGCGCCAGCCCGTCCGCCTCGGCCTCCGCCTCCGCCTCGGCTTCTGCCTCGGCTTCGGCCAGCAAGTCGGCCTCCCCGTCCGCCTCGGCCTCGGCGTCGGCCAGCTCGACCGGCACGACCAGCAGCGGCGGCCACGTGGCCGACCCGTTCACCGGCGCCAACCGCTTCCTCAACCCCAGCTACGTCGCCGAGGTCAACGCCCAGGTGACCGCTGACGGCGGCAACGCGGCCGAGGCCAAGGTCGGCACCTACCAGACCGCGCTGTGGCTCGACCACATCGGCGCGATCGCGGGCGACTCCAACGTGGGTCTGGCCCAGTACCTGACCGACGCGGTCGCGGCGGAGAAGTCGGGCACGCCCGAGGTCGCCGAGATCGTGATCTACGACCTGCCCGGCCGTGACTGCGCCGCCCTCGCCTCCAACGGCGAGATCCCGGCGACGGCCGCGGGCCTGACCGAGTACGAGTCGCAGTACATCGACCCGATCGCCTCGATCCTGTCGAACTCGGCCTACTCGAGCCTGCGCATCGTGGCGATCATCGAGCCCGACTCGCTGCCGAACGTGGTGACCAACCAGAGCCTGAGCGCCTGCCAGACGGCCACCCCGTACTACGAGTCCGGCATCGAGTACGCGCTGAACAAGCTGCACGCGGTCTCGAACGTGTACAACTACCTCGACATCGCGCACTCGGCGTGGCTCGGCTGGCCCAGCAACATGTCGGCCACCCCGGCCGTGTACAAGACGGTCGTGACCAACACGACCGCCGGCTACGCGAGCATCGACGGATTCATCAGCGACACGGCGAACTACACTCCCACCCAGGAGCCGTTCCTGACGAACCCGACGCTGAACGTCGGTGGCAACCCGCTCGACTCGGTCACCTTCTACCAGTACAACCCGACCTTCGACGAGCTGACGTACGACACCGACATGTACAACACGCTGGTCGCGGCGGGCTTCCCGACCTCCGACCGGTTCCTGATCGACACCTCGCGCAACGGTTGGGGCGGCTCGAGCCGTCCGACGGCGCTGAACTCGACGCCGACCACCGCGACCGCCTACGTCGCCGCGAACAAGATCGACCAGCGGCCGTTCCGTGGCGACTGGTGCAACCAGAACGGCGCCGGAATCGGCACGCCGCCCACCGACGAGCCCTTCGGCACCTCCAGCCCGATCATGGGCTTCGTGTGGATCAAGCCTCCGGGCGAGTCCGACGGTGACTACCCGACCTCGACCCACACGCACGGCGACCCGCACTGCGACCCGGCCGGGACCAACACCGACGGCAACGGTGGCACGTACGGCACCGGGGCCATCCCCGGCTACGACGTGCCCGCCGGCCAGTGGTACGCGGCCGAGTTCCAGATGCTGGTGGCCAACGCCTACCCGGCGCTGTAATTAAACCGGGCAGGTAGCGCGGACGGCGAAGGCCGCCCGCACGGCTAGACGGTTCGACACCGGGCTCCCCGGACACGCCTCCGCGCGTGTCCGGGGAGCTCAGTCGATCCGCCGGCGGGCCAGCTCCACCCAGGTGTCCACCTGGTCGGCCGGGAAGTGCCGGATCGCCCAGTCGACCATACGAAGGCTCATATGCGCCCAGGCCGGCCCGGCGACCGACGCGGGCAGCGCGTCGATCAGGGCGTCGAGGCGTTCGACCACCGCACGGTCGGCGTGGTCGGGGTGAAGGCCGAAGCGCAGCACGACCAGGTCGAAGCGGTGGTCGCCGCGGGCCGCGCCGTCCCAGTCGACGACGCCGGTGATCCGGCCGTCGGCCGCGAGGATGTTGCCGGGATGGAAGTCCCCGTGCACCGCGCCGTCGCCCGGCAGGCGGTCCGGATGCCCGGCCCCGAACGCGGCGATCCGGCGTTCGAGCTCCGCCGTGCTCCGGCTGAACCGGCGCAGCGGCTCGTGCAGGCAGTAGCCCGGGCCGTCCTCGCGTAGATAGAGCGGGTACGCGGGCACGTCCTCGCGGCCGGCCAGCGCGTCGGCCTGAAGGCCGTGGACGGCGAGCACGCGCTCGAGGAGCGGCAGGTCGAGGCGGTCGATCTTGGCGCCGGGCACCAGTTCCTGCACCGTGACGACGGCGTCGCCCACCTGCACGGCCAGCTTCGTCGCAGGGGCCGGATAGCCGAGTGCGCGCAGCCGTTCCACGACGGCCAGGGGTCCGGAGGCCAACGCGGCGACGGTGTAGTGCGGGCGCCAGGTGAGCACGCCGCGGTGTCCGTCGGGCCGGCGCACCACGGCGGCTCCGACCTCCCCGCCGTCGCAGAGCCCTTCCACGGTCAGCGCGATCCCGGTCTGGACGGACACGGCGCGGGCCATGGCCTCGGGGTCGAGGCGCGGCGCACGGGGGAAGGAGGTAGGGATCTGATCTGCGGCGTTCTCGGAAGAGTGATCCATCCGCCGAGTCTCGCAGCCGGTATTCGAACCCTGCAAGACCGCCGCCCCTCCGTGCGCCCGCTGCCCGCGCTGGTCCCCGGGCCGTTCTCCAGGCCTCGCGACCGCTTGACGCTCTGCGCGGCCACGGCCTCGGCTCGGCGCACGGCGTCGGCGTGGGGGGCGTCGGCGCCGCGCGCCACGGTGCCGGCGAACGGCGCGGGCACGCTCCAGTCCCCCGTCTTCGGGTACACCGACTTCGGATCCACCTCGGCTTCCTCCCGGTCCGCGCTCACATGATCCGCTGTCACGCTACGCAACCGGGAGCAGGCCTGCCGGGGAGGTCACCCGAGGCCGGGCGTGTCCCGGCTCCTCAGTAGTTTCCGCCGCCCCCGCCGGTGCTCGGCGAGGATCCCGCGGTGGACGAGGTGGCCTTGGCGCCGGTGGGAGTGACGGCCCACCAGATCCCGCCGCTCCCCTGCCCGTTGGCGGATCCCGGCCCCGAGTCGCCGGCGTACGTGTAGAGCGGCCACCCGGCGATCGTGAGCTGCTTCGTGCCGTCGGACCGGGTGATCTCACCGACCAGGCTCTGGCTCACGCCGCTGACCACGGGCGTGCCCGAGCCGGTGACGGTCACCGGCGGCCAGGCCGTCGCGCAGGAGCCGGTGCAGGCGCTGGTGCCCGAGTTCACCGTGTCCAGGTCGTAGCGGTAGACCGTGACGCCCTGGCCGTTGGTGACGATCTGGCCGAGCGTCGAGTTGCCGGTCACCGTGAGCGCGGCGGTCCCGGCGGTGGAGCCGGAGCCCACGCCCGACGCGGTGATCGAGGTGGCCGGGGTGGCCGGCGTGGTGCTCGGCCCGGTGCTCGGCCCCGAGGACGAACTGCACGCCGCGGCCGCGGCCATGATCAGCGCGGCGGGTACCGCGACGACGAGGTGACGGGTCTGTATGCGCATCGAAGTACTCCATTTCTGTGCCGGGCGCCGGGCGCGGAAACGCCGCGTGCAGCGCGGGGTCGCGGACGCGCCCTCTGTGGGGTGAGCACGGCCCCGCCGCTGCCCCGGTTCACAGATCGGCCGGATTTCGTGACGTGAGGTGTCATATCAGCGACGATGCGTCACGGCCCTGAGGGCATGTCAGCATATCCCCATGCACCCCCTGGCTCACGGCTACACCAACCACACCATGGGCGATACGACGAACGTCGTGAAGACCTATCAGGGTCCGGACGCCGACCTCCGGCAAGCCCGTGAAGAGCGCTGCTACTCGCAGCTCATCGGCCGACTGCCGGTACCGGAGATACGCGCGAGCGTGCCCGGCAGCCTCACGCTGTCGTTCCTGCCCGGCGCCCACGGCCAGGATCTGATCGACGCGGGCCACGCCGCGCAGGTACTACGGTCGTGCGGCCGACTGCTGCGGACGCTGCACGACATCGACATCGTCACAGGCCTCGATGACCCGGAGCACCCTGGGCCGGAGCGCCGCGGACCAGAGCGGACAGTCGTGGTGCACGGCGACTTCGGCCCCAACAACATCCTGCTCGACCCGCGGAGCTTCGCCGTGACGGGCCTGCTGGACTGGGAGTTCGCGCACGTCGGCGAACCGGTCGAGGATCTGGCGTGGTGCGAGTGGATCGTGCGCGCCCACCACAGCACCCATCGCGCCGCGCTCGCGGAGTTCTTCGACGCCTACGGCGCAGGCGTGCCCGCCTGGACCGACCGTCAGGCTGCGATGATCGCCCGCTGCCTCGAGCTGCGCGAGTTCTGCCGCCGCTGGGATCCGCAGGGCCCTGCCGTGCAGGTGTGGACCGGGCGCGCCGAGGCCGTCGCGGGCTGGAGGGAGTAGCGCCGGCGACGCGGCGCTACTCCCGCTCCTTGTGCTACTTCACCAGTCCGGCGCGGCGCAGGGCGTCGGCGAGCGCGGTGTCGCCGCCGCCGTTCCCGCCACCACCCTTGCCGCCGTTCCCGCTGTTGCCGCCACCGCCGCCGTTGCCGCCGCGGCGCTGGTCGCCGCCACGCTGCTGGTCACTGCCGCGCTGCTGGTCGCCGCCGCGCTGCTGGCGCGGGGGGCGCTGACCGCCGGCGCCGCCGCCCGCGTTGCCCTCGCGGCGGTCGCGGCCGCCGCCCGCACCGCTGCCGCCGCCGGGGCGCACCTCGTCGTCGAGGCGCAGGGTGAGGGCGATCCGCTTGCGCGGGACGTCCACGTCGAGCACCTTCACCCGCACCACGTCGCCGGGCTTGACCACCTCGCGCGGGTCGCTGACGTAGTTGCGCGAGAGCGCCGAGACGTGCACGAGGCCGTCCTGGTGCACGCCGACGTCGACGAACGCGCCGAACGCGGCCACGTTGGTGACCACGCCTTCGAGCAGCATGCCGGGGCGCAGGTCGGTGAGTTCCTCCACGCCCTCCTTGAAGGTGGCGGTCTTGAAGGCCGGGCGCGGGTCGCGGCCGGGCTTCTCGAGCTCGCGCAGGATGTCGGTGACGGTGGGCAGGCCGAACTTCTCGTCCACGAAGCGCTCCGGCCGCACCGCGCGCAGGGTCGCCGTGTTGCCGATCAGCTCCCTGATGTCACCGCCGGCCTCCTGGGCGATCCGGCGCACCACCGGGTAGGCCTCCGGGTGCACCGAGGAGCGGTCGAGCGGGTCCTCGGCGTCGGGGATGCGCAGGAAGCCCGCGCACTGCTCGAAGGCCTTCGGGCCAAGGCGCGGGACCTGCTTGAGCGAGTCGCGGGAGCGGAACGGGCCGTTGCCGTCCCGGTGCGCCACGATCGACTTGGCCAGCGAGTCGCCGATGCCGGAGACCCGGGTGAGCAGCGGCACGCTCGCGGTGTTCAGATCCACGCCCACGCCGTTGACGCAGTCCTCGACGACGGCGTCGAGCGAGCGGGAGAGCTTGCCCTCGGCCAGGTCGTGCTGGTACTGGCCGACGCCGATCGACTTCGGGTCGATCTTGACCAGCTCGGCCAGCGGGTCCTGCAGCCGGCGGGCGATGGAGACCGCGCCGCGCAGCGTCACGTCGAGCTCCGGCAGCTCCGCCGCCGCGTACGCCGAGGCCGAGTAGACCGAGGCGCCCGCCTCGGACACGATCACCTTGGTCAGCCCCAGTTCCGGGTGCTTGGCGATCAGCTCGGCGGCCAGCTTGTCGGTCTCCCGCGAGGCGGTGCCGTTGCCGATGGCGACGAGGTCCACCCGGTGCGCGGCGGCCAGCTTGGCCAGGATCGCGAGGGACTCGTCCCAGCGGCGGTGCGGCACGTGCGGGTAGATGGTGTGGGTGGCCACGACCTTGCCGGTGGCGTCCACCACGGCCACCTTCACGCCGGTGCGCAGGCCCGGGTCGAGGCCCAGGGTGGCCCGGGTGCCGGCCGGGGCGGCGAGCAGCAGGTCCCTGAGGTTCGCCGCGAACACCCGCACGGCCTCGTCCTCGGCCCCCTGCCACAGCCGCATCCGCAGGTCCACCCCGAGCCGGATCAGGATCCTGGTACGCCAGGCCCAGCGGACGGTGTCGAGCAGCCAGCGGTCCCCGGCCCGGCCGAGGTCCTCGACCGCGAAGCGCTGGGCGATGCGCACCTCGTAGCCGCTGCGCACCGGAGCGGCGCCGGGCTCGGCGTCCTCGGGCTCGGGGTCGAAGGCGAGGTCGAGGACCTCCTCCTTCTCGCCGCGGAACATCGCCAGCGCGCGGTGCGAGGGGATGTGGGTGAGCGGCTCGGCGAAGGAGAAGTAGTCGGCGAACTTCGCGCCGGCCTCCTCCTTGCCCTCGCGCACCTTCGACACCAGCCGGCCGCGCTCCCACATGCGCTCGCGCAGCTCGCCGACGAGGTCGGCGTCCTCGCCGAAGCGCTCGACCAGGATCGCCCGGGCGCCCTCGAGCGCGGCGTCCGCGTCGGCCACACCCTTGTCCGCGTCGACGTACGCCGCGGCCTCGTGCCGCGGGTCCAGGTTCGGGTCCGCGAGCAGCGCGTCGGCCAGCGGCTCGAGCCCGGCCTCGCGCGCGATCTGCGCCTTGGTGCGCCGCTTCGGCTTGAACGGCAGGTAGATGTCCTCGAGCCGGGCCTTGGAGTCGGCGGCGAGGATCTGGGTGCGCAGCGCGTCGTCGAGCTTGCCCTGGCTCTCGATCGACTCCAGGATCGCGGCCCGGCGCTCCTCGAGCTCGCGCAGGTAGCGCAGCCGCTCCTCAAGGGTGCGCAGCTGGGTGTCGTCGAGGCCGCCGGTGACCTCCTTGCGGTAGCGCGCGACGAACGGCACGGTGGCGCCGCCGTCGAGCAGCTCCACCGCGGCGCGCACCTGTCCCGGCGCGGCCTTGAGCTCCTCGGCGATGCGCAGGTTGATGGCCGTGGCCGTCTGCAGGGCCGCTGTGTCCGGTGCCGACATCTTTCCTCGTTCTTCCGCAGTCTCGTCCCTCCGCGGCGTAGCCGCTGGAGCGTGTTCACTGTGCGGCAGTGCCGCTGGAGCGTGTTCACTGTGCGGCGCGTGTAGCCGCTGGCGTGCGCTCGGGTCGCGCCGTCACCGGGTGGTGACCCAACCGAGCCTATCGGTTCGCCGCCCCGCCGTCCGTCACCGCCTTGATCGCTTCGGCCGCGGTCGGGTGCTCGAACGTGAAACCGGCCTCCACCAGGGCTTTCGGCAGGACGCGCTGGCTCATCAGGATGCTGTCGGCGAAGCCGCCGAGGGCCAAGCGCAGGGCGAAGGCGGGGGCCGGGACCACGGCCGGGCGGTGCAGCGCGGCGCCCAGCTCCCGGGCGAATTGCCCGTTGGTGACCGGGTGCGGGCAGGTGAGGTTGACCGGGCCGGCCAGGTTCGGGTGCTCGATCGCGAAGCGCAGCGCGCGGATCGCGTCGGTGAGCGAGATGACGCTCCAGTACTGCCGTCCGCCGCCGAGCGGGCCGCCGAGCCCGGCCTTGGCCAGCGGGAGCATCCGGCCGAAGGCGCCGCCGGAGGAGGCGAGCACGATGCCGAAGCGCGGGTGCACCACCCGGGTGTGTCCGGTCGCCGTGTCGGCCGCGGCCTCCCAGTCCACGGTGAGCTCGGCCAGGAAATCGGTGCCGGGCGGGGAGGATTCGTCCACCTCGGCGTCCGGCACGTCGCCGTAGTAGCCGATGGCGGAGGCGGCGACGAACACCTTGGGCGGGTGCGGGATCGCGGCGATGGTGTCGGCGAGCAGGGCGGTGCCGTGGATCCGGCTGTCGCGCAGCTGTTGTTTGTACGCGGCGCTCCAGCGGTGATCGCCCACGCCGGCGCCGCCGAGGCAGACCACTGCGTCGGCGCCGTCGATCAGGGTCGGGTCCAGGTCGCCGATCTCGGGATCCCACCGGGCCCGGCCCGCCTCGGCCGTCTCTCCCCGCACGAGCCGGAGCACCTCGTGCCCGTCCGCGAGCAGCGACGCGGCCAGGGCCGCGCCGATCAGCCCGCTCGATCCGGTGATCACCACTCGCATAGGCCGACTCTAGCGTCCGCCTCCGACACCGCGGCGGCGACTCCCCGCCGACTTCGCTGTCAGCGAAATCCTGTGCCCGCGGCCACAATCCACTCGACCAGAAGGTGATCAGATGCTTAGAGTCGGCTCGTGACTGGACAACACTATCTTCGCCACCCCCATCTGGCACACAACCTGCTGACCTTCGTGGCCGACGACGACGTCTGGCTCGCCGAGGTGGACCAGGCCGTCGCCGGCACGGCCAGGGCCTGGCGGCTGACCAGCGACCGTACCCCGGTCCTGAGCCCCCGGCTCAATCCCGCCGGCACCCACGTGGCCTGGAGCGCGATACGGGAGGGCGCTCGGGAGGCCTTCGCGGTGGCGGTGGACGGCGGCCCCATCAGACAACTGACCTACTGGGGCGAACGCAGCCGGGAGACCGCGGGCGTACGCGGCTGGATCTCGGACGACGAGGTCCTGGTGACCGGCTGGAACGGGCACCACGAGGGCATGCGGGTGTGGCCGTACGCGGTGCCGCTTGAAGGCCCGGAACGGCAGCTGCCCCACGGTCCGCTCACCGACCTGTCCGTCTCCGCCGAGGGCGCGGTGCTGGTCGGTTCCGCGCTCTACCGGGAGCCGGCCCGCTGGAAGCGGTACCTGGGCGGCACCGGCGGCAAGATCTGGTACTCGCCGGACGGGGGCGAGTACCGGCAGATCCTGGCCTCGGTCGGCAACCACCTGGTGCACCCGATGTGGGTGGACGGCCGCGTCGCCTTCCTGTCCGACCACGAGGGCGTCGGCGCGCTCTACTCCGCCCTGCCCGACGGCTCGGACCTGCGCCGGCACAGCGACCACGGACCCTTCTACGCCCGGCACGCCACCACCGACGGCAGCCGCGTGGTCTACCAGGCCGCGGGCGAGCTGTGGCTGCTCGAATCCCTCGACGCCGAACCGGTCGCCCTCGGCATCCGCCTCGGCGGGGTACGCGCCGGACGCGCGCCGATCTCGGTCGGCGGCGGTGCGGGCCTGCGCTCCTACAGCCTGTGCCGCTCCGGACGCATCGTGGCCGCCGAGGTGCGCGGCACCGTGCACTGGCTGCCGGCCGAGCAGGGCCCGTCCCGCGCGCTGCTGGCCGAGCCGGGCGTACGGGCGCGGATTCCGCTGATCCTGCCCGGCACCTCCACCGTGGTGTGCGCCTCCGACTCCGACGGCGAGGACGGCATCGACGTCATCCCGGCGGACGGCTCCCCGGCCCGGCGCATCCTGAGCGGCCGGGTCGGCCGGGTGATCGAGCTCGCCGCCTCGCCCGACGCCAAGACCCTGGCGCTGTCCTGTGACGACGGCAGACTGCTGATCGTCGACCTCGAATCCGGCGAGGCCAGGGAGCTGGCCCGGGCGGAGAACCACCAGCCGCACGGCCTGACCTTCTCGCCGGACTCGGCGCTGCTGACCTGGTCGCAGGACTGGCGCAGCTGGGGCGGCGCCTGGATCCGGCTGGCCCGGCTCTCCGACGACACCGTGGTGGACGTCACCGCGGCGCGCTTCCACGACTTCTCCCCCGCGTTCACCGCGGATGGCAAGTACCTCGTGTTCCTCTCCAGCCGCACGTTCGACCCGGTCGAGGCGATCCAGCCGTTCGACCTCTCCTTCGTCCCCGGCGTGCGCCCCTACCTGGTCACGCTCGCGGCCGACACCCCCTCGCCCTTCGCCCCCGAGCTCAACGGCCGCCCGGCCAAGCCGAAGCAGGACGCGAAGGACAAGGACGCGGACAAGGGCGCGGACGGCGCGAAGGACGGCGAGCCGAGCGTGGAGCCGGTGCGCCTGGACCTCGAGGGCCTGGCCGCCCGGATCGTGCCGTTCCCGGTGCCGGCCGGCACCTACCGGAGCCTGCGCACGGCCGGCTCGGCGGTGCTGTGGCTCGACTCGCCGCACACCGGCGAACTCGGTGAGGCCGCGATCGGCGGCGAGGAGCACCCGAAGGCGAGCCTGGTCCGGTTCGATCTGGCCAAGCGCAAGCAGTTCACCCTCATCGAGGCCCTGGACGACTACGACGTCTCCGGCGACGGCAGCCGGCTGGGCTTCCGCAAGGACGGCGAGTTCACCATCCGCCCGACCGAGGGCTCCGGGGACGAGGAGGACATCTCCGTGGACCTGGACCGGATCCGGGTCACCGTGGATCCGGTCTCCGAGTGGCGCCAGATGTACGCCGAGAACTGGCGGCTGATGCGCGACAACTTCTGGCGCGAGGACATGGCCGGGGTGGACTGGCCGGGCATCCGCGAGCGCTACGAGCCGCTGCTCGAGCGGGTCGGCACCAGCGACGAGCTGCGCGACGTGCTGTGGGAGGCGGTGGCCGAGCTCGGCGCGTCGCACGCGTACGTCCGCGACCCGTATCAGCTCTCTCCGATACCGGACGCGCAGGCGCAGGGGCGGCTCGGCGCCGACCTGGTCCGGGACGAGCAGGGCCGCTGGCTGATCGGGCGGATCGTGCCGAGCGAGACCTCGGTGCTGGCCGGGTTCTCGCCGCTCGAGGCCCCGGGCGTGGCCGCGCGGGCGGGCGACGAGATCGTGGCGGTGGACGGCCGGGCGGTGGATGCGCACCGCGGCCCGAACGCGCAGCTGGTCGGCAAGGCCCGCAAGCCGGTGGAGCTGACGCTGCGCCGGGACGGCGAGGAGCGCCGGGTGGCCGTGGTCCCGCTGCGGGGCGAGGGCACGCTGCGCTACCAGGACCTGATCCGGACCCGGCGGGCCGCCGTGCACGAGCGCTCCGGCGGTCGGCTCGGCTACCTGCACGTGCCGGACATGTCGATGCTGGGCTGGGCCGAGTTCCACCGCGACCTGATCAGCGAGCTGGCCCGCGAGGGCCTGGTGTTCGACCTGCGCGAGAACGGCGGCGGGTTCACCTCGGAGCTGGTGATCGAGAAGCTGCGGCGTCAGATCATCGGGTGGGACCTGGGCCGGCGCACCCGGCCGAACTCTTACCCCGGCGACGCGCCGCGCGGCCCGATCGTGGCGCTGACCGACGAGAACGCCGGCTCGGACGGCGACATCGGTACGCACGCCTTCAAGCGCTACGGCCTCGGCCCGGTGATCGGCACGCGCACCTGGGGCGGGGTCATCGGCATCGACGGCAAGTACCGCCTGGTCGACGGGACCGAGGTGACCCAGCCGAAGTACTCGTTCTGGTTCGACGACGCGGGCTGGACCGTGGAGAACTACGGCGTGGACCCGGACGTGGAACTGCCGATCGCGCCGCACGACTACGCGGCCGGGCGTGACCCGCAGCTCGACGAGGCGATCCGCACGGCGCTGGCCGCGCTCGAGGAGCGTCCGGCGCTGGCCCCGCCCGGCCTGCCGCCGCTGCGGTAAGTCGTCGGTCTCGAGGGATCTCGGCGACGCACGAGGCCCCGCCACCGCGCGATGCGGTGGCGGGGCCTCGACGGTTCGCACGGCTCCGGCGCGCGGGCCCGCTCACGGGCCCGCGCTCACGCCCACCCTTTCGGCGCGGGTGACGCGGCGTCAGGCGCCGATCGCGTGCAGGCCGCCGTCGACGTGCACGATCTCGCCGGTGGTCTTCGGGAACCAGTCGGAGAGCAGCGCGATCACGCCGCGGGCGGCGGGCTCGGGGTCGGCCACGTCCCAGGCCAGCGGGGCCCGGTCGTTCCAGGTGTCGGCGAGCAGCTCGAAGCCCGGGATGGACTTCGCCGCCATCGAGCCGATCGGCCCGGCCGAGACCAGGTTGCACCGCACGTTGCGCTCGCCGAGATAGCGGGCCAGGTAGCGCGAGGTGGCCTCCATCGCCGCCTTCGCCGGGCCCATCCAGTCGTACTTCGGCCAGGCCACGGTGGCGTCGAAGGTCAGGCCCACCACCGAGCCGCCGCGCTCCATCAGCGGCAGGCAGGCCATGGTCAGGGCCTTGAGCGAGTAGGCCGAGACGTGCACGGCCGTGGCCACCGACTCCCACGGAGTGTCCAGGAACGAACCGCCCAGCGCGTCCGGCGGGGCGTACCCGATGGAGTGCACGACCCCGTCGAGCCCGCCGAGCTCGGCGCGCACCTTCTCGGCGAGGGAGTCGAGGTGCTCCACGTTGGTCACGTCGAGCTCGAGCACCTTGACCGGCTTGGGCAGGTTCTTGGCGACGCGCTCGGTCAGGGTCGGCCGGGGGAAGGCGGTCAGGATGATCTCCGCGCCCTCCTCCTGCGCCAGCTTGGCGACCTGGTAGGCGATCGAGGACTCCAGCAGCACCCCGGTGACCAGGATGCGCTTGCCGTCGAGAATACCCATGCTGATATCAGTGCCCCATTCCAAGGCCGCCGTCCACGGGGACGACGGCTCCAGTGATGTACGCGGCCTCCGGCGAGGCCAGGAACGTGACGACGCCCGCGATCTCCTCCGGCTGCGCGTAGCGGCCGAGCGGTACGGCGTCGAGGATCTGCTTCTTGCGGTCCTCGCCGAGCTCCGCGGTCATGGCCGTCTGCACGAAGCCGGGCGCGACCACGTTCGCGGTGATCGAGCGGGAACCGAGCTCGTGCGCCAGCGAGCGGGCCATGCCGACCAGGCCGGCCTTGGAGGCGGCGTAGTTGACCTGGCCCGGGGAGCCGGAGAGCCCGACCACCGACGAGATGAAGATCAGCCGTCCGCGCCGCAGCCGCAGCATGCCCTTGGCCGCGCGCTTGGCGACGCGGAAGGAGCCGGTCAGGTTGGTGTCGAGCACGTCGGTGAAGTCCTGCTCGGTCATCCGCAGCACCAGGGTGTCCCGGGTGATTCCGGCGTTGGCCACCAGGATCTCGACCGGCCCGTGCGCCGCCTCGATCTCGGTGAAGGCGCGCTCGACGTCCTCGGTGGAGGTGATGTCACACCGGACCGGCAGGATCGCGCCGTCCCCGGTGGCCTTGAGCTCCGGCGGCTCACCGGTGCGGTAGGTCAGGGCGACCTTGTCGCCCTTCTCGGCGAAGGCGGCGGCGATGGCCAAGCCGATGCCCCGGTTCGCCCCGGTGACGAGAACTGACCTGCTCAAGGGTGCGCCCTTTCGATCGCGGATGACTGGTGGCGGCGCAGCTCGCGCGGCGGCTCCAGGCCTTACCGTACCGGCTCGGGCGCCGGGCCCGTGTGGCGGAGCAGTACAAAGAAAGCCCCCGGCACTTGGGGCCACCCATGATCGCGCGGCGCCGCGGCTCGGGAACGTCGCCGCGCCACGGCCCGGCCGCAGCCCGGCCGCAGCCCGGCCGCCGACCCGCCGGTGACCCGCCGTGACCGACCGCCACCGCGGCGGCGACCCGCCGTGACCCCGGCCTTCCGGCCCCGGTGGGCCGGTTCTAGGCTGGAAGACGTGAGGCTCCCCTTCTCCCGGCGACACCGGGCCGAACCGTCGTACGGGATCACCACCGCGGACACCAGCCACTTGGACGACATCGCCAAGCGGCAGCGTCAGTACATCCTCACCATGCTCTTCCGCGTGGTGGCGATCCTGGTGGTGGTCATGGTCCCCGGCCTCACGCTGCTCGAGCGCGCGATCCTCGGCCTGGTGGCCACGATCATCCCCTACGTCGCGGTGGTGCGCGCCAACGGCGGCCCGGACCAGAGCGAGGCCCCGACGAATCTGATGATCGGCCCGCCGCGCCAGCCCGAACTGCCCGCCCCCGGCCGCGTGCTGACCGGTGTGTACCGGATCGACGGCGAGGACGAGTTCAGCGCCGCGGACGACCTCGACGAGGACCGCGGCTACCGGGCTGAGGGGCGCGGCGAGCACGGCGGCGACAGCGCGGGCCGTGCGAATGATGGGGACGGCGCGGGCACTGCTGATGATGCGGACGGCGCGCACACCGCGGACGAGAGGTTCGTGCGCTACCCGCCGCCCACCGCGTCGCGCGCGCACCGGGCTCCGCCCGCGTCACCCGCGCCGCCTCCCGCGTCACCTGCGTCACCTGCGTCACCTGCGTCACCGCGTAAGCGCGTTGATGCCTACGGATCCACCGCGTCGAGCGTGTCCACCGCCTCCCCCGCTCCCGCGCCGAAAAAGCCTGCGGCGAACGAAAATTCCGTCGAGACCGGCTGAGCCCGCAGCGACCGCCGCGTTCCGGAACCTGGCCGAAGGATTCTTGAACCCCTGTTCACTCCAACCGCCTCCGTATGCCATACTTCTTACGCCCGCTCCGTTCCCCCGTCGGGGCGGTGCCTTGCGAACCCGGCCGTCGACAGCCGCGTTCGCCGCGAACGGCCGGCATCCCCCCCGTGTGCCGGCCGTTCGCCCATTCACAAAACTTTTTTCGCCGGCTCTCGGTAGATCCCCGCAGCGCCGGGAACCTTGCCGTACGGCCGTGGGTCACCCGCTGATCAGCTGCCAATCAACCGCTGCTCAGCCGCCGATCGCGGACATCGGCCGGTCCGGCTGGACGAATCCGGGTTCGCCGATACCGGCGGCCGCCTTCTTGCCCCGCATCGCGACCCGCCAGCGCTCGGCCAGCTCCGCGTCCGAGGCGCCCGCGCGCAGCGCCCCGCGCAGGTCGGACTCCTCACGGGCGAACAGGCAGGTGCGCACCTGGCCATCGGCGGTCAGCCGGACCCGGTCGCAGTCCCCGCAGAAAGGCCGGGTGACCGAGGCGATCACGCCCACCCGCGCCGGAGAGCCGTCCGGGGCCTTGTATCCGACGACCCGCCAGGTCTCGGCCGGCGCGCTGCCGCGGGCCTCGCCGCCCTCGGGTTCGAGGTCGAACTCGGCCTCCAGGGACTTGAGGATCTCCTCCGCGGTGACCATCACCGACCGGTCCCAGCCGTGCTGCGCGTCCAGCGGCATCTGCTCGATGAAGCGCAGCTCGCAGCCGCGCTCCAGGCTCCAGCGCAGCAGCTCGGCCGCCTCGTGGTCGTTCACTCCGCGCATCAGCACCGTGTTGATCTTCACCGGGCCCAGGCCCGCCGCGAGCGCCGCGTCGATTCCGGCGATCACCCGTTCGAGCTTGTCCCGGCGTGTCAGGGTACGGAAGAGCTCGGGGTCGAGCGTGTCCAGGCTCACGTTGACCCGGTCGAGGCCGGCCTGCGCGAGCGGGACGGCCAGCCGGGACAGCGCGACACCGTTCGTCGTCAGCGACAGCTGCGGACGCGGCATGAGCGCGGCCAGGCGCTCCACGAGACCGGGCAGGCCCGGCCGGATCAGCGGTTCGCCGCCGGTCAGCCGCACCTCGCGCACGCCCAGCAGCCGTACTGCGATATCGACGAGCCGCTCGAGTTCGTCGTCGGTCAGGACCTCGGCACGCGGCAGCCACGGCAGCCCCTCGGCCGGCATGCAGTAGGTGCACCGCAGGTCGCACTTGTCCGTCACGGAGACCCTGAGGTCGGTGGCGATGCGTCCGAAGCGGTCTACGAGCATGTTTCCCAGCCTAGTGCTTGCCGCGGCGCCCACCCCGCGGCGTCGGTTCACCTGAGATATACAGCGACGAAGTCTCGGCTGCTGGGCTGGTAGTAGCGGGTGGCCGGCTGGACAAAGTTCCACAGCCGCGTCGGCGTCGGGTCGGCCGGATCGCCCCCGCCGGACACGGTGTAGTACATGTAGGACGTCCACGCGGAGTTGATGTCCAACTCCATGGCGTCGACGGCGCCGGCCTGCTTGAGCAGATCGGCCAGCGAGGCCACCGACAGGGCGGGCCCGCCGGCGTAGACGACGTCGCCGCTCGCGGTGACCCCCACCCCCGAGCGCGGCACGAAGAAGGCGTTGTTGACGGTCACGCCCCACTGCGCGCCCGATCCCGAGGTCGTCGCCGCCGTCACCTGCCCCTGGTCCACCAGCAGGCTCAGGTTCTGCCGCACCCCCACGACCTGCGGCGTCATCGTCAGATCGCGGCCCCACGCGCCGACCTTGATCGACCCGTCGCGGTAGAACACCTCCGAGGCCTTGCCGGCCACCAGCGCCCGGACCGTTTGGCCGTCCTCGTAGTAGCCGCCGAGCGAGTCGTTCGGCTTGACCTTGAAGCCGCCGTTCCAGGTCGCCACCAGGCCCGTGCGCTGCCCCGCCGGTATCTCGTCCGGGGTGGGGAAGGTGCCGCCCGGCTGCTGCGAGCCCGGATGCAGCTGGAACCGCAGCTCCTTCTGGTTCATCCACGCGACGTAGGCGAGTTCGGAGGTGTGCTGGGCGTCCGGGCGCAGCCCCGCCCACTCCAGGACGGGCACGTGGTGCGCGTCGTAGACGACCGGATGCCAGACCCCTTCATCGGGCACGGACCCGGCCGCCAGCGGCGGGATGTCGGCCGGCAGGTCCTCCGCGGCCGCCGCGCTCGGCGCCACCGTCGCGCCCTGCAGCGCCTGGATCTGCTGCGAACTGAGCTTCCCGCCGACGGGCGGGGCCTGGTACGTCTCGTTCTCCAGCCACGTCACCAGCCCGCTCAGGTGGTGGTCGCGCCCCCACTCGGCGACGCGCGCGGAGATCGTGTCCGAGCTCGGATAGGTGAGGTAGGGCTCGATGGTCACCCCGACATACCCGAGGACCAGCACGATCACGGCCAGCAGCGGCCGCCACAGCAGGCGGCGGCGCAGCCGCTTGCCCCGCGTGATCACCTTGCGCGGTTTCCGGCCCCGCCGCGGCTTCTTGCCCTTGCGCCGGTTGGCCCGCTCCCCGGGCGGACCGGGCGGACGGATCCGCGTGTCCGTGCCGGGCGTACTCGCACTGTCCGCGCGCACCCCGCCCGCCGCCGTCGCTCTCGTCGGAGTCGTCGCCCGCACGTCGTACTCCGGCATGGCGCCCGGCTCCTGCTCGATCACCGGATGCGGCACCGGTCGCGGCCGCACCGGCATCGGCCTCGACGCCGCGCCAGGCCGCGCCGACCCCGGCGTGGCCTGCGGATACCGCGATCCGTCGGGTCCGTATGCCATAAAGCCGGCTCTCCCAGTGCTCGTCCACCGCCCGCAAACGGCGGGCCGTCCTCGCTCAGGTTCTCTTCATGAACGGACGTGCGAGGAAGGCCCACGGTTCCCGCAGGCGAGTGACGAGCGCTGGAAGCGTCGGGAAGCGCCGGGAAGACCGCAGCGGCCGCAGCGTGTGCTGCGGCCGCGGTCTCTCCCCGTGATTCTGTTGTCTACAGGGGTGGCGGCGGTGCCTGCGGACCCGAGAGGTCGGGCCCGGCCGGGAACGGGGCCGGCGCGACCGGCGGCGCGGCCCGGTAGCCGCGGATCGGGGTGAACCCGGTCTGTCCCCAGCCCGCGGCCGGGTTCCAGGACGGCGCGACCGGCAGCGACCCGGTCCCGTACCCCGTCGGCGCCCAGCCCGGAGCCGGCGCCGCGACCGGCGCGCCCCAGCCCGGCGCGGGCATGCCGCCCGGCACCGGCATCGGATACCCCGGATGCGGATGCGCCCGGGCGTGTGCCTCGTCCGCCTCCGTCAACTGCTGTTCGATCACGCCGCCGGCCTGCACGTACGCCATGAACAGCAGCACACTGACGACGATCTCGACGATCCAGAACCAGTGCCCGGCCACGTCGTCGTTGATGCCGTGCAGCAGCGAGGTCAGCCCAAGACCGACCAGCGCCAGCCAGAAGTAGCGCCGGTGCTGGAAGGCCAGCCCGACGAAGTAGCCGGTGATCCCGGCCCACACCGCGTGGCTCATCGGGTCCGTCACGAACCGCCAGGACCCGTTCTGGATCGAGGTCATCGCGATGAACTGCCCCAGCGAGCCCGGGTCCGCGTTGTCCTGCGCCGCCTGCACCGCGATCGACGCCGACTGCGCCGGAATGTAGACGTTGATGTACTGCACGGCCTCGGCCGCGCCGAACGCGAGCCCGCTGACCGCTCCCAGGAACAGATAGTCCTTCGGCGTCAGCGGCCCCCACACCTGCTTGAGCACAAGGCCCAGCACCACCACCGGAAGGATCTTGACGAACTCCTCAGGCAGCCCGACCGTGAAGATGTAGGAGAACAGATTCTGGTTCGGCGTCTCGAGCTTCTTCTCCAGCCAGATCGCCAGCGGCGCCTCGAACAGCAGCCCGATGGCGCCGACCTCCAGCAGCATCAGCGGCCGCACCATCGGCGGCCGGATCGAGATCCACAGCACCAGCAGCCACGCGCACGCGAAGTAGATGGCGAAGGCCCAGGTGGACTTGGAGATCTTCGACACGTCGTCGCCGACGTACACGAGCGCGATCGACGGCACCACCACGAGCGCCACGAAGAGCATCGTGATCCAGTTGCGCAGCGACTTGTCGCGCAGCCAGTGCTGGATCGGCAGCAACATGGCCGGATTGAAGTGCGTCACCGGCGCCGGCTGCAGCTGCGGCCACCCGCCATACGACGCCTGCGGCGGCGGCATAGACCCGTACGGCGGGACGGAGGAGTAAGCCTGTGATTGCGCCTGCATCGGCTGCTGCGGCGGAATCGGCTGCCCCGGCCCCTGCC
>NZ_JAGSOG010000699.1 GCF_018139695.1 Actinospica durhamensis | reverse complement strand
CTCCAACTCCACCCCCACGCCACCGTCGTCGTCGACGAAGCCGCCGCCGCCGGCCTCAAGCTCACCGACTACTACCGCGCCACCTACGCGTCCAAGCCGGGCTGGCAGGGGCTGTGAGGCGGTAGGGCTGCCAGGCCTGGAAGCACGCCGGATTTCCCGCCCCCGCACCGTGATCCGGTGCGGGGGCGGTGTCGTGTCGCAGGGAGCCGACGTGGCTCGGGTTCGCGGGAAGCCGTGCGTGGGTTGGGTGCCCGAGGAGTGTGAGCGACGGAAGTAGCCCGAATCCACGCCCCCACAAAGGAATCGTCCCCCTCGCGTGCGGTGCGAAGGGGACGTTCTCTTCCCTGTTTCCCTCTTATTCGGTTGTCCTCGCGGGGAGGTGGGGCGGGACCCTCAAACCCGCCCCACCCCGGTTCCCACGAACGCCGGGAATTCCCGGCCGTCCACCCAGGTGCGGGCTGGGTGGAAGTCTTCGGTCCAGTGGACGAGGTCGGCGCGGGCGCCGGGGGTGATG
>NZ_JAGSOG010000698.1 GCF_018139695.1 Actinospica durhamensis | reverse complement strand
TCCGCCAGCGCAAGCGGACCACCTTCACCGAGATCGGCCGGGCGGTCTTCGCCCGGTACCGCAAGCGGTCGACGCTCGGCTTCGCCCTCTTCATCGGCCAGGCGTTCCTCTACAACGCCATCACCTTCGGCTTCGGCGCGATCCTCACCCGGTTCTTCGACGTCCCGTCGGGCCACACCGGCTACTACTTCGCCGTCATCGCGCTCGGCAACTTCCTGGGCCCGCTGCTGCTCGGCAAGCTGTTCGACACGGTCGGCCGCCGGGTGATGATCTCCGGTACGTACCTGCTCTCCGGCCTGCTGCTGTTCGGCACGGCCTGGCTGTTCGACCAGGGCTCGCTGAGCGCGACCACCCTCACGGCCTGCTGGTGCGCGGTGCTGTTCTTCGCCTCGGCCGGCGCGTCCAGCGCCTACCTCACGGTCTCCGAGATCTTCCCGATGGAGACCCGGGCCATGTCCATCGCCTTCTTCTACGCCATCGGCACCGCCGCCGGCGGCATCAGCGGCCCCCTGCTG
>NZ_JAGSOG010000697.1 GCF_018139695.1 Actinospica durhamensis | reverse complement strand
GACCCGCTGCGGGCGGGCCGGCTGTGGCGGCACCACGGGCTGCGGCTGGGCCGGCTGGGGAGCGGCCGGCTGCGGGGGCGCGGGCTCGGCGGCCGAGTCCTGATAGTCGTCTTCGTCCTCGAATTCACCGAATTCGTCGAACGGCGCGAGGTTCTGCGCGCCCTCGGCCTCCTCGGCGTCCTCGGCCTCGTCGTAGGACAGGTCGTAGTCTTCTTCGCCGTCCTCGGGCTCGAGCAGCACCGGCTGTGGCGCCGAGAGCGGCTCGGGCACGGCGGCGGCGAGCGCCTCGCCCTCGGGGCGGCGGCGGGTGCCGGCGCCGCGCGGGCCGGTCTGGGCGGCGAAGCCCTCGATCCCGGCCGGGGCGACGGCCTGCCACGGCACCACAAGCTCCTCAGCGTCCTGCGACGCCTCCTCCCGCACGGCCGGGGCGACCGGGGCTGCCGGGGCCGCGGCGGGCGGCGGGAGCACCGGCAGGTCCTGCGAGGAGTGCTCGGGCAGGCGCGGCGCGGGCACGGC
>NZ_JAGSOG010000696.1 GCF_018139695.1 Actinospica durhamensis | reverse complement strand
GGAAGGTGCGGCTGGATCACCTCCTTTCTAAGGAGCATCTGCCCAGGTAGGCCTGTAGTGGGCCGGCCGGGCCAGACCCGCTTCACCGGCGAGTGTCCGGTGGCGGAGCTCATGGGTGGAAACGTCGACGATTCTTCGCACCGCCCCCCGGGGTGGTGCGTGTGGCACGCTGTTGGGTCCTGAAGGGACAGCCCGTAACGCGGGGTGTGTCTTCTGGTCCGGGTCCAGGCCCGGCGCCATACCGGCCATGTCCTCCCTTCGGGGGGTGTGGAGCTGGTGGTGTCTTGGTGGTCTGGGGTTCGGTGGGGTGTTTGTGAACTGGATAGTGGATGCGAGCATCTAGTAGTCGCTTGAATGCGACGAATCAAGTTTGTTCTCTGTGTGTAAGTGTTTAAGGGCGCACGGTGGATGCCTTGGTACCAGGAGCCGATGAAGGACGTGTCTGGCCGCGATAGGCCCCGGGGAGCCGCCGAGAGGGCTTGGATCCGGGGGTGTCCGAATGGGGGAACCCGGCACCCG
>NZ_JAGSOG010000695.1 GCF_018139695.1 Actinospica durhamensis | reverse complement strand
GATGAGAGGACGGGCAAAGGTGGAGAGATGGGGCGGCGACGGGGCTGGGTGAGGTCGACGTGCGCGGCGGAACTGGGGCCGGGCTCGGAGGCAGATCCAGAGCTCGGTGGCAGATGCAGCGGGAGCCAGGAACGCGGCGAGGCAGAAGGCGTGGCGCACGGACGCGGAGGTGGAGCGGCGCAGAGGTGCAGCGGCACAGGACAGTGGCAGCACGGCGGTGAGACGACGCAGAGGCGCGGAGGTCGAGCGGCGCAGAACAGCAGTAGCGCGGCGGTGGCATGGCGCAGGAGCACGGAGATGGAGCGACGCAGAACAGCAGTAGCGCGGGAGTGGCGCGGCACAGGAGCGCGGAGATGGAGCGACGCAGAACAGCAGTAGCGCGGGAGTGGCGCGGCACAGGAGCGCGGTGGCGCGGAGGTGCGGCGGGGGGACGGGCCCGGCTCAGGAGTCGGCTAGGGCTTGGCGGGAGAGTTGGTCGGAGCGGCGGGTTGTTTCGGGGAGGCGGAAGCCGGGTGAGGAGGGGGC
>NZ_JAGSOG010000694.1 GCF_018139695.1 Actinospica durhamensis | reverse complement strand
TATCAGGGGCGTCACTACAGCATCGATGCGACGGAACGCGGCGAGCTGGTGGACGTCGCACGGCCGGTCCAGGAGACCGTGCCGATCTGGGTCGTCGGGCGCTGGCCGCGAGAGAAGTCGATGCGGCGTGCCGCGCGGTGTGACGGGGTCATCCCCGAGTTCGGTGCCGATCCGTTTGCGACGCCGACGCTGCAGGACCGGGCGGAGCTGCGGGCATGGTTGGCGGAGAACGGAGCGCGACCGGACATCGACGTGATTGCGGAAGGGCGGACGCACGCCGACGAGCCGAGCGACAGGGAACTTGTGGCCCGGCATGCCGAGGCGGGGTGCACGTGGTGGCTGGAGGTGCGCTGGGAGCAGACGGGCGAGGTCAGTCCGGTCGAGGAGATGCGTGCCCGGATCGCGGCGGGGCCGCCCCGGTAAAGCGATGAAAGGGAATGGGAACGTGGGAAAGGACGGGGAAGTTCGCGCAGGTGGGAGTGGGAGTGGGAGTGGGAGTGGGAGTGGGAGTGGGAGTGGGAGTGGG
>NZ_JAGSOG010000693.1 GCF_018139695.1 Actinospica durhamensis | reverse complement strand
GGCCGAACGAGGTGTGGCCGGTGACGGTGGTGTCGGGGTGGGGGAGAACCGCGCCTGCGAAGTCGAAGGCGCCGAAGTGCTGGGTGAGGTAGGACTGCAGGGGCTCGGGGCCGCTTGCCATCAGGCTGGTCAGGGCCTCGGCGGAGACCTCGTGGTCGATCGTGTCCGCGCAGGCCCGGGTGGCCACCACTTCCACTCCGCCGAGTGCGGGGACGCCGTAGCAGTGGTCGCCGTTGCCGTGGGTCAGGCAGGCGCGCACGATGCGTACGTGCGGCAGCGCGGCTTCGATTTCGGCTCGCATCCGCGCGGTCAGTTCGAGCGTATATGCGGCGTCGATGAGGACTGCTTCGTCACCCGACACGATCAGGCCGCTGTTGGACCATCCCCAGGTGCCGGGCGGGCGGGCCGAACGAGGTGTGGCCGGTGACGGTGGTGTCGGGGTGGGGGAGAACCGCGCCTGCGAAGTCGAAGGCGCCGAAGTGCTGGGTGAGGTAGGACTGCAGGGGCTCGGGGCCGCTTGCCATCAGGCT
>NZ_JAGSOG010000692.1 GCF_018139695.1 Actinospica durhamensis | reverse complement strand
GGCCGCGGCGTTCCTGATCGCGGTCAACCTCGTGGACGAAGGCGTGATCAGCCCCGACGAGGCACTCGAGCGCGTCAACGGCAACCAGCTCGCCCAGCTGATGTTCCCCCAGTTCGACCTCGCCGGCACACCCAAGCGGATCGCGAAAGGCATGAACGCCTCCCCCGGTGCCGCGGTGGGCAAGGCGGTGTTCGACTCCTACACCGCGATCAAATGGTCCCGCTCCGGCGAGCGGGTGATCCTGATCCGGCGCGAGACCAACCCGGACGACCTCGGCGGCATGATCGCCGCCCAAGGCATCCTCACCTCCCGCGGCGGCAAGACCTCCCACGCCGCCGTGGTCGCACGCGGCATGGGCAAAACCTGCGTGTGCGGCGCCGAGGAACTCGACGTCGACACCAAAGCCCGCCGCTTCACCGCCCCCGGCGGCCTGGTCGTGGAAGAAGGCGACCTGATCTCCATCGACGGCTCCACCGGCGCGATCTACACCGGCGAAGTCCCCGTCGCACCCTCCCCCGTCGTCGAATACT
>NZ_JAGSOG010000691.1 GCF_018139695.1 Actinospica durhamensis | reverse complement strand
TATAAGAGACAGGGTGTGGGTGAAGGGGCCGGTGCGGGTGCGAGTTCCGGTGCGGGCACGGGTGAGTTAGAGCCGGAGCTGGAGTCAGCGCCGGAGCCGGAGTCCGAGCCGGACCCAGCGCCAGGGTCGTTTCGGGGCGTCGGCGTCGGCGTCGGGGTCGGCGTCAGCGCGGGCGCGGATATAGGAGTGGGCGGCAGAGCCGGGGCTTCGGCGGGCTCCGCGGAGAGTTCGGCCACGGTCTCCTGTGCGGCGGCGTCCAGGAGCGCGGCTGCCTGCTGCGTGCGGTCAAGTACGGCCTGGCGCGGTTCAGAGGGCAGCCACAGTCCGGCTACTGATGCGCGTGCGAGACCGGTTCCTGATGCTGCTGCGGGTCCGGCTCCTGATTCGGGCGCGGTTCCTGCTGCTGATCCTGCTACGGGTCCGGCTGCTGATTCTTGTGCGAGCCCGGCCTGGGCGGCGAGATCGGACTCCGGAGTGGCGAGATGCGAATCCTGGGCGGCGAATTCGGATTCCAGGGCGGCGGCGGTGGGGCG
>NZ_JAGSOG010000690.1 GCF_018139695.1 Actinospica durhamensis | reverse complement strand
CGCTCATGCCCCGCACGACACTCCGCCGCCTCCACGCCAGCACGCACCCGCGGCCCTATCCCGACCTCACACGCGCGCACCCCGACCCACGCTCGCGCACCGGGCAACACCCGGCTGCCTCCACTCCAGCTCACACCCGCGCCGCCCCACGGCAACGCCACGCCGCAGCTCATCCCACACTCATCGCGCCGTGTGACTCCCCCGCGGCCTTCCATACCGGCCCGAACTCGCCGCCTTGCCGCAACCCCCGCACCATCGCCCCTGCCCACACTCATGCCCTACACGGCAGTGCCCACGACCTCACGTCAGCATGAACTCGCCCGCCCCCGCGCGACTACTCCCCGTCCGCACGTCAGTGCACTCACCGTCCCGCGCGGCCACTCTCGCAGTCTCACTCGAGCGCATTCGCCGCCCCGCATGACCACTCGTCAGCTTTACATCAGCGCACTCACCGACCCGCGCGACCACCCTCGCGACCTCGAGCCGGTACGAACTCACCACCCCAACTGACCACTCGCCATCCATACGCCAGAGC
>NZ_JAGSOG010000068.1 GCF_018139695.1 Actinospica durhamensis | reverse complement strand
GCCCGCGCCCCCGCCGCCGATCCCCTCGCCCGCGAACATGTGGGGCGGCGGTTTCGACGGCCGGCAGCGGCAGGACTCGTACCCGCAGGAGCCGCGGCAGCAGCAGTCGCCCTCGCCCCAGCAGCAGGTCCCGCAGCAGGGCGGCTACCAGCAGCCCGGCTACGCGCAGCCCGAGTACCCCGCGCCGTCCGGTCCCCGCGGTCCCGGGCAGCCCGACCCGTTCACGGCTCCCGCTCCCGCCGCGCGCCCCCGGCGGACGAAGCTGTGGGTCAGCGCGGGCGTCGGCGCGATCGCCGTCGTCGGCCTCGCCACCCTGCTCGTCGTCGACCAGGGCGCCACCCCCGGCGCGGCCGCGTCCACGCACACCGCCGCCGCGCCCAAGCCCACCCCGTCCGGCTTCCAGCCCACCGCGTCCACCCCGGCGGGCCAGGCCGAGCAGACCGCCGACGTCTTCCTCACCGCGTGGCAGGGCGGCGAATTCGCCCAGGCCGCGTCCTACACCGACGACCCGACCGACGCCGAGAGCGTGCTGTCCGGCTACCGCACCGGCCTGAATCTGCACGGCCTGCAACTGACCGAGAAGAGCGCCACCGCCGCCGGCCTCGTCACCTTCTCGGTCACCGCGCAGGTCTCCAGCACCGCCGCCGTCGCCGAGGGAGCCACCACCGCTCCCACCGCGTCCAGCACCGCGAGCACGACCGGCGCCACGTCCACCGCGGCCGCCTCCGCCGCGACCACCTCCGCCAGCGGCACCTGGACCTACACCTCGCACCTGACCGCCTACAAGAAGGACGGCGGCTGGTACGTCAAGTGGGACCCGACCCTCGTTGCCCCCAACGTGACCGACTCGACCCACCCGGTCGCCCTGGCCGTCAAGCCGGGCGCGAAGTCGGTGACCGACGCCGACGGCGACAGCCTGGCCGCCAGCACGCAGCCCGCCCTGGAGAACATCGCCGCGCTGATCAAGAAGAACGCGGCCACCACCGAGGGCACCGCGGGCCTGGAGATCGTGCTCGAGGACGCGAAGGGCGAGATCGTCTCCGGCTCGGCCAGCGAGCTCACCAAGCCGGTGTCCACCGCGACCGTCAAGACCACCATCGACCCGACCCTCGAGTCCCTCGCAGTCACCGCGGTCGGCCAGCTCAAGCGCAGCTCGATGGTGATCCTGCGCCCGTCCACCGGCGCGATCCTGGCCGTGGCCAACAGCGCCGGCACCAGTGACGTCGCGCTCACCGGCACGCTCGCCCCGGGCTCCTCGATGAAGGTGGTCAGCACCACCTCGCTGCTGCTCAACGGGATGCTGCCGCAGGGCATCAACACTCCGGTCGGCTGTCCGCTGGTGGAGACCGTGCAGGGCGTGAAGATCCACAACAGCACGGACAGCCCGAACAGCCTCAGCGGCACCGAGGACTTCGAGCCGCCGACCACCCCGTTCAGCACCGACTTCTCCATGTCCTGCAACAACGCCTTCACCCAGTGGTGGCAGCAGATGGCCGGCGGCAAGCTGGCCAGCACGGCGCTGAACTACTACGGGCTGAACCAGCCCTGGGACCTCGGCCTCGGCTCGAGCGGCAGCTACTTCACCATGCCCTCGGACCAGAGCGGCTCCGAGCTGGCCGAGGAGCTCTACGGCCAGGGCGTGATCGAGGCCAACCCGCTGTCCATGGCCTCGGTCGCGGCGACGGTGGACACCGGCCAGTTCCACCAGCCCTACCTGGTCGCGGGCCTGACCGACCTCAAGACCGCCAGCCCCCTGCCGAGCTCGGTCCAGTCCCAGCTCTACACCGTCATGCGCGAGGTCATCACCAGCGGCACCGCCGCTTCGGTCGGCTTCGGCGCGGGCGTCTACGGCAAGACCGGCACCGCCGAGGCGGATGCGAACAAGGACAAGAACCCCAATGGCTGGATGATCGTGTTCGATCCCGCCAAGGACATCGCCATCGCCGCCGTCGTGGTCGACTCCAACTTCGGCGCCTCCACCGCGGGGCCGGAGGTCAACTACGTCCTCCAGCACTACTGATCGGTGCGGGGTCGGTGCGGCCGATCGGCGGGGCTGGGGCGTTCGATCGGCGTCTGATCGGCACGATTCGGGCGCCGCGCCGTATCCAGACGGCGTGGCGCCTATCATCTCAGGATGATTGCCGACCGGATCATCGAATCCTTAGACCAGCGCGACGAGGCCGCCTTCGGCGAGGCGATGAACGACCTGCGTGCCACCGTGCAGAGCATGAGCCCGGCGGAAGTGGCGGCTGAGGCGGCGGCTCTGGCAGCCGTCGTCAACCGCCTGCCCATCGGCATCGGCTCCTCCGTGGCCCCCGCGCTCGGCGCCATGTGCGACCTCGGCGCCCGTCCCGGCGACGTGCTCGACGCACTCGTCGAGGGCGCGCTGCGCGTCCTGAACAACCTCGAGCAGTTCAAGCAGCTGTGTGCCCAGGCCGGTATCGAGACGCCGAACTCCGGCGACGACGAGGCGTTCCCGGACACCATGAGTGCACTGATCGCCTCCGAGGCCGTCGACATGGAGCCGAACCGAATCGCGCAGTACGCGGAGGCCTGGTTCGCGGGCAACGGCTGGATCCAGCCGGTGCTCTACCTGTGTCAGCGCGAGGACGTACGCGCGATCCTGCCGCGCCGCGAGGAGCTGACCGCCGCGATCGAGTCGGCACGCGAGGACCTCGAGACCGCGCACTGGCTCTACGGCCTGCTGCTGGTCCTCGACGACGAGCAGTTCGTCGTGCTCCACCGCGCGGGCCGGAAGGGCTGGCGCTGCACGATGAGCGGGATCGGCGACAACTTCCAGCTGCACACCCTGCTGGCCGGCCATCTCGCCGAAGCCACCGGCGTCACCGCGCCGACCCCCGTCGAACTCGCCGCTGCCGACACCGGCGACCTCCAGCCCCCGGACGGCATCCAGGGCCAGTACAACCTCGTCGGGGCGGACGGCACCTGGATCTGGAACGAGGGCCGTCCCGCCGACATCCCCACTCTGGAGGGCATCCGCGTCGTGGTCCTGGATCCGGCCCCGTACGCACGCAGTTGGAACGCTGGCCGCGCCTACCCCAAGATGCCGCCGACCCTGACCGTCGACGGGGAACTCTCGGCGGAGGAAGTCGATCTGTGGCTCGGCAAAGTCAAGCCGAGTGAGCGCTGAGGTATCTGAGGTATCTGAGGTACCTGGTCTCTCTGGGTCCTTTGTCTAAGGGGGGAAATCTGAGGTAGCGGAGCCTGGCGAAAGGCCTTGGGATCCGGCCCGTTCGCCAGGCCCGCAGGTACGCTGGTTTCAAGTCGAATCAGCTTTCAGCAAGGTCAGGATGGGTGGGGACTCATGCCGCGCGATCTCACTTTCGCCGACGCCGTCAAGATTCTCGGCAGCGATTCCGAGAAACTGCACACGCTCGATCTCCTCTTCAGCGGCGCGATCAATCTCGCCACCGCGACCCACCGGCCGACCGACGTCATCAAGGTTCTGAGGTCGGCGAAACTGATCGCCGACCACTCGCTCGACCTCATGCGCAGGGTGAACACGGTCGTGAAGCGGACCAAGCCGCAGAGCAGGCACGAGGTGCTGGTCGCGGCCCACACGATCGTCGCCGTCGTGGCCTTCTTCGAGGTGTTGGGCGAGTTCGAACCCCTGATGAGCGCATTCGACCTCACGCTCGAAGACAAGCTGCTGCTCAAAAGCGGTTATGAGCCCATCGACCCGATCGCGGCGAAAAAGGCCTCGCTCCCGGTGCTCCTGGCGGCGGCGTCGATTCCCCCGATCTCGCCGGTGGCCTCGTTCGCCTCGGTGACCGCCGACCTCCGGGAGTTCTACATCGGCCTCGTCGAGGAGGTCATCCAGTTCGTCTCAGGGCTCTCCCGCTGGGACGCGCTGAACGAGACGCAGCGCGATCGCATCACCTCGCTGCACACCGGGCGCATGGTCGGGCACCTGCTGCCCAAGGCCGTGGAGCGCTATTCCCAGCGCCTCACGGAGTTGGCCGCGCTGCGTCCGGAATTCTTCGTCTGGACCACGATGATGGAGCTGCAGGCCGCCGCCGTCGAGCGGGCCGACGACCGCCGCGCCCTCGCCCGCGTCGGCGAGCTGCTGGAGACCTTCGCCGGGCAAGCCACGGCCGCGGGTCCCATCGGCGAGCGGCTGGCCCTCGCCTACGCGGCGGAGCTGGCGCGGCCCCTGGTGGACACCGACGAGGCGCAGACCGTGCCGAACCTGCTGGTCCCGTCCGTCCAACAGATCTACATCGACCCGGCGTTCCGCGTCGCGAACCACGGCGAGCTCACCCGGCCCGCGGAGGACCGCTGGTGGTCCGAGACCGTCGCGCTCCGGGAGAACCTGTCCGACTTCCTCGCCTGGCACCTGTCCACCGGCCGGGCGCTCGAGTCCCCGACCTTGGTCCTGGGCCACCCCGGTGCGGGCAAGTCCCTGTTCACCAAGGTGCTCGCGGCGCGCGCCCCGAGCGGCACCTTCGCACCGCTGCGGGTGGAGCTGCGCCATGTGGCGGCCAACGCCGGCGTGCTCGACCAGATCGAGCAGGCGATGCGCGCGAGCCTCAACGAGACGGTGAAGTGGGCGGACTTCGCCCGCGAATCCGCCGAGGTGGGCCGCATCCCGCTGGTCATCTTCGACGGCCTGGACGAACTGCTGCAGACCTGGGGCTCGAGCAGATCCAACTTCCTGGCCGAGGTCGCGGACTTCCAGCAGCGAGAGGCCGTACAGAAGCGCGACATCGTCGTCATCGTGACCAGCCGGACCCTGGTCACCACCCAGGCGGCCATTCCGGGCGGCTGCACCATGCTCCGGATCGAGCCGTTCGCCGAAGCCGAGATCGCGGCGTGGGTGGCGGCGTGGAACACGGCGGTCAGCGGTGCGAACGGCGACGCGTCGCCACTCGACATCGTCAATGTGCTGCGTTATCCCAGCCTCGCCGAGCAGCCCTTGCTGCTCCTGCTGTTGGCGATCTACAACGCCGGCTCCGACCACGCCTGGACGAGCACCGCGGGCGCCCCGCTGGAGATCCACGGCCTGTACGAAGGCCTGCTGCGGCAGTTCGCCTACCGCGAGGTGCACCGCCGCACGCACCCTGCGGTATTGGACAACGCCACCCTCAAGCAGATGATCGAGACCGAGCTGGACACCCTGAGCATCGTGGCGTTCAGCATGTTCAACCGCGGCGCCCAGTCCGTGCTGCTGACCGCCCTCGACGACGATCTCAAGGCACTGCGCCCGGAGACCCGGCAGTCGCCCGACGCGTGGACCGAGGGCCAGCGCGTCGTGGGCCGGTTCTTCTTCATCCACGAAGCCCGGGCCGGCGCACAGGACGGCACCGTTCTGCGTTCCTACGAGTTCCTGCACGCGACGTTCGGGGAGTACCTCGTCGCCCGCAGAATCCTCCAGGAGCTCAGGCTCGTCGTCGCCCTGCGCCGCGCGGTGAGCGTCCCGCTCGGCGACTGCGACGGCACGCTCTTCACCCTGCTCTCCTTCGCCCCGCTGACCAGCCGCGGCCAGGTGGTCGACTTCCTCACCCAGATGCTGCTCGACCTGCCGGAAGCCGATCAGCAGGACGCGACCTCGCTGGTGATCAGCCTGTTCCGGGTCGCACTCGAGCCGCGGGTGGGGGATCGTTACGCCGCCTACCGTCCGGCCCAGCGAGACGCCCCGAGCCGCCACGCGGTCTACAAGCTCAACCTCCTGATGATGGTGCTCGCGGTCCGCACCTCGATCCCGTTCACCGAACTGTTCGGTTTTGAGGACGAGGACGCGGACGCGGCGCTGGATCTGTGGAGCGGCACGGCCCATCTCTGGCGCGCCTGCCTGGCGATCTCGGCGTGGCGCGGCGTGGTGAACTTCATCCGCGTCGCCGAGGGAAGCGTAGGCTTCACCGTGAGCACCAGCGGCATGTACTTCCACCACGAGCGGGAGCAGTCCCTGCTCGCCTCCTCGGGAGCGGACGTCGCGCATGTCAGGCTCATCGGAGCAGCGCATCGCTACGCGAACTTCTTCGAGTACCCGGGTATAGCCGAGGCCATCATCGCCCTGCGCCTTGGTTCCTTGGCGCCCTATGAGAGCCGCGATGCGCTGCTCGAGAGCGTCCTCGACGGGGAAGCCGGAGGCGGCCCGAACTCCCCCCACATCTTCATCGCCCTGCTCGAAGTGATCGCGGCCGACTCCTTTCAGATTTCGAGGGAGAATCTCGTGCGGCTGTTCGTGCGCGGGTTCGAGCTGTGGGAAGAACTCGGCGAGACGTCTCAGCTCCTGGTGTTCGACCTGGCGACCGCGCTGCTGGCGGACGCGGACACGCCCAGTTCCCTCAAGACCGTGATCCCGGATTCCTTCGGCCTCATCATGAGCCGAGCACGTTCGCCGCTGGGCAAACCCGAGTACTTCCGCATGCTCGAGGCGGCCAGTTCAGCCGGGCTGAACCTCGATCCGTCCGAGGCCGAGATCGCCGACGCGCTGGCGAACGCGGAGCAGTTCGCCGATGCGCAGTCGATACACAGCGTTCTGTCCGTCGCCCTGGAGTATCGGCAGTGGGAGTGGCTCGCGACTTCCGGTCTGCGCATGCTCGTCGAGGGGCCGCGCAGGCTTCGTACCTCTATGACGTCCCAGGCCATGGACCTCATCCAGCGGGGGCTGGTGGAATACGCCGCGTCTGCCGCCGACGGCCCGGAAGCGCTTGTGCGGCTGGAGGTGGCCATGAAAGCGTGGCGGGACGATCGGATCGACGTCAGCGTGAGATGGAGTCCCGGCCCCGATGAGCCCGACCCGGGCGATCACCGCTCCGGCGATCCGCAACCGGGCGGTCCTGCGCCGGGCGATCCGCATCCGAGCGGTCCTCAGCCGAGCGATCCCCAACCGGAAGGGTGACGCATGGACGGATCAGCTGGAGCCACCGGGCCGACCGGAGCCGCCGCCGAGTCCCCCGCCGACTCGTCAGCCGGCCTCCCCACAGGATTTCCCGCCGACATCCACACCTGGAGTGCCGGCCGGATCGCGGCGTCGGTCCAGGCCGGGGAACTGCGTGCCGTCGACGTCGTGCGTGCGCATCTCGCCCGGATCGAGCGGCTCAACCCGCAGCTCGAGGCCTTCCGCGTCATCCGTCGCGAGCAGGCTCTCGCCGAGGCGTCGGCTGTGGACGCGCATGCCGAGCGCGCCACGTTGCCGCTGGCCGGTGTGCCGGTCGCGATCAAGGACAACGTCGAGGTGGCGGGGGAGATGACGGGCAACGGGTCGGGTGCCGGGTCGTCCGAGCCCGCCACCGTCGATCACCCCGTCGTGGTGCGGCTGCGTGCGGCGGGGGCGGTGGTGGTCGGGGTGACGAACGTGCCGGAGCTCTGCCTGACGCCGATGTCCGACAGCGTCCACGGGGTGCCGCGCAATCCGTGGAAGCTCGCGCGTACACCGGGCGGGTCCTCCGGCGGGAGCGCGGCCGCCGTCGCCGCCGGGCTGGTGCCGCTGGCGCACGGGAACGACGGGCTCGGCTCGATCCGCATTCCGGCCGCGTGCTGCGGGCTGGTGGGCATCAAGCCGGGCAGCGGCGTGGTCCCGCCGAGCATCGACGCAACCCCGGTCTGGGACGGGCTCTCGGATCACGGGCCGCTGGCCACGACCGTGCAGGACGCGGCGCTGTGCCTGTCCGTGATGGGTGCGGATTCGAGCCTTGCGACGCTCGATTCCCCCGAGAGGCTGCGTGTCGGGCTCTCGCTGCGCCAGACCCAGGTCGGGCTCCCCATCGACCGCCGCTACACCGCGGCCACGACCGCCGTATCCGTCGTCCTCGAATCCTGCGGTCACACCGTCAGCGCTCATCGAGGCCGCTACCCCTCCTGGCAGGGGACCGGCGCCCTGCGCAGCTGGTTCAGCTTCGCCTGGTCGGGCTCCCGGCCGCTCGAGCACGCGCGGCTCGACAAGCGCACGCGGCGCATGGCCGCGGTCGGGCGCATCCTCGAGGCCTTACACGCCGACGGGGCGCGGGCCCGCGCGAAGTGGCGGTCCGGCGCGGCCGACGCGTTCTTCGGGGACTTCGACGTGCTGTTGCTGCCCGCGCTGGCCCAGCCCGCACCCAGCTCCGCGCGCTGGGGCCAACGCGGGCTGCTGCGCAACACCTATACATGCCTGCGCGTCGCCTCGCTCTTGAGCCCGTGGAACCTGGCCGGGTGGCCCGCGATGAGCGTGCCCGCCGGCGTGGACGAGCAGGGCATGCCGATCGGCGTGCAGTTGGTCGCGCGTCCGGGCGGGGAGCGGCTGCTGCTCTCGCTCGCCGCGCAGCTCGAGAGTGCCCGTCCCTGGCAGCGCCAAGCCCCCGGCTGGGACTGACGGACTCCCGTGGGACAACCCCTTCCGGCCCCCACGGTCGGCCGCGCGAGCACGGCGCGGAACCGAGCGGCGCGCGTATGGTGGAAACCGTGACGAAGGCGGTGGAAGCATGAGCTCAGGGACGAGCGGCATGACCCAGCAGGCGGCGGCACTCAAGTTGGCGCCCACGCAGTTGCTCATCGGCGGCGAACGCAGGTCCGCGTCAGACGGCGCCGTGATGGACGTCTACGACCCGGCCACGACCGAGGTCCTCACCCGGGTGGCCGACGGCACCGTCGAGGACGGGCTCAGCGCCGTCGCGGCGGCCGCCGCAGCCGGGCCGGGCTGGGCCTGCACCCCGCCGCGGCAGCGGGCCGAGGTGCTGCGCCGCACCTTCGAGCTGATGACCGAGCACGCCGAGGATCTCGCGTACCTGATGGTGCTCGAGAACGGCAAGGCGCTGCGCGACGCGCGCGGCGAGGTCGCCTACGCCGCCGAGTTCTTCCGCTGGTACGCCGAGGAGGCGGTACGCGGCGAGGGTTCCGTCGGCACGGCTCCGGCCGGTGCCAACCGCATCCTCGTCCTGCGTCAGCCGGTCGGCGTCTGCGTCCTGGTCACGCCCTGGAACTTCCCGGCCGCCATGGCCACCCGCAAGATCGGGCCCGCGCTCGCCGCGGGCTGCTCCGTCGTGCTCAAGCCCGCCAGCGACACCCCGCTGACCGCGCTCGCGATCGGCGCCCTGCTGGAGGAGGCGGGTCTGCCGGCCGGAGTCGTCAACGTCGTGCCCTCGCGCAAATCAGGGGCCGTGGTCTCGGCGATGCTGCACGACCCGCGGGTGCGCAAGCTCTCCTTCACCGGCAGCACCGAGGTCGGCCGCGCACTGCTGCGCGAGGCCGCCGACCAGGTCGTCAACACGTCCATGGAGCTCGGCGGCAACGCCCCGTTCCTCGTGCTCGAAGACGCCGACGTGGCCGCGGCCGTCGAGGGCGCGATGATCGCCAAGATGCGCAACGGCGGCGAGGCCTGCACCGCCGCCAACCGCTTCTACGTGCACCGCAGGGTGGCCGAGGAGTTCTCCCGCGGTCTCGCCGAGGCGATGGGCCGCCTGGTCATGGGCCCGGGCACGGACCCGGCCACCGAACTCGGCCCGCTGGTGAACCCGGCCGCGGTGGACAAGGTGGACGAACTGGTCTCCGGCGCCCTCGACGAAGGCGCCCGCGCCCTGCTCGGGGCCACCCGACCGGACCGCAAGGGCTGGTACTACGCCCCGACCGTGCTCACCGACGTCGCGGCCGACAACCCCATCCTGGGTGAGGAGGTCTTCGGCCCGGTCGCCCCGATCGTCGTGTTCGACGACGTCGACGAAGCGGTGGCGATGGCCAACGACACCGAGTTCGGCCTCGTCTCCTACCTCTACACCGGTGACCTGGCCAAGGGCCTGCGCGTCGCCGAGGCGCTCGAGGCGGGCATGGTCGGTCTCAACCGCGGCATGGTGAGCGACCCCGCCGCCCCCTTCGGCGGTGTCAAGCAGAGCGGCATCGGCCGCGAGGGCGGGCACGAGGGCATGCTCGAATACCTGGAGTCGAAGTACATCGCGCTCCAGTGGTGACGTAGCGCGCCCCAGACGGCGCGAGAAGCCGCGGGCTCGGCTGCGGGCCCGGACGCGGCCCTTCTGTCGGAGGCACCTGGCAGACTGCGATCATGACTGACACGCAGACGAGCCAGACGGGCGAGGGGTCCGCGGCGCAGGACGGGTCCGGGCCGAGCGAGGCCCCGGCGTACGACGCGAAGGCCGTGCTCCACCGCTACGTCAAGTCGGCGAGCGGCGCCCTCGTGTGGAAGCTCGAGGGCCTCGACGAGTACGACGTGCGCCGCCCGCTGACCGCGACCGGGCTGAACCTCCTCGGCGTGGTCAAGCACGTCGCGGGAGTGAGCGCCGAGTACTTCGGCGCCGTGTTCGACCGCCCGTTCCCCGAGCCGCTGCCCTGGTACGCCGAGGGCGCCGAGGAGAACGCCGACTTCTGGGCCACCCCGGACGAGAGCCGCGAGTACATCACCGGCCTCTACCACCGGGCCTGGGAACACGCCGACGCGACCATCGAAGCGCTCGACCTCGACGCCACGGGCCACGTGTCCTGGTGGCCGGCCGAGCGCAACCCCGTGACGCTGCACCAGATCCTCGTCCACATGCTCGCCGAGCTCAACCGCCATGCCGGCCACGCCGACATCCTGCGCGAGCAGCTCGACCACAAGGCGGGCCTGAACCAGCGCAACTCGAACCTCCCCGACCACGACGAGGCCTGGTGGACCGAGTACCTCGAGCGGGTCGAGGCCGCGGCGAAGGAGGCGAGCGGCCAGGGCGAGTGAGTCCAGAGTGAGGCGGGCGACACGACCGGCACAGGAAAATCAATGGCAGTGTGATCATCCACGCTGTCAGGATCAGTCCATGTCGACCGATGCGCTGGTGCCCCGAGCTCGCGAACTGTGGGAAGGGCTGGCCGCCGCTCGGGTGACGTTCGGTCCCGCCGGGACGGTGAACGTCGGTGTCTCGCCGGCCTCCTCGATGTGCCCACCCGGATGGGTCGGCCTCGTCATCCTCGGCGGATCGGCCATCGTGACAGCCCCCGACGACGCCGCCGCGGCACGCGTCCGTGCGGCGTTCGCAGAAGTACCGGCCGACACCCTCACCGACGCCGACGTGGTGCGCACGCTCCTGCCCGTCGTCGACATACTCGGCCCGACAGCCCTCGGCTACCTCAGCGCAGCAGACTTCCGACCCGTGGACGCGCTGTCTGCCGCCCCCGCAGACGCCGATCGTCCCGCCGCTGCGATACGCATCGAGCAGTTGCCGGTGGGACATCCGGACCTGTGCGCGTTGGAGGAAGCAGCGGGCGAGCAGGATGCGGCCGAGGCCTCGATCGACGAGATCACCTCACCCGTATTCGTGGTCCGCGAAGGTGAAGTCGTCATGGCCGCGTGCGGCTACCAGGCCTGGCCGAGCCGGACCGCGCATGTCTGCGTACTGACCCACCCGGACTGGCGCGGCCGCGGCCTCGCGCGTGCGACCGCGTCGGCCACCGTCGCGCACGCGCTCGCCGAGGGCCTGTTGCCGCAGTGGCGCGCACGCGTACCCCCGTCGCGGAGGGTCGCGCGGACTCTGGGCTTCCGGGAGATCGGGACGCAGATCAGCATCGAGTTGGGGGACTAGTCGCTTCGAAGTCAGAGCTGCGGGTTAGAGTGCGGCAATGGCTCGGTGGCGGCGGTTTGAGCGATCGGATACAGCCGGCGGGACGGCGGAATTCCGCGAGATCCGGCTGGAGGGTATCCGCTGTCACCTGCGGTGGAGTGCTGGGAAGAACGTACGGGCGAGCACCTCGGCGTTCGATGATGAGGTGCGCGCGAGTCGGGCCGAGGCGCGGAAAGCCGCCGAGTGGATCCGTAAGGGCTTCGTCGAGGTGGAGCTGCCGGCGGACGGTGGTGCGGCAGAAGCGGAGGCGATGGTCCTCGACGTGATCCAGGCGAGCGTCAAGCACGGCGTCCATCCCGGCTTCACACCGGTACCAGGCTTCGAAGAGACCTTCCATTGCGAGCTCACACCGGGGCATCCGTCGAGCCACCACAACTACTACGTGCTGCGCGACCGAGGCCGGAGCGCGATCAGCTTCAACGTGCTCGCCGCCACCCACGACGCCGAGGCTGTCGCGGAGTTCCTGGAGTTCGTCACCGCGCACCGCGAGCTGCCGTTCGACGGCGACTCACACCACAAAGTCGCGTTGCCGAAGCCGGTCGGAGGCTTGAGCCATGTCCTGTTCTGCTCGCCGGCCTTGGGGCGGTCGCACCGTGCCCACCTGGCGATTGCCGACCGGGTGGCCTCGGCGTTTCCGATCTTCGACTGCGAGATCGGCGATGCCGACACCGAGGTTCTGGTCGACGCACGCATCCACGGCCACGGGTCCCTTCCCCACTCACGCTGGGTCCGCGGGCCGAAGCCGGTCGTGGATCTACGCTTCGACGTCCAGCCGTCGTTCTATCGCCCTCAGTCGAAGTTCCTCGTGTTCCAGCCCTCTGATCTGGAGAATCTGCTGCATGCGCTTCCTGCGGCAACGCCGGAAAGCTGGCTGGAGCTCCGTAGCTTCCGGGGCGATGTCGCGTGCTTCACCCCGGAGAGCGCACCGGCGTACGCGGACGTGCTGGGCCGCCTGAGTGTCCGATGGACCGCCCCCGCTTTCTACTCTTCCTTGGCATCGGGCTGAGCGTCGGGGTCGTCGGTGGTGATCAGGGTTCCGACGTCCTCGCCCTGGCAGATGCGGCGCATGGCGCCGGGGGCGGCGATGTCGAAAATGTGCATGCGCAGCTTCTGCTCGCTGGCGAGGACGAAGGCGCTCTCGTCCATGATCTTCACCCGTGCGGCGACGGCTTCTTCGTGCGTCAGGTTGGTGAAGCGCTTTGCGGTGGGGTCCAGGTTCGGGTCCCGGTCGTAGACGCCGTCGGTGCCGCGCTTGGCGACGAGGAGGGCGTCGGCTTCGAGTTCGAGAGCCCGCTGGACGGAGGGGTAGTCGGTGGTGACGTAGGGCTGGCCGATGCCGCCGGCCAGCACGACGATCAGGCCGCGGCGCAGGTGGCGGTCGGCGCGCAGGCGGATGAAGGGTTCGGCGACGCTCTGCATCGGGATCGCCGACATCACCCGGACGTCACCCGCGCCGAGGCCGGTGAGGGCGCCGCGGAGCATCAGGGCATTCATCACGGTGCCGAGCATGCCGATGTTGTCGGCCTCCGCGCGCCCGATGCCCCAGCCCTCGGACATCCGTCCACGGAAGTAGTTGCCCCCGCCCACCACCACGCCGAGCTCGATGCCGAGCCGCTGCACGGCCAGCAGCTCCGCGGCCAGTCTGGCCAGGCTCGCCGGATCGGTCCCGGTCCCCGCGTCCCCGGCGAGAGCCTCGCCGCTCAGTTTGATGACAACTCTCGAATAGCGCGGCATCGCCGTCGTCCCCCTTCGGCCGCACCGGCGGCGACCGGCCACAGACTACCGGCAGTCCGGTGCGGCAAGGCGGTATCCCGCACCGGGCACGGTGATGATCGCTTCGGGCTCGCCGAGTCCGCGCGATCGGCTTCCGTGTTGGTCCGCGCCGCGTACTTCCGCTAGATCCACCCGCGTTGGGCTGCGCGCAGCCCTGCCTCGAAGCGGCTGGTGGCCCCGAGCCGTTCCATCAGTGCGCCCATCTGGCGCCGGACGGTGCTGTGCGAGACGCCGAGGCGGGCGGCGGCACGCTCGTCGGTCATGCCGCCGGCCAGGAGTTTGAGTAGTTCGCGTTCGCTGGGGGACAGTCCGGTGGAGGGGTCCTCGGATACGTCGGCACCGAGCGGCACCGCGGAGTCCCAGGTCTTTTGGAACAGGGCGAGCAGGTAGCCGACCATGCCGGGTTCGCGTGTGCACAGCGCTCCGCGGCCGCGCTCGGCCGGGTCGATGAGCACGATCGCGGCCGAGCGGTCGTAGACGAGCATCGGCGGGGGCAGCAGTGGTGCGGTGCGCACCTGGCCGCCGAGATCGGTCAGCCACCTGGCGTGGGCGTGGGTGGCCGGGTCGTTGCGGACGCTGGACTGGTAGAGCACGTGGACCGCGACGCCGCGGACGAGTACGTCCTCGTCCATAGGCCTTGCCGCCTCGAGCATCTCGGCGGAGAGCGCGGCCCCGGCGGTGACCGTGTGGATCTCGGTGGCGACGTTCTTCGCCAAGATCTCTATCTGCGCCTGGATCGCGTCCACGCCGACGAGTTGGCGTGTGGTGTCCTTGCCGTCTTTGGGCCGCAGCGCCGCGAGCTCGGCCACCGCGCGCGCGGCCGCCTCGCGCCGCATGGCGAGCTCCTGCTGTTCGCGCGCCAGATCGGCTTCCTGACGGCGCAGCAGCAGCTCGAGCCCGACCTCGGGGTCTACCGCGCGCAGTTGGCCCACGTGCTCCCGCGACTCGCGCAGAAGCCCGGCGTCCAGCAGGGCATCGAGCGCCGCGCCTATGGCGGTCTCAGGCAACGCCAGCATCGCGGCAAGTTCGGACACGCCAGCGGCCGGTATTGACAGAAGTGCGCGATAAACCTCTTGAATATCAGTGTCGAGCCCGAAGAGCTCTAACATCGTCGTTCCCCCGTCGGCACGTACGAGCAGTGAGTATGCGAGGTCGTTCATGACGGCCGACTCTCATCTTCCCAGCTCTCCACGGGTGAGGGCAAGTGTCTTGACCTGCCTGTGAGCTGCGGTCCCGGGCCGGCGTGCTGACACAAAGTGCTCAGAGCACTTGCTCTCACCGTCAAGTGCTTCCTATCGAATGCACGGCGGGGCACGATGGCATCACCGGGCCGGAGCGAACGGAACGGAAGCGAAGGCCACTGAGAAGGCTCCCGTGAATGGCCTGGCCTTGCGAAAAAACCACGACCACGAATTGGGGTACCGCCATGCCTGGAACCGCCCGCCTCGGCCTCGCCCGTCTCGCCGTCGCGCTGCTGGCCTTCGCGGCCCCGCTGGCGCTGCACCAGGCCGCCCTCTCCGCCACGGGGACGTCGTGGTCCACGGGGGCCGCCGTGCTCACGACGCAGGCCGAATCCGTGATGCCGCTCTGCGCCAACTGCATCCTCTGAGAGCCGGGCAGCCGCGATGCAGATCATTCAGCTCGGGTTGAGGAGGCCGGCGGGCGCGGCCCCGTCCGAAGCCGACGCGGCGCTCATCCAGGACATCCTCTGGGCGCACGGCGGCTGTGAGCCCGGTCTCGAACACGGTCTCGAGCACATCAGGGCCAGGGCGGGCCCGGACCTGGTGAACCTCTCGATCCTGCTGGCCGAGGCGGTCCAAGACCCTCTCGGGCACGTGCTGCGGCTGATCGAGGACGTCATGCGGAACTCGACCTACCTGTCCGGCTGGCAGATCGTCCGGCGGACGCACCCGACGAACGAAGGGTCAGGACAATGACGACGCTCACGGTCGCCGGCACCTCTGGCACCTTCCCCGGCCTCGCCGACCTGCCCACCGACTAGACCTCCAAGGCCCTCATCAGGGCACTTGTTCCAAGACCACCACGCACCAGACAGGGATACCCCCATGCCGAAAACCGCTCGCACCAAGATCCTCACCCGCAGGGCCGCCGCCGTCCTCGGCGCCGCCGCGGCCGCCGCGGCCTTCACCGCACTGCCGGCGAGCGCCGCAACGGCGTCCAAGACCGCCCCGCCGGCGGTGGAGGTCTGCGGCGAGGGCGCCGCGGTCACGCACCCCACCAGCATGATCCTGACCTGCGCCGACAACGGCGAGATCGCGAAGAACCTGAAGTGGACGAGCTGGTCCGCGACCAGTGCCACGGCCGTCGGGCAGGTCAGCTGGCGCAGCGGCGCCGGCGACCTCGCCCACGCCACCACCTGGAAGAGCGCCACCGCGCGCTTCACCCTGGCCGACCCCGTCACCGAGCCCGGGCAGGGGAGGCTGTTCACCAAGCTGGTGCTGCATGTCACCGGCTCCACCCCGCGCGGATTCATGCGCGACCTGACCTTCGACGAGTCCCCCGTGGCGGCCGTCCCCGCCTCGGCCGCGCCGAAGCTCACGTCCTCGGGCCTGTCCGCCGCGTCGAAGCTGAAGTCCTCGGCCCTGGCCGTCGCGGCCGTGCAGCCGGCCGTCGCCAGCGGGGCCATGAGCTACGCCGACGTCGAAGGCTACTGGACCGCCGCCGGCGGCCCCTCGAGCCAGGCGGAGACCGCCGCGGCGATCTCCGCCGCCGAGAGCAGCCTCGAGCCCGGCATCATCCAGCAGGGCGTGGACTACTGCGGTTCCGGCTCCGACCGGGCCGGGTGGGGCCTGTGGCAGATCACCTGCGGCAACGCGGTCCCCGCGTACGGCACCGACTTCCAGCTGCTGGACCCGTGGAACAACGCCGAAGCCGCCGTCTACAAGTACGACGCCGACGAGGCTGCCGGGGACAACGGCTTCGACCCCTGGTCCACCTACACCAGCGGCGCCTACGAGAGCGACATGCAGAGCACGTCTCCTGCCACCGGACTGACCGACCCCGGCCAGTACGTCCAGGTCGGCTCGACCCCGAGTGGAACTCCCTCCAGCCCCGCGGCCAGCCCCGGCAGCACCTACGGCCCGGGCATGCCGGGGATGGGCACTCCGGTCGCGGCGGTGCCGGTCGGGACATCGGGGAACCTCGACTTCTTCTACATCAACGACGGCACGGTGCAGTATCAGACCACTTCGGGGAGTGGGACGTGGCTGGGCGTCGCGGATGTGCCCAACGCGCCGTCCGGGGTGACCAGTCTCGCGGCGGTGCCGTTGAGCAACGGCTCGTTCGACCTGTTCTACGTGACGACCGGCGGTAACGTCGTCTACCAGACCGGGAACGGCAGCGGTGGCTGGCTGGGTACCGCGGTCCCGCCGAACGCCCCGACCGGGGTGACGAACCTCGCCGCGGTGCAGTCGGGCACCTCCGGCAACTTCGACGTGTTCTACAACGTCGGGGGCAGCATCCAGTACGTCACGGGCAGTTCCTCCGGTACCTTCCTGGGCACCGTCGCGCTCTCCGGCGCCCCGACGGGCGTGACGAACCTCGCTGCCGTGCCGGTGGGGACCTCCGGCAACTTCGACGTGTTCTACAACGTCGGGGGCAGCGTCCAGTACGTCACCGGCAGCAGCTCCGGTACCTTCCTGGGCACCATCGCGATGCCCAACGCCCCGACCGGCGTGACGAACCTCGCCGCGGTGCCGTCCGGTACCTCCGGCAACTTCGACCTCTTCTATAACGTCGGCGGCAGCGTCCAGTACGTCACGGGCAGTTCCTCCGGTACCTTCCTGGGCACCGTCGCGCTCTCCGGCGCCCCGAGCGGGGTCAGCAGCATGGCTGCCGGACCGGTCGGTACCTCGGGCAACTTCGACCTGTTCTTCAATGAGAGCGGCACGATCCAGTACATGACCGGCAGCGCCTCCGGCACCTTCCTCGGACTCGCGAGCCTGTCCACCAGCTGAGAAACGGACTCCCGGCCCCTGCCGGGTGTCGTTGAAAAACGAGCGAGCACCAGCTGCCACCCGGCGGCTGGTGCTCGCTGCGCCTACGTCACGAGGGCCGACGGGCGCCGGGCGAAGCTATACCCTTGCGTCGGCTCGAGTAGCGCTGGATGTCAAGGGGTGGGTTCGGTGGCGCTGAAGCGGTTCATCAAGCGCAGTCGGGTATCGGAGTCCGATCGCGAGGTGCGGGAGCCGGCCCGAACGGCGGCCGCGGCGCAGAGCCCGGTCCAGGCCGCACGCGTGGCGGCGATGCGCGCCGCCCATCGGCGGGCGCGCGAGCTGACGGAAAAGGGTGCGAGGTTCGCCCAGGCCGGTGAGCATGAGCCCGCCATCGCGGCATATCGCGAGGCGATCGAGGTCCTGCGGACCGGCTTTCCGGACAGGGCTGCCGCAGATGGCGTGATCGCCACACTTCAGCTCAGAACGGCCAGTAGTCTGCGTGCCCTGAGTCAGACCTCGGAAGCGCTCGCTACCGCGGAGGAGGGCCGCCGCTTGCTTCTGCCCAGGTTCGGGGGCTTCACCGGGCCCTATCGGGGAACGGACGCGCTTCTGCTCTTGGAGATCGCTCGGTGCATGGTCGACCTCGGCGTGGACGCAGGCGGTGAGGAAGCGATCGTCGAGGCCGTCTCGGCCGCCGTGCAGGCCTCGCGAGACCTCGGGGAACGGGAAGGAGCCGCCGCCTTGATCATCAATAGCCTGATTCTCGCTGCGGACGGCCTCAACAAGCTCGGCCGCAATCCCGATGCGCTCAAGGCGCGGCTCGAGGCCGTCGAGCTGCTGCGGCGTGGTATCGAGGGCGACCCTGCACAGTACGCCCCGGTTCTCGCGCGCCAGATCGCCGCTGCGGCGGTCCAGCACGCGAAGCTCGAGCAGTTCGGCCGGGCCATCGCGGCAGGGGAACAGTGTCGTGACATGGTTCACGACCCGACTGTGATTCTCGACCTCGATTCGTTGAAAAGCATCACCAATAACCTGAAGTGGCTCGCCATACGGCTCACCCGGGCGGGACGTGCACAGGACGCGGTGGTCTTTCGGGAGTTGCGCGTCGAACTGTGTCGGAGAGCGGCGGCGAAGGACCCTGAGCAGACCCGTGAGCTTGCGACCGCGCTCAACGCACACGCTTGGCACCTGACCCTGGTCGGCCTGGGCGGGCAGGGGCTGGCGTACGCGGTCGAATCGATCGAGCTACGCCGGGCAGCGGGGCCTGCCGAGACCGTCAAGGAAAAGTCCGGTCTGGCGACCACGCTCCACACCCTCGCCACGATCCTCGTCGGGCGCGACCGCAACGAGGAGGCACGTGGCGCCATCGGCGAAGCCTTGGAGATCGTACGAACACTCCCTCCCGAGGATGCCGAGAAGATCCGCTCCTCCATCGAGTCGTACGAAGAGCTCGCTGCACGGCTCGACGCGAGCGAGGGAGCGGGGTCGGGCGCCGAGTAGCCGTGAGCGCCCGCCCTGCGGCGCCCGAGCGGTGGCAGCATACTGACAGTAGACGACTGCGCTCAGGCTGCCGAGAGCGCCGCCCACGGCGTCCGGATGGCGGACCGGCTGCGGAGATCGGTGGGCTTGGCTCGCAAGGTCGGCGCAGGTCAGGGCAGGTGTCGGCATGTAAGTTTCACAGAGCTTTGACATAGTCGGAAGGCGGCGGGACCATGCCTGCGTCCCATCGGCCCGAGGATTGCGAACCCCTTTCCCATGCGCACACGGTCTAACGCCGCGACCTCGCCTGCGCGCCCGCTCGGCCGCAGGCGAGGCCTCCGCAAACTGCTCACCCTGCTCTGCGTGAGCGCGCTCACCGGCCTGGCCGTGTTCGTGGCCTCGGGCTCGGCCAGCGCCCTGGACGTGACCGGCACCCCGTCGGCCGTCACCGGCAACGCCACCTACTTCTCCGGTCTCGGCTCCCCCTACGGCGGCTGCGGGCTGCCGCAGGCGGACCTGGACACGCAGAACTTCCTGGCGCTCAACGTCTACAACACCCCGGACTACTACGGTACCGAGCCGCGTCCGATTCCGGCCGCCGACGCGTCGATCATGGGCATGTTCGACAACGGACTCAACTGCGGCCGCTACATCCAGGTCACCGTCGGCGACTACTGCACCGGCACCAACGACGGCGCGCAGAACGAGCCGTTCTGCCGCAACGGGTCCTGGGTGGCCGACCAGTACAACGGCGCCACGCTCACCTTCGTCGTCGCGGACAGCTGCGCCGACTCCAACGCCTGGTGCCGGGACGACCCGTACCACGTCGACCTGGCCCAGAACTCCCTCAACAACTTCCTGCTCAACGGCGTGGCCGTCGGGAACCTGTCGAGCAAGTGGAACAACCGGCAGGTCAGCTGGCAGTTCGTGAGCGCGCCGAACTACACCGGGGACATCAACATCGGCTTCATCCAGGGCGCCCAGGCGTACTGGTCGGCCATCTCGGTCTCCCACCTGGCCAACGGCATCCACGGGATCGAGTACTACTCCAACGGCACCTGGCAGTCCGGCACCATGGACAGCGACCTGGGCGAGGACTACATCATCGCCCCGACCACGGCCGGCGGCAGCCAGTACGAGATCCAGGTCGAGGACGCCGGCGGCAGCCTGATCAACGGCGGACGGATCTACACCTTCTCCATGCCGTCCTCCTGCGGCACCCAGTGCTCCGCGGCGTACACCGCGGCCACCTACACCACCTCGACCGGCACCGGCTCCAGCCCCAGCCCGAGCGCCTCGGCCTCGGCTTCGGCGAGCGCCAGTCCGAGCGCCTCGGCGAGTCCGAGCAGCAGCCCGAGCTCAAGCCCCAGCGCGAGCCCGAGCTCGACCACCACCACCTCGTCCGGGGCCTCGTGCAGCGCGAGCGTGACGACGGTGTCCACCTGGACCGGCGGATATCAGATCTCGGTCAACGTGACGAACACGGGCAAGGCCGCGACCACGGCGTGGAAGACGGTGCTCACCCTGCCCGGCAGCGACGCGGTGGCCAACTCCTGGAACGCGCTCACCACGGTCTCCGGCCAGAGCGTCTCGGCGGCCAACGCCTCCTACAACGGCTCTCTCGCGGCGGGCTCCTCCACCAGCTGGGGGATGACCGTCAACGGCAGCGGCCCACCGCCGACGAGCGCGTCCTGCTCGTCGAGCTGACACCCGAAGACTCCCTCCGGGGCGCGGACCGAGGTCGCGCCCCGGAGGTGTCGTGTCCGCGCCGCCGTCCGCGCACCCGCCGCCCGCACGCCCGCCCGCCCTGTCCGGATCCGCGCCGCGCGGGCGCAAAGGCGTGGCGCGGATGATCGGCTCCTGGCATCCTGGCCGGGTGGAGCACGCCGAGATTCAGATCGGATTCGACCCTTCCCTGCACCTGTTCCTGGCCGCGGCACACCGCCGCGCCGACCGGCCGAGCACGGCGGTGATCGACGGCGTCTCGAGCCTGGGGCACCTGGTCGAGTCGCTCGGCGTGCCGCTGACCGAGGTCGGCGGGCTGCGGGTGGACGGCGCGGCGGCCGAGCCGGGGTACGTCCCGGTGGGCGGGGAACGGGTGCAGGTCGCGGCGGTGGCCAAGCCGCAGCGGGTGGACGGGCCGCTGCGCTTCCTGCTCGACATCCACCTCGGCACGCTCACCCGCCGGCTGCGGCTGCTCGGCGTGGACGCGGCGTATGAGAACCCGGACATCGGCGACGCGGCGCTGGCCGCGCGCTCGGCGGCCGAGCACCGGGTGATGCTCTCGCGCGACCGCGGGCTGCTGCGCCGCCGCGAGCTGTTCGCCGGGGCGTTCGTCTACAGCCACCGGCCGGAGGAGCAGCTCGACGACGTGCTCGCGCGCTTCGCCCCGCCGCTGGCGCCGTGGACGCGCTGCACCGCCTGCAACGGGCTGCTGCGACAGACCTCGAAGGAGGCCATGCACGGCATCCTGCCCGACGGCACCGAGCGCACGTACGACACCTTCGCCCAGTGCGTCGAGTGCGGGCAGGCCTACTGGCGCGGCGCGCACGCCCAGCGGCTCGACGCCATCGTCGGCCACGCCCTGAGCCGCTTCGGCAGCGACGGCGACCAGCGCGGCCAGGGCGGCCAGGGCGGCCAGGGCGGTCCGAGCGCCCCGACCGGCCTCAGCTGACGGTGAGGGTGAAGTCGGCGGTCATCACGTTGCCGTCGGCCTCCTTCGCCGTGACGTGGAAGTCCCACCGGCCCGCCGTGTACGTCGAGCCCGCGTAGTAGTCGCCCCGGATCAGGGCATTGCTCCCGGAGGAGCACATGATCAGGGGCCTGATCGCGGCGGAGCCGTCCTGGTGCACGGTCACGGTCGGCGCGCCGGCCAGGCTGATCGCGGCGTCGCGGGAGTTCATGAAGACCAGGTGCAGGGTGTCCTTGCCGGGGCGGCCCGGGGTGAGGTACGCCTCGAGCTGGCGTCCGCCGCTCAGCTGCAGGCCGTAGACCATGGCCATCCGGCCCATCGTCATCTCCTCGAGCTGGGACGGGCTGGGCGAGCAGGCGAGGGTGAACGGGATGTCGGTGCCGCCGCCCGGCAGCGTCAGCTGCGCGGTCACGATCCAGCGGCCGGTGAGGGTGAGCTGCTGGCCGATCGCGCTCAGGTCGCCGTCCGCGGCCAGGTTGAGCGGCAGCGTCGCCGCGGTCTCGGTGGCGCGGCCGTAGGGGGCGAAGGCCAGCGTGCCGTCGCTGATCTGGCGGTCGGTCAGCTCCTGTCCGGTGCTCGCGCTGTAGACCCGCAGCACGAAGCGGTTGGGCCCGGCGTACCCGGGACTCACCTCCAGGCTGGCCCGGATGCCGGGGGCGGTCGCGTAGACGAGTTCCTGCGGCGCCGGCTTCTGCTTCGCCTCGCCCTGCACCAGCGCGGGCGGCAGGGTCGAACTCAGCGTGGCGGCCGCGATCAGCGCGAACGAGGCCAGGCCGATCTCCATCGCGCCGACCCGCCGCAGCCGGGAGAGCGAGTGGTCCGCGGCCGGGACCGAGCGGTAGCGGTTGTACGCCCCGAGCCCGGCCAACGCGGCCACCAACGCGACTTTGAGCAGCACCAGCTTGCCGAAGAACGTCTCGGCCAGCGCCTGCTCGGTGCCCAACTCGTCCCAGGCGCGCAGCACCCCGCTCAGGCACAGCGCCAGCAGGGAGTAGCCCGCCACCCGGGAGAAGCGGCGGATCGCGGCCGACTTCGCCGGACCGGGTTCGGTGCCGATCGTCAGCAGCAGCGCGGCCAGGCCGCCGATCCAGGTGGCGTACGCGGCCACATGCGCCCACTGCTCGACGAGTTCGAGCCCTGTGTTAGACCCGGACGCGGCGTGCGTGGTCAATACGTGCCCCGCGATCGTCACCCCGGCCAGGATCAGCGCGGCGGGCAACAGGATCCGGCGCGCGGTGCCGCGCCAGCGCAGGGCCGCCGCCGTGCAGCCGGCCGCCACGAGTCCGGGCACCGCCTGCACGATCAGGCCGAGCCCGAGCGAGGTCGAGGCCAGCTCGCCCAGCCCGATCTGGTCGGCCGCGGCCTGCGCCCAGCCGGTGACCGCCAACCCGGCCAGCATCACTCCGGCCCCGCCCAGCGCCAGAATCAGCGGCCTGCGACCGGAGCGCGGGTCGGGGAAGCCGAACGCCGCGATCCAGCAGCCGCCGACCAGCAGGCCGAGGCCCGAGTCGAACAGCCAGCGCCCGGCGACCCCGCCCGGTGTCGCCGAACTCGGCGCGGACAGCAGCGCGGGTGCCGGACCGGACATCGCCGCGTACGCCAGCTGTCCGATGCCGAAGGTGAACGTGCCGGTCGCGGTGTGCCCGTCGTCGCTCGAGACCGTCTTCCAGCGCACGGTGTAGACGCCGTCGAGCAGCGTCGGCAGCGCGACCGTGAGCCCGAGCGAGCTGCCCGGCACCGCGTGCGAGGCGCCGCGGTCGACGACCTGGCCGGAGGCGTTGACCACGGTGAGGCTGGAGAGCCTGGTCACGATGCTCTCGGAGAACACGACGGTGACCGCGGCCGGCAGCTGGGTCAGGCTGCTGCCGGCCGCCGGAGTGGAGGAGACCGGCAGGGCGTGCGCCTCGGCCGCGGGCGCGGCGGCGAACAGCGCCGCGCCCGCGACCAGCAGCGTGATCAGGACCGAGACGACCCGGGCGCCGCCGCGCCGCCCGGGCGTCGCGCTTGGGCCCTGGTTCATGTCGTGGGGGAGTACGGGCGCATCATCTCGTTGTCCTCGTGGTCCAGGATGTGGCAGTGCCAGACGTAGCCGGGGCCGATGGTCGGGTCGAAGGCGAAGGTGTTCTGGCCGGGGCCGACCGCGCCCACCGCGACGCTCACCGGCGCCCAGCGCACCAGCACCCGGGTGACCGCCCCCGGCAGGATCTTGATGGTGTCCTTCCAGCCCGCCTCGTTCGGGTCGGGCGGCACGATCGGGCCGTTGAGGTACGGGCCGAAGGCCGGGTTCCCGCCGAGCGCGCCGTCCGCGTTCGGGGTGAGGTAATTGCTCGGCGGGCCGTAGCCGGGGATGATCTCGCCGTCCGCGTAGGTCACCTCGCCCGAGGTGCCGTCGCAGTTCTGGCCGTAGAAGGTGCCGCCGGGGAACTGCGCTGTCCAGGCGTTGACGTAGTTGGTCACGTCCACGCTCTGCCGGTTGAGCAGCTGGAACTGGATCAGGTGGATGTGGATCGGGTGCGAGTCCGGCGTGGTGTCGAGGAACTCCCAGATCTCGGTGGCGCCCACCCGCGGCAGCTCGGTCATGTAGATGCCCTGGCCGTAGGAGTCCTTCTTGGAGCCCGGGATCGGGGTGTCGGTGCCGTCGCGCAGGCCGTTCCACTTGCTGTTGTTGAGCACGTCGATCATCGGGCCGTTGCTGGTGTCGTTCACCGCGCAGTCCACCGTGTCCTGCTCGAAGATCACCAGCTGGCGCCGGGCGTTGACGGTCACGCCGGCGGCCACGGTGCCGGTGGCCGGGTTCGCCAGCCGGATGATCTGGCGCGGCTGGCCGCTGCCGCCGCGCAGCGCGCCGTCGGTGGCCGGGTTGTAGCTGGTGTCGGTGCCGGCCAGCGGCAGTGTCACGTCTATCCGCATGATCTGGCCGTCCAGGTCCGGGTTCGGCGGCCCGCCGCTGGGATACGGGTAGAGGCCGTCGTTGGTCAGGATCAGGGAACTGCCGGCCAGGCCGGAGAAGTCGACGATGACGTCGGCCCGCTCGGCCGGGGCGAGGAAGAGCTTGAGCGCGCTCGCGTTCGCCGGGTCGTTGAGCTTGACCGGCGCGTCGAGCAGGCCGCCGTCCGTGCCGATCTGCCAGAACGGCACTGCCGAGGGCGGGGTGGCGCTGCCCGCGTTGGCCGCGGCGGTCAGGTTCATGGAGAGGAACCGGGCGTTGCAGCCGTCGACGAAGCGGAACCGGTAGCGGCGCGGCTCGACCTTCAGCACCGGCCAGCTGCGGCCGTTGACCACCATCGTGTCGCCGAAGAACTCCGGGATCCAGAACGGGTGGGTGAGCGGGTTCGTCGGCGGGCCGTTGAGGTCGGCCGCGGTGTTCGAGCCGTCCGGGAAGCGCAGCTGGCCGTTGACGTCGAACAGGCGGTCCTGGATCATCAGCTCGATCTCGTAGGCGCCGGCCGGCAGCCGCAGCGGGTTGTTCGCCAAGCCGGTGTCGTACTGGTCGCGCAGCAGGTAGAACGCGGCCAGGCCGGAGAAGACGTTGAGCCGGGTGATGCCCAGCGCGTGGTCGTGGAACCACAGCGTGGACGAGGGCTGGGTGTTCGGATACTGATAGACCGCGGCGTTGGCGGCGGCCGTGGTGAGCGAGGCGTAGCCCTTGCCGCGCAGCCCGGTCGGGGTGTACCAGGCCTCGGGTGAGCCGTCGTAGACCGAGGGCACCTCGGCGCCGTGCAGGTGCGCGACGATCGGGACCGGGCCGGTGTAGGGCAGCTTCGAGCCCATCTGGTCCAGCGGGTCGGCCCAGTGCAGCGTCTGGTCCACGGTCAGCAGCGGCTGCACCCGGGACTTCGCGCCCCAGGGCAGGTTATTGACATAGGTGACGGTGGTGGGCCGGCCCTGCACGGCCTCCACGCTGTAGCCGGGCCAGCTGGCCGGCTTGCCGTCCACCTGGTAGCCCCACACCCAGGTCCCGGCCACCCCGCCCGGGTAGACCGAGGCGGGCAGCACCTGCTGGTGGAACTCGGTGAGCGTGGCGGTGAACGCGGCCGAGCTCACCCGCTGGCCGGCGAAGGTGGGCAGGGCGCTGAGGTACTTGGGGATGGAGCTGCTCGGCAGTGGGGTCTGCGCGCTGCCGGCCGCGGCGGCGGCGCGCCCGACCCGGCCGGACAGGGCGTCGCCGGCGGACAGTGCCACCGCGCTCGCGGCCCCGGTGATCAGGAGCCTGCGTCGGGTGAAGGACCGCGCGTCTCGCGGGGGGTCGGTGGTGGGCAGATCGTCGGGCGAAGGTGTGTGGTCCATGCGTACCGATCCTCGAAACTCGCCGGATAGTGGCCCCCGTGGAACGCGCAGCACGTCTACTATCGGGGATAGTAATGAGGATTCTGCGAAGCGGTCAACGCCCCCGGCCGAAACAGGATCGGGATGTGCGCCGGGCAGGGTGAGGAGGAAGATCGGCGGATGGTGGTGCGCTGAGCGCTGGGACGCACGGCCCGCCCGGATACGATGCGGCGTCGTAGTACGCCGTCGGCCTGATCAGTCGGCCGAGGAGGATGCGCCGGCCGGTGCCGCCGGGTCGCCCGGTTCCGCCGGTGCGGCAGTGGCCGCGGCTGCGGCCGCGGCTATGCCGGAGGCGTCCGCGGCGGGTGTGTCCGAAGCGGCCGCGTCCGCGTCGTCCGCGGTCGGCTGCGCCGGCGGGCAGATCTCCAGCGCCGCCTGCAGGGCCCTGGTCTCCTGCTCGGTCAGCTGGCCGAGGAAGTGCACGAAGGCCGCGGCCTGGTTCTCGCTGGTGGCCAGGGCGTCGCGCATCAGCCGCGCCGTGTACGCCTCCTTCGCGGCCACCGCCTCGTACTCGTAGGCGCGCCCGCGCGACTCCCGGCGCAGCCAGCCCTTCGAGTGCAGTTTGTCCATGACCGTCATCACGGTCGTGTACGCGATGGCGCGCTCGGCCTTGAGGTCCTCGTACACGTCGCGGACCACGACCGGCCGTCCGAGCCGCCAGATCCGCTCCATCACCACGGATTCGAGTTCTCCGAAGCGCCTCACCGGCATCCGTCCCTTTCGCCGCCCGCCGCACCCCGCTGTGCGGGCACGGCAACATCGTAGGCACGCGGCGGGGGAGGTCGCGAGGGGGTCTATCCGGCGGCCGGTCGCGGAGGATTGTATACAATCGTCAGAGGGCTTACTCTCCGAACGGAGCGCGCCGCCCACGCGCGCCCGCCGCATCGAGGTCGGGGAGCCGCTGATGCCGTTGCGCCCATGCCCACATCCGTATCCGAGCCCTCATCCGCCTACGTATCCGAGTCCGTACCCGCGCCGATGATCACCGCCCTGGTCCTCGGCCTGTACGCGGCCGGGATCGTGCTCGGCGCCCCGCGCCTGCTGGCCCGGCTGCCGTCCGCCGACGCCGCGCCGCGCCGGGCCGTGGCTCTGCTGCTGGTGCTGGCCTGCTCGCTGCCGCTGGCCGTGTTCACCGCCGGGCTGGCGCTCGGGCTGACCCTGATCGCCGAACTCGCCCGGCTGGATCCGACGGTGGACCGCTGCGCGGATCAGCTCCCGTTCAACGACGAGACCCCGCTGGCCCCGATGCTCGGCGCGTTCGGGCTCGCGGTGGCCGGGCTGCTGGTGCTGCGCATCGCCTACTGCCTGTGCGCCGCCTGCCTCACCATGCGGCTGCGCGGCCGCGCGCACACCGCGATGTTGCGGTTGTGCGGCCGGGTGGACCGGGCCACCGGCGTCACCGTGATCGACCACGACCGCCCCGCCTGCTACTGCCTGCCGGGACGGCGCGGGCCCATCGTGCTGACCACCCGGGCGATCGCGCTGCTCACGCCCGATCAGTTCGACGCCGTGGTGGCGCACGAACGCGCCCATCAGCGCGGCCGGCACCACCTGCTGATCATGCTCTCCTGGGCGTTGCGCCGCTCCTTGCCCGGCGTGCGCCTGATCGACTACACCGACCGGGAGGTGCGCCGACTGGTCGAACTGCTCGCCGACGACGCTGCGGCCCGCGGCCACGGCCGCCGCACCGTCGCCGCCGCGCTGTCCGTTCTCGGCGACGGCCACGTCCCCGGCGGCGCCCTCGGCGTGGTCGCGGCGCCGGGCGCGCTCGACCGCATCGCCCGGCTCGCCGATCCCGACCTGAGTCAGGACGGCCGCCGCGCCGCCCTCGGCACGCTCGCGCTGACCGCGGCCGTGGTGCTGCCGCTGACACTGGCCACCGGGTCCCTGGCCGTGCTCCTGCGCCGCTGTCCGCCCGACTCCGACTCCGGCTCCGAACCCGGCCTCGGCGCGGAGAAGCAGGAGCCTGTGACCTTTCGGCCGCGATAGCCCGGCGCGGCGGCGCTTCGGCGCTTCGGCGCGACGCGGAACGCACCGGCCCGGCGCGTCGTCGAACCCTTATGAGAATGAATCCGCTACGGGCCGCGGCCGCCACGACCGCCGCCGGTGTCCTCGTGCTCCTGTGCGTCGGCGGCTGTTCCTCGGCCCATCAGGCCTACGGCGCCCAACCCGCGCCGGCCACGCCCACCGTCGTGGCCACCGGCGTCGCGTACGAGTACTACCTCTACGTGCACTGCGAGATCCGCTACGCCTACTTCGACGGCCGCTGGTGGGAGGCCGACCATCCGCTGCCGACGCCGAGCGCCGCACACGGCTACCCGGAGGCCTACGGCACCATGACGCTCGTGACCGCCGAGCACGCCAGGTTCGCCGGCCAGGACCTGCCGACAGTGGACTTCCACCCGCTCAGCGGTCGGCCTCCGGGGTGTAGTTGACCCGGTAGCGCAGGTAGGTCACCCCGCCCCGGAACGGGCGCTCGCCGAGCAGTTCCAGCCGGGTGTGCACCCCGCCGGGCAGCGCGGGCTTGCCGCCGCCCACGATGACCGGGCCGAGGAACAGCCGCAGCTCGTCGACCAGGCCGGCGGCGAGGGCCTGGCCGGCCAGCTGCGCGCCGCCGATGCTCAGGTCGGCCGTGGCCGACTCCTTGAGCCGGCGCACTTCGAAGGGGTCGAACTCACCGACGATGCGGGTGCGGGAGGTGGCGGGCTCGGCCAGCGAACGCGAGTAGACGATCTTCTCGGCCGCCCGCCAGATCCGGGCGAAGTCGCTCGTCACCGCGGCCTGCTCGTCGTCCGTCACCGACTCCCAGATCGCCATGGTCTGGTACATCCGCCGGCCGTAGAGGTAGGTGCCGACCGGGCGTTCGAGGTCGTTGACGTAGGCCAGCACCTCGTCGTCCGGGGCCGCCCAGACGAATCCGCCGTCCGCGTCCTCGACGTACCCGTCGAGCGAGGCGATTGCGGTGTAGATCAGCTTCGCCATGGCCTGCCTCCGCCGTGCTCCGAGTGCGGTGGTCCGAGCTGCTAGAATATAAAGGTCAGCCTTCCGGCTCCGGTGACACTCCGGGCGGGAGGCTTTTTTCATGACCGAATCCCAGCCGCATCCCGCCCAGCCGAACCCAGCCGAGCCGAACCCCGCTCCGACCGTTCGCCGTGCCGACGCAGCGGACCGCCCGGGCTACGACCGGCTTTGGCAGTTGTTCCGCCACGAGTTGTCCGCGCTCACCGGCACCCTGCCGTTTCCCGACGGCACCTTCCGCACCGAACGCCTCGAGGCCGCGTTCGCCGACCCGGACTGGGCGCCCTACCTGTTCACCCGCGGCGAGAACCCGGCGGGATTCGCCGTCGTGCGCGGCCTCGGCGCGCCGACCCGGGTGCTCAACTCCTTCTTCGTCGTGGCCGGCGCCCGCAGATCCGGCCTCGGACTGCACGCGGCCTGCCAGGTGATGCGGCTGCACCCGGGCGCCTGGGAGGTCGCCTTCCAGGACGCCAACCCGCCCGCGGTCCGCTTCTGGCGCCGCGTCGCCACCGAGCTCGCGGGCGACGCCTGGACCGAGGAGCACCGCGCCTCGCCCGCCCGCCCCGATCTGCCGCCGGACACGTGGATCCGGATCGACGCAGTGAGCTGATATGCGTGGCGCGGCCGCGGGGTCAGGAGCAGCCGTCGACGAAGTCCTTGGCCGCCTTCAGGCCCACGCCGGTCGCCTCGCGGTACACCTTGATCGCCTGGATCTTCCTGCCCTGGCGCAGGTACTCGTAGAACTCCGGGGGCAGGTTCGGTGCGCCCGCGGGCCCACCCGTCGGCTTGGCCGCCGGTGCGGTGTACCCGGGCGGCACCGCGTCGGAGATCCGGGAGAGCGTGGCCTGCCCGCTCAGCAGGACGTCGGGGTTGAGCCCCAGCTGGCGGCAGAGCATGCCGACGACGTATTCGAGCCTTTCGATGCGCTGTGCGGTCTCGAGGTCCATGTGCCGAATGCTAATGCGCGCCGGCCTCGGCCGCCCCGCGGTTTTCCACCCGGCCGGATCAGGCCTCGGCCACGACCTCGTCGATCGGCTCGTTGAGCACGTACAGCCCGCGCGCGATCAGGGTGCTGATGGCGATGCCGCCCTGCACGCCGCCGAACACGAGCGTGGCCCAGGTCGCGCCGCAGGACGCGGCCAGCCAGCCGGCGCCGAGCGGGCCGGCCCAGCGGATCGAGGCGGCGCCGAAGTCGATCGCGGAGCTCACCCGGCCCATCAGCGCGTCCGGGATCGAGCGCGCCTCGTAGGTGGAGAAGACCACGTTCAGCGGCGCGATCAGCACCATCAGCAGCGCCAGCAGCAGGCCGATGAGCCAGGGGTTCGGGATGAAGGCGAGGCCGGCGATCACGCCGGCGGCCATCCAGGACACCGCGATCACCAGCAGCCGGCCCTTGACCCGCTGCGCGATCCGGCGGGAGAGGAAGGCGCCGATCAGGCCGCCGGCCGCGCCGAGGGAGGTGACCGCGCCGATGAGGACGGCGCTGCCGTGCCGGTCGTGGATCAGCACGATCACGAGCAGGTTCAGGCCCGACATGGTCGCGTTCGCGAGGGCGGCCCAGGCGGTGAGGAAGCGCAGATAGGCGTTGCCGCGGATGTAGCGGAACCCCTCGGCGATGGCGCCGAACACCAACTCGTGCGGCGTGAGCTCCTCCGGGTCCGGGCCGAGCGGGCGCCGGATGAGCGCGGCGCCGCCCGCGCTGAGCAGGAAGGAGAGCGCGTCGCCGAGGAACGGCACCCAGCGCGCGATCCCGAACAGGAAGCCGCCGGAGGTCGGCCCGGCCAGCCGCACCGCCATCGTGCGGCCCTGCATCTGCGCGAACGCGGTCGGCAGCTGCTCCTGCGGCACCACCCGGCGCAGCGTCGCGAACGCGGCCGCGCCGGACGCCCCGCCGACCATGCCCTGGACGAACCCGACCGCCGCGACGTAGAGCACGGACACGTGCCCGGTGGCCACCGCCAGCACGACCGTACCCACCACCACCGCCTGGATCAGCGGTCCGGCGATCAGGAGGGTGCGCCGGGAGAACCGGTCCGCGAGGGCCCCGCCGATCAGCATCGTGGCCAGCAGCCCGATGCTCGAGGCCGCGGTGACCACGCCGGCCTGCGCGGCCGAGCCGGTCGCCGCGAGGATCAGCAGCGGGTAGGCGACGGTCGAGAGCGCGCTGCCGTACTGCGAGACCGTCTCGCCGATCCACCAGCCGGTGTAGTCGCGGTTGCGCAGCAGCAGCCTGGCCGGTTTCCGCCGCGCGGGGGCGTCCGCCGCGTCCTCGTCCGTCTCTTCGATCGTCGCCATCCGCGCAGCGTAGCCGCGGCGATCTGCCCATGTCATGGGGGTATCGCGGCGCAGGCCCCGGCCCGCGCCGCGACGGAATCCGCAGTACTACCCCTCTTCGCGCTCCAGCCTCACCACCGCGACACCGAACGGGCCGAGCGTGACAGTGCCCTGGGCGTCCACGGCGGTGTCCGGGGTGACCGCCTCGCCGAGCCGCAATCCCTTGCCCAGCACCGGCTTGACCGTCAGCTCGTGGTCCGCCTGGCTCACCAGCCAGGCCCAGCTGCTGCCGTCGGTGTGGGTCAGGACGTCGGCGGCGACGTACCGGTCCTCCACCACGACCGGGCGCTCCACTCCGGCGATGCGGGCCAGCGCGTCGTAGATCTCCCGCGTCGGATCCGGATTCACCTCCGGCGTGGAGGCGGCGAGCTGCTCGATCGGGTACGTGCACAGCACCACCGCGCCGGTGCCCACCCGCCGCAGCAGCAGGGCCGGGCGGCCCTCGCCGTCCACGGCGACGACCTCCGCGTCCACGGCCTCCACCGGCAGCATGCCCCGGCCCCCGCCGGTCCCGGCCGGGAAGCGCACCTGCGCGCCGGCCGCGAAGGAGCCGAAGGGCTGGGTGAAGGTGAACACCGGGCCGTCCTCGGGCACCGGCTCGATCAGGCCGTAGCGCAGCTTGTGCCGCACCCCGAACAGGCTGTTGATGTTCGCGTACCAGGGGCCGCGCTGGTTGAGGTGGGTGCCGCCGGTGTAGGACACGTACACGGTCGCGCCGCCCTCGGCGAGCTCGGCCAGCCGGTACCAGGTGGGGCTGAGCAGCTGCTTGGTGGACGGCACCAGGTACAGCTTCGCCCCCGGCTCGATCCCGGCGCTCTCCCGCGCGATGCCCACCGGCAGGTCCGCCAGCCGGGTGCCGACGTAGGCCTGGCGCAGCGTGTCGAAGGCGAACGGGCCGTCCTTGACGTCGGTGAACGGATACTGCGTGTCCAGATACGAGGTGACCACCAGGGCCGTCTCGGCCGGGGTGCGGCGCAGCCCGGCGAACCCGACCCGCTCGAGCACCTCGGCGAAGCGGGCCAGCTCCAGCAGCCGCGGCTTCGGCGTGCCCTGCGCGTCGGTCAGCCCGAAGTGCAGCTCGAAGGCGTGGTGTCGATACGGGTCCTGATGTTCGAGCCCGTCGAAGTCGGTGTTGTTCCACACCCCCCAGCCGCTGGAGCCGGCCAGCAGCGAGTTGTGCAGCACCTGCCGGTGGAAGTGCGCCGCGTTCTCCTCCGAGACGAAGTCGCTGGTGACGCCGAACTCCTCGAGCAGCACCGGCCGGCCGAAGGAGCCGGCCAGCTCGCACACCCAGGCGGCGGCGTAGTGCTGGCGGACCTGGTCGTCGCCCATCGGGTAGCAGTGCGGTCCGATGAAGTCGCACAGCCGCGCCGCGTCGGCCAGCCGGAAGCCGTTGTCGTGCCCTGACACCTCGAGGCCCCAGGCGCCGTCGCCGATGGTCACCGGCTGGGTGGCCCCGCCGGCCCGCAGCCCGTCGATCAGCAGCTGCGCCCAGGAGGCGATGTGCTCGCGCGCGCCCTCCCCGCCGTAGAGCGGCATCTCGTTGGTCAGCACCCAGCCGGCCACGGCCGGGTGCCCGGCGAAGCGGCGGGCCATCTCCCCGGCGAACCAGGCCTGCCGGGCCACCATCCACACGTCCTGATACAGGTCGCGCCCGTCGCGCCAGGCCGGGTCGCGGTTCTCCCCGGACATGTGCCCGACCACGAGGGTGGGGGTGGTGCTCAGCCCGGTCTCGGTGTGCAGGTCGAGGAACGCGGCGAAGCGCGCGCACAGCTCCTCGTCCACCCGGTCGGGCTCGGGCATGAACTCGGGCCACAGGAAGAACGACCGGGTGTAGCGCAGCCCGTGTTCGGCGAGCACGGCCAGTTCGCGGCGGACGAGTCCGGGATCGAACTCCCGCCACATCCGCGGACCGCCGGCCCGGGACCAGAAGTTGGCGCCGAGCCAGGGCCCGGGAGCCGAGGCGCCGGGCGTCCTGAGCCCGGGAAGCTGGGACAGGGGACGGTGCATACGGGCAACGACCTCCCAGGGTCGGTAAGCGGGGGTGAAGATTACTATACCGGTTTAGGGCAACCAACCCGTTCCGTCAACGGCGCACGGCCGATTGATTTCCGGCGCACTTCGTGACGCAAACCTCTGGCGGTGAGGGGATACCCGCGCCGTACACTGCCCCGAAGACGTCGAATACCCGTGAAAGGCGGCAGCGGCCAGTGGGAGCACAGGGGCGCGAGCGGGCGAAGCGACCGACGATCGCCGACATCGCCCGGCGGGCGGGCGTGACCAAGGCGGCGGTCTCCTTCGCGCTCAACGACCAGCCCGGGGTGTCCACCGCCACCCGCGAGCGGATCATGCGCATCGCCGGGGAGCTGGGCTGGCAGCCCAACTCGGCCGCCCGCGCGCTCTCGGACGGCCGGGCCGGGGCGCTCGGCCTTGTGGTGGACCGCCCGGCCGGGTTCCTCGGCGTCGAACCCTGGTTCATGCAGCTGATCGCCGGAATCCAGGGCGTGCTGGCCGAGCGCCAGACCCCGCTGCTGTTCACCGTGGCCGAGCACCGCGACGCCGAACTCGAGCTCTACCGCAGCTGGTGGGCCCGGCGCCGGGTGGACGGGGTCTTCCTGGTGGACCTGCGGATCGAGGATCCGCGCCCCGGCGCCCTGCGCGCGCTCGGCCTGCCCGGTGTGGTGGTGGGGGACCCGGACGGGGCCGGCGGCCTGGCCGCGGTCTGGACCGACGACGCGGCCGGCGCCCGGCTCGCGGTGCGCCACCTCGCCGAACTCGGCCACCGCCGGATCGCCCGGGTCACCGGCATGGCAGACCTCTGGCACACCCGGGCGCGCACCGGGGAGTTCCTCGCGGTGGCCGCGGCCGCGGGCATCGAGGCCCGGTGCGAGCTGGCCGACTACACCGCGGCCGGCGGCGCCGAGGCCACCCACCGGCTGCTGTCCGGCGGGGATCCGCCCACCGCGATCATCTACGACAACGACCTGATGGCGGTCTCCGGCCTGGGCGCGGCCCAGCGCCTCGGCGTGCACGTGCCGGGCGACCTGTCCATCGTGGCCTGGGACGACAGCGTGCTGTGCTCGCTGGTGCATCCCGCGCTCACCGCGCTCACCCACGACGTGCTCGGCTACGGCGCCCACGCGGCCCGGGTGCTCCTCGGCGTGCTCGAGGGCGGCGGCGGGCCCGGCGACGGGGGCGGCGAGGGCGAGCGCACGGGCGTGTCCGAGGG
>NZ_JAGSOG010000689.1 GCF_018139695.1 Actinospica durhamensis | reverse complement strand
GCGGAGGCGTGCCCGGGTTCTTCGGAGTGCGGGGACTGTTCGGACAACACGGACGTCTCCTGGTGCACGACCGCGAGGTCGTTCTCGATCAGGGTGATCAGGAAGTCGCGCAGGGCGGCCTCGAGTTCGGGGGTCAGCTCCTGCATGAGCTGTGCGTTGGCGGCCTTGGCCCGCAACGAGATCTCGGCCGCGCGCGCCTCGCCGGCCTCGGTGAGCAGCAGCCAGACCACGCGCCGGTCCGACTCGTCGCGCTGGCGCCGGACGTAGCCGGCCTTCTCCAGGGTGGAGACCAGGCCGGTGAGGGTGGCCGGGGTGATCATGCAGCGCTGGGCGAGTTCCGAGTGGGTGGCCCGGCCCGGGGTGCCGGCCTCGAGGCCGCGGCCCTGGCCCCAGGCGAGGGCGTTGAGCACCGCGGCGGCGCCGGGGCTCAGGCCGTCCTCTTCCGCCAGGAAGCGCCGGTACCGGTTGCCGATCGCCTGTCCGGCCAGGTTGACCAGGCGCATCGTCGGCGAGGCGACCAGGCGCTGGTGCAGCCCGGGAT
>NZ_JAGSOG010000688.1 GCF_018139695.1 Actinospica durhamensis | reverse complement strand
ACCTCGCAGCCCGCCGCCCTCGGCGAGGCCGTGGAGCGCCTGCGCGCGGCGGGCTGCGAGGTGGTCGTCGGCACCTGCCCCGACCTCGGCACGATCCGCCCCGTGCAGCCGCCGCTGCGCTGGCTCGCGCGTAGTTGGAGCCGCAAGCTCGCGCTGCTGCAGAGCCAGGCCGTGACCGCGGCCGGAGGCTGCTCGGTGCCCATCGGGGCGCTGCTCGGCCCCGAGTTCGCCAGCCGCGCCGAACTGTTCGGCCCCGACCGCTTCCACCCCTCCGTCGAGGGCTACTCCACCGCCGTGTCCGCCCTGCTGCCCACCCTCGCCTCCGCCGCCTGGCGCCTGACCCCCCGCACCGCCATCGCCGTGGCCCATCTCCCCCATGTCGTCAACGCAGACGCCGTCACGACCGCGGGCGCCGTCACGACCGCGGGCGCCACCGACGTGGACGGCACCGACGCCGACGCCGAGCAGGTCGGGGCGGCAAGGCTGGCGGCAACGCGCGCGGCACGAGCGGCACGAGCGGCCCAGGCCGTGGCATCGTTAC
>NZ_JAGSOG010000687.1 GCF_018139695.1 Actinospica durhamensis | reverse complement strand
GGTCAGGGCTCGTGCTCGGCTGGTTGGCGCTGCCGGACGAGTGGATGACCTACCACGTCGAAGAAGCCTGGCATGCGGGTCGAGCACTCGATGCGAAGGCGCGTCGGCGGAACGTTTCGCCGGCGGGGATGTGCGCGCGGGCTCTCGGGTTCGGCGCCGGGTCGCTCGCGCTCGACGCGGCCTGCGCGTCGTCGCTGTACGCGCTGAAGCTGGCGTGTGACCGGCTGCACGACGGCTCGGCCGATCTCATGCTGGCGGGCGGGGTGAGCGCCGCCGATCCGCTGCTGCTGCAGACCGGGTTCTGCGCGCTCTCCGCGCTCAGCCGAAGTGGGCTCTATCGGCCGTTGCAGCGCGACGCGGACGGGCTGATTCCCGCGCAGGGTGCGGCGCTCGTCGCGCTGATGCGGCTGGCCGACGCGTCAGTGCGCGGTATCCCCGTGCTCGGCGTGATCCGCGGCATCGGCCTGGGTAACGACGGCCGCGGCGAGGGACTGCTTGTGCCCTCGGTGGAGGGCCAGGTACGGGCGATGCGGGCGGCGTACGC
>NZ_JAGSOG010000686.1 GCF_018139695.1 Actinospica durhamensis | reverse complement strand
GGAAGGTGCGGCTGGATCACCTCCTTTCTAAGGAGCATCTGCCCAGGTAGGCCTGTAGTGGGCCGGCCGGGCCAGACCCGCTTCACCGGCGAGTGTCCGGTGGCGGAGCTCATGGGTGGAAACGTCGTAGACAGCAGCCGGGTCCCTTGCGGGCCTGGCGTGGCACACTGTTGGGTCCTGAAGGGACAGCCGCAGTGGAGCCCGGATCTTGTGGTCCGGGTTTCCCCGTGTGTGGGTCTTCTTCTGGTCCGGGTCCAGGCCCGACGCCATACCGTCCGTTGTCACGGGCTGGTGGTCGTCATGGGTGGTCTGGGGTTCGGTGGGGTGTTTGTGAACTGGATAGTGGATGCGAGCATCTAGTAGTTTTTAGATTGCTGCTCTGTAGTGTTGAGTATCTTGATGAATCATCCGTGTAAGTGTATAAGGGCGCACGGTGGATGCCTTGGTACCAGGAGCCGATGAAGGACGTGTCTGGCCGCGATAGGCCCCGGGGAGCCGCCGAGAGGGCTTGGATCCGGGGGTGTCCGAATGGGGGAACCCGGCACCCG
>NZ_JAGSOG010000685.1 GCF_018139695.1 Actinospica durhamensis | reverse complement strand
CCCGCGGCGCGGTACTCCAAGCCGCGGTGGAGTTGCAGGTCGCGGAAATGATCCGGGCCCGGCAGTTCGACGGCACCGAACTCGCACCCCAGGACGTGCGCACGACCGAGCAGATGAACGCCGAAGCGATCACACGGATGGCGCAGGTATTCCTGGACGCCACGGCCGAACAGCGCGGGGCCCACTTCTCGCTGCCCGCGCTCGCCGTAACGATGCAGGAACCCGCACCGGTCCAGCTCGACATCCCCGCCGGCTGCGCCCGCACCGCATTCGGAGCGCTCATCCCGGCGCGGCTGCTGCCCAGGCAGGGAAACCCGCGACGCCACACCCTCACCCTCGACGGACACACCGGAGTGTTGGACGGCGTGGCAGTGGACCGGGACCCGAGAGCACGGCTGGCCTCGGCCGAACAGCGGGGATATCTCGCCTGGCGCGACCGACACTGCCGCTACCCCGGCTGCGACCGCCCCATCACCTTCGCGCCGGGTGGCCCGGGGGATTCTCACCCCCGGGCTCCCACAGATCCGTACGTGACAGTCTCCCGTCATACGG
>NZ_JAGSOG010000684.1 GCF_018139695.1 Actinospica durhamensis | reverse complement strand
GGCCGAGGCCGATGCTCCACAGGGCCAGCATCATGATGCCTACGGCTCCGCCGAAGTATCCGCCGTACACGGCGAGGAAGAACTGTCCGATCAGGACGGCTCGTGAACTCATGCCGACCGAGCGGCCCAGCACACTGCTCAGCGCCCTGGAGAGGTGACGGCCGAAGGCGAGGACCACTGTGGCGAAGGCCAGCAGCCACGGCGCCGCGGCGTCGAACGACGATGCGGGCAGCACCAGCAGCAGGCCGGCGCCGACTCCACCGCCCATCGCGCTGACCGCTGTCAGCGCCTTCGTGGACGTAGGCCCGACAGGGGTGAGTTCGCGTCGGTACACCCACGCGCCGGCCACGGCACCGGGTACGAGGGCGACCCGCGACACCGCGTTCGCCGTCACCGGTGACAGGCCGAAGGCGACGAGCGCGGGCATCGCCACGAACGTTCCCCCGCCTCCCATGGCGTTCAGGACTCCGGCGGCGACACCGGCCAGCAGGACAAGCGACACCTCGATCACATGCCGAGCATCGCCCTGTGACGAGCAGGTCCACAATGCGTCATCGG
>NZ_JAGSOG010000683.1 GCF_018139695.1 Actinospica durhamensis | reverse complement strand
CCCCTCGCACGGCTCTCGCGCCCGCCCCGAACGAGCAACTGTTCGCGAACCCCTCGCCGCACGCCGCGCTGTCCCGCTATCGGCCCAATCCGCGGCTCTCGCGCCGCAGGGTTCGTCTTTTCGTGATCGGCTCGCCGCTCGCCGCTCGCCGCTCGCCGCTCGCCGCGCTGCCCCGCCTTTGGCCCAGCCGGCGGCTCCCGCACTTCAGGGCTCGTCTTTCGGGAAGCTCTCGCCTCACACCGCATACCGCGCCGTCTCGCCGTTGACCCAGCGCCCCCGGCTCGCGCCCCAACTCACCTGTTTTGCGGAGCTCTCCACCTAGCTGTCTCACCGTTCGCCCAGTCGCTGGCCTGCGCCGTACGGCTCGCCAATCGCGCAGCTTTCGACCTTGTCCAACCCCTGCCGCCTCCTTGCCGCTATCCCACCCGTAGCTGCGCCGTGAAGCTCCCGCTTCGCTTCACCCGTGGGGCCCCCGTTCCACTTGACCGTGCCGTGGAGCCCCCGCCGCGTCCGACTTCCAACGCCGCACCGTGCAGTCTCCGCCGGGTCCGACAGTCCATACC
>NZ_JAGSOG010000682.1 GCF_018139695.1 Actinospica durhamensis | reverse complement strand
TCCGCGGAGGCGATCGCGGCGGCCAAGGACCTGCGCTACCGCGATTTTCTGACCGTGGCCCTGGTCGTGCCGGAAAAGCACGGGTTCCCCGACAACTGGATCTACATCCACACCCCCGGCGTACGCGTCGGACGGATCCAGAACTTCGGCTCCTGGTCCCCCTACCTCGTCAAGGAAGGCCGCACCTGCCTCGGCCTGGAGTTCTTCGTCAACGAGGGCGACGACCTGTGGAGCATGGCCGATGAAGACCTCGTCACCCTCGGCACCCGCGAACTCGAACAGCTCGAACTCATCACCCCCGGATCGGTCGAGTCCGGATACGTCGTACGGATGCCCAAGGCCTACCCCGTCTACGACGACCGGTACGCCGCGAACCTCGAAGTCATCCGCGACTGGCTCGACACCCACACCCCCAACGTCCACCCCGTCGGACGCAACGGCATGCACCGGTACAACAACGCCGACCACTCCATGCTCACCGCCCTACTGACCTCCGAGAACATCCGCACCGGCACCCACCACGACGTCTGGCAGGTCAACGTCGAAGAGGAATACCACGAAGAA
>NZ_JAGSOG010000681.1 GCF_018139695.1 Actinospica durhamensis | reverse complement strand
GTCCCGGAACTCCATCTCGAACCACTGGCTCCCCCGCGTGTACGTCGGGATCACCCCGTTCGCCAACACCCCGACCGGACAGCCCTCGTGCTCCTCGTCCGACACCCCGTCATAGAGCCAACCCATAGTGCGTCTCCCAGCGTCAGGTTCATCTGACGATCGATCGTCAGTGTTTCCTTCGACTTCAATGTATGGGAGTCCTGACATCGGAGCAAGGACGCCTCAAGCGAGTGCAGGAGTCGGCGCGATTTGAGGACGTTCGGCGTCCCCAAGGACCAGGCCGCGACGAGTTGCTCGAGACCGAGCGGGTCTTCCGCACCGCTCCCAACTTCGCCGCGCTGTACATGCCGTTCGATCCGCTAGTTCGCATGCGTGGTGACCCCGCAGCGTCCCGACATCTTCGTCTGGGACCACGAGTCCGACAGCAGACGCTGGGTGGCGAACAACCTGTCCGACTACCTCGGCAGATCCCTCAGCACCAGCGGCGACGACTGGTATCGATAGAGCAGCCGGTTAGCCGCCGACGCGATCTCAGCACGCTGGTCGCCATGCGCAGGGCGGGCG
>NZ_JAGSOG010000680.1 GCF_018139695.1 Actinospica durhamensis | reverse complement strand
CCAGGGTGCCGTGGTGGATCTACGGCGGGTACACGCAGCCCGACAAGAAGAGCGTGAAGCAGGACGAACCCGAGCCGTACACCACCAAGTCGGGCATCAAGGGCAGCGTCGCCAGGGCGTACTCGGAGAACACGCCGCAGAACGGCAAGTGCGACAGCGACGGCAAGGCGATCACCTTCGCGTTCAAGAACAGCGCCGGGGACTTCGTCACCTGGAACCTGTACGGCGCCAAGGGCGTCAAGGAGGAGATCCCCGAGGCGACCGTGGAGAAGATCCTCAGCACCGTGCGCCTCACCGAGGAACCGCCAGAGGAGTCGTAACAGGCCAGGGGTGGGAAGACGCATTTGGCAAGTCGGCCCCGCCCCGGCGATAGTCACGGGGTGTCGACCACCACCGCCTTCCGCCGCCCCGCCTGGGCGGGCCGCAACTACACCCTGCTGACCGCCGCCGCCGTGGTGACCAACCTCGGCAGCCACGGCGCGCTGATCGCCTCCGCCTTCGCCGTGCTGGGCATGGGTGGCGACGGCGGCGACGTGGGTCTGGTGGCCGCCGCCCGCACCCTGCCGCTGGTGC
>NZ_JAGSOG010000067.1 GCF_018139695.1 Actinospica durhamensis | reverse complement strand
GCGCACCACTTGCCGGGGAAGGTTCTCGCGCAAAGCGTCATCGCAGGTCAGACCCCTCATAACCTAGGCGTTGAACCGCCCTCCCGAGTCTTCCACCGCCGCTGCGCCCTCGCGCGGCCCACGCCCGCCGCCCACCGGCCGCCCGCTGGGCGGCCGTCCTCGGATTACGCCACCCGGGTGAACGATGCCGCCAGGAACTCCCGTGCCTCGGCGAAGGAGAGCTCGTCCGCGTCCTGGTCGTACCCGACGCCCGGGATCTGGCCGGGCGCGCCGGGCACCGCGTCGCGATGGGTGAATCCGTGCACGGCCCGGCCATACACGACGAGCCGCCAGTCCGCGTCGGCGGCGATCATCTCCTCGGAGAACGCGGCGACGTCGGCCATCGGCACGTGCGGGTCGCGCGCCCCGTGGCACACCAGCAGCCGGGCCCGCACCCCGCCGGCCTCGGCCGGGCGGACGGTGGCGAGCGAGCCGTGCAGGCTGACCGCCGCGGTCAGCTCCAGCCCGGCCCGGGCCAGGGTGAGCGCGGCCATCCCGCCGAAGCAGAAGCCCACCGCCGCGAACCGTCCGTCGGACTCAGCACACTGACCCAGCGCGGAAAGTCCCGCCGCCACGCGCCGCACCAGCAGATCGGGCTCGTCTCGCAGTTCCTTGAGGTACGCGACCAAGTTCTCCCGCCCGGTGCCCCACACGGGCCCGAACATGTCGACGGCCAGGACCGCGTAGCCGAGATCCGCGTACCGCCCGGCCTGCTCGCGCGGGTGCGCGTCGAGGCCGCCGGCCCCGTGAATCAACACGATTCCCGGCAGCGGCGCGGTGTGGTGTTCCGGAAGGTGGAGATAACCCTGAAGCGGGGTTTCGAGATCGTGATAGGAGATCTGGCGCTCGATGCTCATGCGCCGAGGTTAACAAATCAATTCACGGAATACCTCTTACCGTACCAGGCTAAAGAAAATTTCAAAAGACGTCCGCGATGACATGTGTATATCTTTCGCCTCCATTCGCCCGGCCCGCCCGTCCGTCCGTACCGCGCGGCTTGTTAGAGTGCGGCCATGACCATGATCGAAGACCTCTTCTCGCTGCGCGGGCGCAGCGCCCTGGTGACCGGCGGCAGCTCGGGGATCGGCGCGGCGATGGCCGAGGCCATCGCGGGCGCCGGGGCGCGGACGGTGCTGCTGGCCCGGCGGGAGGGTCCGCTGCGCGAGGCCGTGGCGCGGATCACCGAGGCGGGCGGCGAGGCACACGCCGTGAGCGCCGACATCGGCGACCGCGCCGAGCTCGCCCGCGCCGCCGAGGAGGCGGTCGGACTCGTCGGCGAGATCGACATCCTGGTCAACTGCGCGGCCGTGATGTACCGGCCGCACCTGGACGAACACACCGTGGAGCAGTGGGACTCCCAGTTCGCCGCGGACGTGGACGCGCCGTTCCTGCTCGGACAGCGCTTCGCCCCGAAGATGGCCGAGCGCGGCTGGGGCCGGATCATCAACGTGGGATCGCAGCAGTCGATCTCCGCGTTCGGCAACAGCGGCGGCTACGGCGCGGCCAAGGCCGCCCTGGCCGGCCTGACCCGCTCCCAGGCCGAGGCCTGGTCCGCCCGCGGCGTGTGCGTCAACACGATCATCCCCGGCTTCGTACTCACTCCCCTCACCGAGCAGACCGCCCGCGACGAGCAGCGCGTGGCCGCCCTCGCCGCCCGCCACATGGTCAACCGCAACGGCGTCCCCGACGACTTCCGCGGCGCCGCCGTCTTCCTCGCCTCCGAAGCCGCCCGCTTCGTCACCGGCCAGATACTGTTCGTGGACGGCGGTTTCTCGGTCCACTAAAGCCGTTCACTCGGGTCGTCAGGACTCGGTAACCTCCATCGCCATGACCCCACACGAGGCCCGGGCCCTGCTCGCCGCGCTGCCGCCGGCGCGAGAACGCTGGCTGGCGCAGGCCGTCGCGTGCGTGGACGCGCGGTCGGTGTGGCTCGCGGGTTCCCTGGGCCGCGGGCAGGGGGACGAGTGGAGCGACGTCGACCTGATCGTGGTCGACGGCGCGCCGATCCTCGAGGGCGCGTTGGTCACGGTGCGCAATCCCGGGAACGGTCCGGTCGGTGGCGGGTATGTCGGAGCCCTCTACGACCTCGGCCCGCTGCCACTGTGGGTCGACTGGTATACGTGGCCTGCGAGCCGGCCGGTGCCCAGTGACGCGCGGGCGCTGCGCGGGACCGGGGCGCAGGGGACACTCGATCTGCGGCAGTCGCTCGACCAGATCGGTCGCGGCCGCCCGGATCCGCACCCCGACCCCGTCCCGGACCCGGAGGAGTTCGTCCTGGCGATGCTGCCCCTCGCGGCGAAGTTCGTCGCACGGGGCATGCTGGAGCACGCCGCCGGCATGGCCGCGATGCTCGGCGCGCCGCCGGATCCGGCGCCGCTCGAGCGTCTGCGTTCCCTGCTTTCCTCGGTCCTCGGCCACGCCGAGACCCGCCGCCTGGTGCACCGCTACCTTGAGGTCGTCGCCGCGATCACGCGGGACTGAGCGATCGCGGCGGCCCGTTGCGGCAGGCTACCGGCCTACGTGACCCAGTTCGCTGAGAGCCTTCTCGATCCGGGCGTGGTGCTGGCGCTCCCAGTCGTCGAGGCTCTCCCCGGCCTCCTTCGCCAGCTTCGCCCGGGCCGCGGCCAGGACCTCGTTGCCGCGTTCGGCGGGCACCACGGCCACGCCGTCCTCGTCGGCCACGACGATGTCGCCGGGCCGGATGAGCACACCGCCGACGGTGACCGGCTCGCCGAGGGCGCCGAGTTGCCTCTTGGTGCCCGGGATCGGGATCACGCCGCGCCCGTACACCGGGAACCCGGCCTCGCGCACCTCGGCGATGTCCCGGACCAGCCCGTCCAGCACGAACCCCGCGACGCCGCGCCGCTGCGCGACCGCGCAGACGTTGCCGCCGGCGAGCGCGTAGTCCAGGTCTCCGGACTCGACGACGATGACCGAGCCCGGCTCGGCCCGGTAGATCGCGGCGTGCAGCATGAGGTTGTCGCCGGGCACGCAGCGCACCGGGTAGGCCGGGCCGGCCAGGTGCGGCGCGGGCGTCCACAGCGGGCGGACACCGATATCCATGATCTGCGACCGGTCGAGGAGGTCCGCGAGCGTGGTGGGCGGGAGGTCCCGGTAGGCGCTGATGTCGTTCATCCGTTCCTTCTCCTCGTTGCCGGGCCGCGGCCGGCCCGCTTCCGTGCGTGGGCGGATTCCCACGCTACCCGCACGGCGCAGCGGCCGAGCCTCGGCGTACCCGCCCGACCGGCGCGTGGACGCGGGCGAGGAGAGGCTGAGTCCCGACAGACCGAACGTACCGCAGAAGGCCGCACCGGCCACCCAGGAGGTAACGCGCCATGCGCATGCTCATGACGGTCGAGATGGACACGGACAAGGCCAACAAGGCCATCGCCGAGAACAAGCTGGGCGAGATCATGATGTCGGCCTTCGAGCGGATCAAGCCCGAGGCGGCGTACTTCGGGGCGAAGGACGGCCGGCGGACCGCGTTCATCGTCTTCGACCTGAAGGACGCCACCGACATCCCGAGCGTCGCCGAGCCCTTCTTCCAGGCGCTCGACGTGAAGATCGACCTCATTCCGGTGATGGACGTGCCGGAAGTGCAGGCCGGGCTGCAGAAGTACGCGTCGAAGTAGCCTGTCGCCCCGGCGTAGGTCGCTCACGCGGCGGGGACGACGGCCACCGGCACGGGGGAGTGCGCGAGCATTCCCTCGACGACGTAGCCCGCGCCGACGGCCAGCGGGCCGTGGTACCGGTGCGCGCCGACGACCACGAGCCGGGCCGCGCGGGCCGCGTCGACCAGTTCCGCAACGGCGTTGCCGCGCACGGCGCTGATCTCCACCTTCACCTGGGGGAACGCGGCGCGCACCGGTGCGAGCAGCTGCTCGACGTCCGCGGCCTCCTCGGCCGGGGTGCGGGTCACGTCCTCGTAGTAGCCGCCGGACGGGCCGGTGTAGATCGCGACCGGCCACCACACCCGCACCGCCCGCAGCGTCGCCCCGTAGCGCGCCGCGGCCGCGAAGGCGAAGCGGACGGCCGACTCCGGCTGGTCCGGCTCGACCCCGAGCAGCACCTCGTCGCCGGCCTCCGCGCCGGGCGCCGCCTCGGTCTCGGCCGCCGCCGCGCGCACCACCACCAGCGGGCAGTGCCCGTGCGCGGCCAGCTTCCGGCTGACCGAGCCCAGCAGCAGCCCGGTGAATCCGCCGTGCCCGCGCGTCCCCGTCACCAGCAGCGCCGCCTCCTCGCTCAGGGCGCTGAGTGTGTGTGCGGCGGAGAGCTCGGACAGCTCGGTCTGCACGCTCAGCCCGGGGAAGCGTGCCCGGACGTCGGCCGCGGCCGCGTCCAGCAGCTTCTGCCCGTCGGCGCGGCGGAACTGCGCGTAGGCGGGCGGCGCGACCGGCCAGGAGGAGGCGCCCGGCAGGTCGATCGCGTGCACGAGGGTGAGCGGGACGCCTCGGCGCAGCGCTTCCTCGGCGGCCCACCCGGCGGCGTGCGCGGCGTGGGCCGACGCGTCCACGCCCACGATCACCCGGTGCGGCGCCTGCCCGTCCACGTCGTACTCGTCGAGGTCGGCCTGCGCGTCAAGATACTGAGTCATCGTGCGCTCCTGTCTGCGGGGACTGATACCGAAGCCGGATTCCGGTGCACACCGACGATCTCGCCCGCCGCGCGGCGCGCCCAGGGACTTTGGTCCCGAACCCACACGTCGCAAGTCCCTGTCCATCCGGCCCGCCGCGCCGCAGCATGGAGCCATGACGACGACACGGACTCTCGCCCCCGGATCCGCCACCGACCTCGGCGCGCTCACCGCCCGTGACCTGATGCGCCCGGTGGCCGGCGTCATCGCCGAGGACGCCACGCTGCGCGAAGTGGTGGCCCGTTTCGTCTCCGGAGGCTGCCGGCACCTGCTCGTCCTCGACCGCGACGGCCGCTGCGCGGGCGTGCTCGCCCCGCGCCACGTCGCCCAGGCCCCAGCCCGCGGACGGGCCGAGCCGGGCCCACCGAACAGCCGAAGCCGCCGTCGGCGCGGGTCGTGCGGGTGCCCGAGGCGTGGCTTAGCGTGGGTCGGGGGTTCCGCTCGACCGCGAAGGAGAAGGACGATGCCCTTCTGCAAGACCCGAGACGGCGTGGAGATCTTCTACAAGGACTGGGGCTCCGGGCGCCCGGTGGTGTTCATCCACGGGTGGCCGCTGAGCGGCGACGCGTGGCAGAGCCAGCTCAAGGCGGTGGCCGATGCCGGATACCGCGGTATCGCGCACGACCGGCGCGGGCACGGGCGCTCGACGCCGGTGTACGACGGGTACGACTGGGACACCTTCGCGGACGATCTCAACGACCTGATCACCGGGCTCGACCTGCGGGACGTGACGCTGGTGGCGCACTCGATGGGCGGTGGCGAACTGGCCCGCTACATCGGGCGGCACGGCACCGGCCGGCTGCACTCGGCGGTGCTGCTCTCCGCGATCACGCCGCTCATGCTGCAGGGCCCGAACAACCCCGAGGGCGTGCCGAACGAGGTCTTCCAGCAGCTCAAGCAGGGCATCGTGGCCGAGCGCTCGCAGTTCTGGCACGAGACCGCGGTCGTGTTCTTCGGGGCCAACCGGGACGGCAACAAGGTCACCCAGGGCAACAAGGACGAGTTCTGGTACATGGCCATGCAGGAGACCGTCGAGGGCGGCGTCGCCTGCGTGGACGCGTTCGCGAACACGGACTTCACCGACGACCTGAAGAAGTTCGACGTCCCCACCCTGATCGTCCACGGCGACGACGACCAGGTCGTCCCGATCGACGCCACCGCCCACAAGTCCGTGAAGATCATCCCGGACGCGACCTTGAAGGTCTACCCCGGCGGCGCGCACGGCCTCGTCCTGGTGCCCGGGTACAAGGAGCAGTTCGACAAGGACCTGCTGGACTTCCTGGCCAAGTGACGCGGGAGACGGCGAACGGGCGGCGTCCGACCTCGGTCGGGCGCCGCCGCGCGTACCGCGGCAGAGGAATCAGCCTCCTGCGTAGGTGGCGGCGCGGCGGGCTGCGCTCGCACCGCGGGCCGGGCGGCCCGACCTACCGCCGGCTCTACGCCGAGGCCGGGCGCCGCGGCGTGGAGGGACGTTCGAAGATGAACAAGTCGCAGCTCGGGCGCGCCGCCGGCTGACCGGACGGCAGCGGACTGGAAGGCCGCGAGCCGGACGGCAGCGGACTGGACGTGGACAGGCCGGGGCGGGACCGCACGTGCGGCCCGTACCCGGCCTCCGCAGGCCTCGGCCCCTGAGCCGGGTGCCGACCCTCCTTCAGCCTTCAGGAGGACTTCACGGCCGCGCGTCCCGCGCCGGATGCCGGAAATCGGTGATCTTTGCGGGATCTTTGAGGAAGCAGCCGGCCGGACGAGACCGAGGGGCGGGGCACAGTGCTGAAGGGCATGATCACGGCGGTGGACGCGTTCCAGCAGCGGCACCGGGTGCTGGCCTTCCCGGTCGCCGTCTGGCGCAAGTTCAACGACGACCAGGCCGGCAGCCTGGCCGCGCTGCTGGCGTACTACGCGTTCCTGTCCACCTTTCCGCTGCTGCTGGTGCTGGTCACCGTGCTCGGCATGGTGCTGGCCGGGAACCCGGCGTTGCAGCAGGACGTGCTGAACTCGGCGCTGATCGAGTTCCCGGTGATCGGCGACCAGTTGCGGGCGAACGTGCACTCGCTCGGTCGCAGCGGCTTCGGTCTGATCGTCGGACTGATCTTCACTTTCTTGGGCGCCCGCGGGGTCGCCAACGCGATGCAGAACGCGATGAACGAGGTCTGGGGTGTGCCGCGCAAGGAACGCCCGGGGTTTCCCGGATCCTGGCTGCGCAGCTTCGCCCTGATCGCGATCATCGGGCTCGGCGTGCTGGTCACCACGGCGCTGTCCGGTATCAGCTCGTGGAGCGGCCACACTGTGCTCGGCGCCTGGGGCAGGGTCCTGCTCCTGGTGGTGTCGCTGCTGCTGAACATCGGGCTGTTCTGGCTCGGCCTGCGCACCGCCACGGCCGGCGCGGTCACCTGGCGCGATCTGCGGCTCGGGGCCGTCCTGTCGGCGGTGGTGTGGCAGGTGCTGCAGTACGTCGGGGGCTACGTGGTGGCGCACTCGCTGCGCAACGCCTCCGCGCTCTACGGCACCTTCGGCCTGGTCCTCGGGCTGCTCGCCTGGTTCGCGCTCCAGGCGCAGCTCACGCTCTACGCGGTGGAGGCCGACATGGTGCGTTCCCGCAGGCTGTGGCCGCGCAGCCTGGTCTCCTCCGACTGACCGGCGCGGGAAGATCGGTTTGCGGCGCGGCGGGCGGGGCACTGGGCGGTTCCGCGCCGACGGCGGCGCGAGCTGAGGAGGACGGATGGCCGGCCGGACCGAAGCCGACGCGCGCGGCGGCGAGCAGCCGATCGTGACCCATCCGGAGGCGGCGCGTACACCGTGCCCGCCGCCGAGCCCGAGGCGGACGGCAGGCCGGCCTGGGAGGCCGCCACCGTGGTGCCGGTCACGGCGCGGGCCTCGGACCACACCGTCGGGTACGGCCGGACCTGCCGCGCCCCGGCGCGAACAGCTCGCTCTCGATCACCGCGCGCGTGGACGCGCCGGGACACGGACTGACCCCGCGCGAAACAGACCTCGAACGCTACCGGCAGCGCTGAGCCCCGCCGAGCGGCGAGAAGGGAGCCGACGATGAGGATGCCCACACCCCCGATCTCCCGGGCCTACCTGATGTGCCCGCCGGACCACTTCGGCGTGCAGTACGCCATCAACCCGTGGATGGACCCGGGCCGCCCGGTGGACTCGGAGCGGGCCGGCACGCAGTGGCGCGAGCTGCGCGAGGTGCTCAAGGAACTCGGCCACGTCGTCGTGCAGGCCCCGGCCCGGCGCGGACTGCCGGACATGGTGTTCACCGCCAACGCCGCCACCGTGATCGACGGGCGCGTGCTGGTCGCGACCTTCCGCTGCCCGCAGCGGGCCGGCGAGTCGGCGTTGTTCGAGCACTGGTTCCGGGAGAACGGCTACCAGCCGGTGGCGCGGGCCCGCGGCGTGAACGAGGGACAGGGCGATCACCTCGTGGCCAACGGCATGATCCTGGCCGGGCACGGGCTGCGCACCGACTCGTCCTCGCACGAGGAGACGAGCTCGTACTTCGGTCTTCCGGTCGTCGGGCTGACCCTCACCGACCCGCGCTTCTTCCACCTGGACACCGCGCTGGCCGTGCTGAACGAGCGCGAGATCATGTACTACCCGGGCGCGTTCAGCCCACAGAGCCTGCGGGTGCTGCGGTCGCTGTTTCCCGACTCCCTCGAGGCCGACGACGCCGACGCCGCGGTGTTCGGCCTGAACGCGATCAGCGACGGGCGGCGGGTGGTGCTGCCCGCGGCCGCGACCGGGCTCGCGCAGCGGCTGGCGCAGCGCGGCTTCGAGCCGATCCCGGTCGAGGTCGAGGAACTGCTCAAGGCCGGCGGCGGCCCCAAGTGCTGTGTGCTGGACCTGCGCACGCCGCCCACCACGCGCACACCCGTGCCCGTCCCGCAGACCGAGCAGACCGAGTGGCCCGGAGCGAGGAGCGTGATCTGACATGGGTGTCGCCGCTGCCGCCGCACCGCCGTTGCCCGCACCCCGCGGCCCGGTCAGCGCGCGGCTGGTCGAGCGGCTCGCCGAGCCTGCGGGCGAGCGCGCGCCGACGCCCGCGCTCCAGGCCGGAAACACAGAGCCCTGCGAGACGGGTGACCCTCTCGGCGGAGACCACCAGCTCGCCCTCTACATCTGCTACGAACTGCACTACCGCGGGTTCGCGGACGTGGATGCGCGCTGGGAGTGGGACCCGTCGCTGCTGGCCTTGCGTGCGCGCCTGGAAGAGCGGTTCCTGGCCGCGATGCGGGCCGAGCTCGGGCCGGTGACGCCGCTGCCGGAGCAGCTCGAGGCGCTGCTGGTGGAGCCGGCCACCGGCTCCGGGCCGTCCTACTTCCTGCTGGAGCACGGCGAACGGTGGCAGGCCCGCGAATACGTGGCGCAGCGTTCGCTCTACCACCTGAAGGAGGCTGATCCGCAGGCCTTTGCGATCCCGCGGCTGCACGGCCGGTCCCAGGCGGCGCTCGTGGCCATCGAGTTCGACGAGTACGGCGCCGGGCACCCGGGCCGCGTGCACTCCCGTCTGTTCGCCGAGATGATGCGCGACCTCGACCTGGACCCGCGGTACGGCGCGTACGTCGAGGCCGCACCGGCCGAGGCGCTGGCCGTGGTGAACCTGATGTCGCTGTTCGGGCTGCACCGCGAGCACCGGGGCGCGCTCGTCGGCCAGTTCGCCGGGGTCGAGATCACCTCGTCGCCGGGGTCGCGCCGACTGACCGCCGCGCTGGAGCGGCTCGGCGCGGGCGAGGCGGGCACGCGCTTCTACCGGGAGCACATCGAGGCGGACGCGGTGCACGAACAACTCGTGCGCCGCGAGGTCATCGGCGCCCTTCTCCAGGACGAGCCGGAAATCGAAGCCGACATCGCCTTCGGCCTGGCCGCGAGCGATCTGGCCGAGCGCCGGTTCGGTGAGCACGCCGTCGCGCACTGGCAGGCCGGTCGCAGCTCACTGCGTATCGCGCTGCCCGGCGCGGCCGCCACCGGCTGACGGCCGGGCGCGCCGGCGGTGGCTGGTATCGCAGAACGGGAAGGTGCGGCTGCGCCGGCACGTGCACAGCGCCACCATCGGCCGCTCGCAGGTGCGCACCTCGCCGTCGTCCAGCACCACCTCGACCGGGCCCTGCAACAGGATCGGGCCGACGTCCTCGGGCATCACCACGCGACGACGGCCGCGCGACGAGGCCGTGTTGCGGCGTTCTGGATCGCCGTGTGCTGATGCGGCGTCACCGGGCCTGCTCACCGCGCACCACCACCAGTTCCTCCTCGCGCTCCCCGGGTCCGATCAGGCCCTGGCTCTCGAACCAGTCCGCCCGCGCCCGCATCACGGGTCCGAAGGGCTGGCGCATCCGCCGCTCCACGCGCGTAAGCAGCCCGCCGCGTTCGAGTGCCGAGCGGGTCGCGGCCACGTCGCACAGCGCGGAGTGCACCACCAGCACCACGCCGCCGGGGGCGAGCACCCCGGGCACGTCGCGGCACAGCCGGTCGAGCAGGGCGCGCCCGCGCAGCCCGGCCTCCCAGGCGCGGGCGGCGCCCCGGGTCGGCAGGTGCGGGGCCGAGCCCGGCACGTAGGGCGGATTGGACAGGACCAGGTCGAAGCGCTGCCCGCGGACCGGCTCGAACAGGTCCCCGGCGTGCACCGCGATGCGCGAGCCGCGCAGCGCCGCGTTCACCCAGGCCGTGCCAAGGGCCCGGCGCGAGACGTCGACCGCGGTCACCTCCGCGCCGAGCCGGGCCGCCTCGACCGCCAGCGCCCCGCTGCCGGTGCCCACGTCCAGCACCCGTGTGCCCGGGCCGACCCGCTCGCACCGCAGTGAGGACAGCAGCATGAACGTGTCGCCCTGCGCCGCGTAAACCCCCGGAGCTCGGAGCATGTACATCCGCCCCGGGTTCCCCCGATCAATCCCGATATGCGAGGTGCCCGCGGCGTCCCGGCACCGGTTCCGAAACCGGCGCTCATGGGAACCCGGTCAAGGATTCATCGCAATCTCATGGTCAGCTCAGTCGGACTAGAGAAGACGAGCTTAGATTCTCACGCTGCGCCGGGGACTGGGGCCCGCCCCGCCCCGGCCTTCTTCGTGCCCGCATCAGCCCGTTCCACCAATCGTCAAGGACCTTCGATGTTCCTTACTTATCTGCGCCGAGAACTGCGCAGGCGCAGCCGCCAGGCCTTCGTGATCGCACTCGGTCTCGCGGTCGGCATCGGCTTGGCCATCTCGGTCAACGCCGCGTCCAACGGGGCCAAGGCCGCCCAGGCCAGCGTGCTCCAGTCGCTCTACGGCGTCGGCACCGACATCACCGTCACGCAGACCGCGGTGCGCGGCACGGGCGGGACGCAGGGCTTCGGTATCACCGGGCAGAGCCAGACCGCCACCGGTACCAAGACCACCACGGCCACCCAGGACCGCGCGACGGTGGAGCCGGGCACCGGCACCATCGCCACCACCACCCTGGACAAGATCAAGACCGCCTCCGGCGTCTCCGGCGCGGTCGGCAGCCTGAGCCTGTCCGACTTCAAGGTCTCCGGAACCCTCACCCAGAGCTTCAAGGAGACCCAGACCCAGAGCCCAGGCTCCGGTTCCGGCGGCTTCCCCGGCGGGGGCGGCTCGGGCGGCACCCAGCGCAGCTTCTCCGCGGGGCCGCCGTCGGGCAACTTCGACTTCAACTCGACCACGATCCAGGGCGTGGACGTGTCCGACTCGTCCATGGGTCCGCTCTCGACCCTCTCGCTCAGCTCCGGGCGCACCCTCGCGAACGCGGACGCGAGCGCGGCCGTCGCGCTGGTCAACTCCAGCTACGCGACGCAGAACACGATCAAGGTCGGCGCCACCGAGACCCTCGGCGGCACCAAGTTCACCGTCGTGGGCATCGTGACCACCTCGTCCACCGAGGACTACTTCATCCCGCTGGCCGAGGCGCAGAAGATCTCGAGTGAGACCGGCAAGGTCACCACGGTCTACGTCAAGGCCGCGAGCAGCACCGAGATCGACGCCGTGGCCGCGGAGATCCAGAAGGACGCCTCCGGCGCGACCGTCTCCACCTCGGCCGACCTGGCCAACATGGTCTCCGGTTCGCTCGCCTCCACCGCCTCGCTGCTCAACAGCCTCGGCAAGTGGTTCGCGATCGGCGTGCTGCTGGCCGCGTTCCTGGTCGCCGTGCTCTTCACGCTCTCCGCGGTGGGCCGGCGCACCCGTGAGCTCGGCACCCTCAAGGCCCTGGGCTGGACCTCCCGCCGGGTGGTGCGCCAGGTGATCGGCGAGTCGGTGGTGACGGGCCTGTTCGGCGGTGCGCTGGGCATCGGGCTCGGCTTCCTCGGCGCCTACGCCATCGGCAAGGCCGCCCCGGCGCTGTCCGCCTCCTCCTCCACCAGCAGCGCCAGCAACGCCAACGGCGGCGGCTTCCCGGGCGGCGGCAGCTTCCCGACCGGTAGCGCCCCCGGCGGCGCGACCGGCGGCACCGGCGGCTCGGGCTTCGCCGGCGCCCGCAACGCGGCGCGCGGCAGCAGCGACATCACCGTGCACCTGACCGCGCCGGTGCACCTGAACATCCTGCTGATCGCGGTGGGCCTCGCGGTCCTCGGCGGCCTGATCGCCGGTGCCGCCGGCGGCTGGCGCGCCTCCTCGCTGCGTCCGGCCGACGCCCTGGCCAAGGTCTCCTAAGACTCCGAAGGACAACGACAGATGTATGAGATCAGTGGTCTTACCAAGATCTACGACGGTAAGGGTAAGAACGAGAAGGTCCACGCGTTGCAGGGTGTGGACGTGGTGATTCCGGACAACGACATGCTGGCGATCCAGGGTCCGACGGGTCATGGGAAGTCGACGCTGTTGCAGCTGTTGGGCGGTCTGGACCGGCCGACGGGCGGGTCGTTGAAGTTCGACGGCCAGGAGATGGCGAAGATGGGGGAGATGTCGCTGACGAAGCTGCGGGCGCAGAACTTCGGGTACATCTTCCAGGGCTTCAACCTGATTCCGACGCTCACGGCGCAGGAGAACGTGGAGACGGCGCTGGTGCCGTTGGGCGTGTCGAAGGTGGAGCGGCGTGAGCGTGCGGCGAAGGCGCTGACGGACGTGGGTCTGGGTGAGCGGCTGGGGCATCTGCAGACGGAGCTGTCCGGTGGCCAGCAGCAGCGTGTGGCGATCGCGCGGGCGCTGGTGAAGGAGCCGAAGGTGATCCTGGCGGACGAGCCGACGGGCAACCTGGACGAGGAGACCCGCGATGACATCTTCGGGCTGCTCGAGAAGCTGTGGGCGGATCTCGGCCTGACCGTGATCATGGTCACGCACGACTCGGCGCTGTCCAAGCGGGTGCCGAGGCTGGCCCAGATCAAGAACGGCAAGCTCACCATCAAGCGGGAGAGCAAGACGGCCAACGCGGCCTGACCGATCGCTGGGTGCCACCGCTGCCGTGGCACCCGGCGACCGGCTGGCGGACCCCCTCGACGGAGTCCGGAAGTTGCAGTAGAGATCGAACCACTTGCAGGGACGAGTAAAATTTATACTGCAAGTGGCTAGCTCTATTGCATGGAAGTTTCGTTCGCCCTACGCTGCGCTGGATATCGCTCCATCGCACCATCGCTCCCCCCACAGGTCACGATGACTGGTGTCCGGCCTGCCTGCGCGCAGGCCGTGCACCCGCGAAGGGTAGAACTCCATGCACCTGCTCAGGACGAAGACGTCCCGGCGCCCACGCACAGCCCGGACCTCCCCTCCGGCATCCCCCCGCCGCCGAGCCGCGGCGACCGCCGCGCTCCTGCTCACCCCGTTCGTCGCGGCACTCGGCATCGCCGCCCCGGCGCACGCCGCGACCGCCGCCGGCGCGCCGGTGCCCTTCACCGAGTTCAACGCGGGGACCGGCGGTACGGGCGTGGCGACCAACGGCACGATCCTCGGCCCCGACTACGATTTCGGCACGCTGCCCTCCGAGGCCACCGGACGCGTGGTCGACCAGCTGGTCGGTCAGGGTTCGTACGTCTCCTTCACCCTGACCACCGCCGCGAACGCGGTGGACTTCCACTACTCGATCCCCGACTCGCTCTCCGGCGGCGGCATCACCGCCCCGCTCGACCTGTACGTCAACAACACGCTGACCACGGCCCTGTCGCTGACCTCGCAGTACAGCTGGCTCTACGGCTCGAACCCGCCCACCGAGAACAACGCGCCGCAGGTCACCGACCCGAACGTGAGCGCGCCGCACGACTTCTACAACGACGTGCGCTACATGTTCGGCTCGACCCTGCAGGCCGGCACCGTGGTCAAGCTGCAGATCGACTCCGGGGACACCGCGCCCTGGTACGCCATCAACACCGCGGACTTCGAGAACGTCGCCGCCCCGCTCGCCTCGCCGGCCGGCTACATCAACGTGACCCAGGCCCCGTACAACGTGGACAACACCGGGGTCAACGACGTCACCAGTGAGCTGCAGAGCGCGATCAGCGCGGCCGAGAGCGCCGGAACCGGCGTCTACCTGCCGCAGGGCACGTACAAGATCAGCTCGCCGCTCCAGGTGAACAAACTGAACCTGGCCGGCGCGGGCGAGTGGTACACCGAGATCACCGGCACCAGCGTGGAGCTCAACGGCGGAGGCGGGAACGACAACATCCACGACCTCTCGCTGTTCGGCACCGTCAACGTGCGCAACGACGGTGACGGCTCGGTCAACGGCCTGAACGGCAACTTCAGCAACACCACCGTCTCCAACGTGTGGGTGCAGAACACCAAGGTCGGCATGTGGATCACCGGCACGACCACCGGTCTGACCATCAACAGCGTGCGGATCCAGGACACCACCGCGGACGGCGTCAACTTCGACGGCAACGTCAACAACTCCGAGGTGGAGAACAGCTTCCTGCGCAACACCCAGGACGACGGCCTGGCCATCTGGGCGAGTCCGAACGACGACTCGGACACCTTCACCCAGAACACCGTGGACTCGCCCGGCATCGCGAACAACGTCGCGATCTACGGCGGCTCCAACATCACCGTGACGAACAACCTGCTGCAGGACACCGTCACCCGCGGCGGCGGCATCCACCTGGGCAACCGCTTCGGCGCCACCGCGATGTCCGGCACCATCACCATCAGCGGCAACGTGCTCAACCGGGACGGGCAGTTCGACCCGGGCTGGGACTACGGCGTCGGCGCCATCTGGTTCTGGCCGCAGCAGGAGTCGCTCAACGCCACGGTCAACATCACGAACAACCAGATCAACAACAGCCCGTACGAGGCCTTCATGTTCCAGAACTCGACGATGTACACGGGTTCCGGAGTCCTGACCGGCAACGGCGGCAACACCATCACGAACGTCAACATCGACAACAACACCGTCAACGGCGTCGGCACGTACGTGATGCAGGAGCAGGCGGCCGGCTCCATCGAGGTCTCCGGCCTGACCGCCACCAACGTGGGCGTGTCGGGGCAGATGAACTGCGCCAACACCTCCGACTTCACCATCACTCAGGGCTCGGGCAACTCGGGCTGGAGCTCGAGCACCTGCGGGATGCCGGCCTCGGCCCCGCTCTACGTGTTCCCGACCACGACCACCTTCGAGAACGCGACGGTCGGCCAGGCCACCCCGGTCCAGCAGATCACCGTGTTCAACAAGGGCAGCGCCGCCGCGACGCTCGGCTCGATCTCGCCGAGCAGCGGCTTCACCGTGACCCAGGACCCGTCAGACCCCTGCGGCACCACCCTGGGCGCGACCGAGCCGGGTGACAACTCGGTCTGGTGCTCGGTGGACGTCTCCTTCACCGCCCCGGCCTCCGGGATCACCAAGGGCACACTCACGATCCCGAGCAACCAGCCGGGCAATCCGACCGTGGTCCAGCTGATCGGCAGCACCGGCGGAACGAACGTGATCAACCCGCCGACGGTCACCCCGGGCAGCCTGTCCTACGGATACGTGAACGTCGGCGCGCACAGTGCGACGCAGAGCGTGACCGTGGCCAACCCGAGCCAGAGCGCGCTGACCATCAGCTCGATCACCACCAGCGGCGCGTTCTCGCAGACCAACACCTGCGGCAGCTCGATCGCGGCGGGCGGCTCCTGCACGGTGTCGGTGACCTTCTCGCCGACCACGGGCGGGTCGCAGACCGGTGAACTGGCCATCGCCAACAGCGCCACCTCCACCCCGATCGGCGCGGGCCTGAGCGGTATCGGGCTGACCTCCGGCACGAACCTCTCGCTCACCGGCTCGATGACCGGAAGCAGCACGGCCTCCGGCTTCCCGGCCTCGAACGCGAACGACGGGAATACGAGCTCGTACTGGGAGAGCCTGGACGGCGCGGCCTATCCGCAGACCCTCACGGCGAACCTGGGCCAGAGCTTCTCGCTGGGCTCGGTGACCCTCACCCTGCCGCCGTCCACCGCGTGGGCGACGCGTACCGAGACGCTCTCGGTGCTCGGCTCGAGCAACGGCAGCTCCTGGACGACGGTCGTGCCCTCGACCGCCTACACCTTCAACCCGTCCACCGGCAACACCGTGTCCTTCAACCTGCCGTCCGGCACGAACGACCAGTACCTGCAGCTGTCCTTCACCGGGAACACCGGCTGGAGCGCGGCGCAGGTCTCCGAGTTCGAGATCTTCCCGGGCAGCGGTTCGAGTAGCGGCAGCGCGACGTTGAGCGCGACACCGACCCTGCTCTCCTTCGGGAACCAGACCGTGGGTTCGACCTCCTCGGCGCAGTCGGTGACGATCTCCAACACCGGCACGGCCGCGGCCTCGATCTCCTCGGTCAGCGCCGGGTCGCCGTTCGCTGAGACGAACACCTGCGGCAGCTCGCTGGCCGCCGGCGCCTCGTGCACCGCGAGCGTCAGCTTCACCCCGACCGCGTCCGGCTCGGCCTCCGGCTCGCTCACGGTGAACAGCAACGCGACGAACAGCCCGCTGACCGTCGCGCTGAGCGGAACCGGCACCACCGCCGCGTCCGCGACGCTCACCGCCTCGCCGACCTCGCTCAGCTTCGGCAACGAGGCCGTGGGTTCGACCTCCTCGGCGCAGTCGGTGACGATCTCCAACACCGGCAACGCCGCGGCGTCGATCTCGTCGGTCTCGGCCGGGTCCGGGTTCGGGCAGTCCAACACCTGTGGCAGCTCCCTGGCCGCGGGCTCCTCGTGCACGGTCTCGGTCACCTTCGCCCCGACCGCCGCCCAGGCGTACTCGGCGAACCTGACCGTGTCGAGCAACGCGACCGACGCCACCCTGACGGTCCCGCTGTCCGGCACCGGCACGAGCACGACGACGAACCTGGCCCTGAACAAGTCGATCAGCGCGTCCAGCTACACCCAGACGTACGCTCCGGCGAACGCGAACGACGGCAACACCAGTACGTACTGGGAGAGCGTGAACGGCAGCTGGCCGGCCACGCTGACGGTGGATCTGGGCTCGACCCAGACCCTGGGCGACACGGTGATCGACCTGCCGCCGCCCTCGGCCTGGCAGACCCGCACCCAGACGCTCTCGGTGCTCGGTTCGACGAACGACTCGACGTGGACCACGATCGTCGCCTCGGCGACGTACACCTGGAACCCGTCGACCGGCAACACGGTGACGATCAACTTCCCGGCCGGTACCTCCTACCGGTACGTGCAGCTGAACTTCACCGCGAACAACGTGCAGAACGGCGGCCAGGTCTCGGAGTGGCAGATCTTCGGCTGAGCCGCGGACCCGCATTCCCCTGATCGCAGCCTAGGAACACCCGAAAAGACCGGTGCCCGGCCCGCCTCACTCGAGGCGGCCGGGCACCGGCGCGTGTTTCTTCAGAACTCAGCCGTCAGGGCTCAGCTCGACGGGCACAGGTTCATCGGCAGCACCCCCGCCCCGGTGATCGACGCCGTGGCCTGGTGCACGGTGACCGGGTCGGCCGACCAGATGCGGAAGTCGGCCCCGTTGTTCATGGCCTCGCTCACCGCCGCGTCGGGCAGCGCGAAGGTGACCGTCTTCCAGGTGTCGGTGTTCGTGTTCGTGACGGATCCGGCCCCCGTGTAGGCGCTGCCGCCGCTCTGGGCGTACTGCACCTGCCAGTTGTTCGTACCGGTGTCGTAGTACTCGACGGTCACGCTGGCCGAGTAGTCGCCGGTCGTGGCGATCCGCGGGTCGACCTGGAAGTACATGTTGAGGTCGCCGGGCGCGCTGGCCGTGGTGGTGCGTCCGCTCAGCCCGTCCAGGGTGACGGGGGTGGTGGTGCCGTCCCCGCCCTCCTGCTGGCTGAGCCCGTTGTCGGTGTTGGTGGTCCCGAGCGTCGTGCACACCGTCGCGGTGTCACCCGGGCCGATGACCGCCACCGGGACGGTCAACGTGGGCAGCGGCACGACCGGGTTCGCGCTGCTGAGCGCGAACCCGACCGAGCTGAAGCCCTCGGGGGCGTCGGCGGCCACGGTGAAGGCGACCGTGACGGAGGCCGTCTCGCCGCTCACCGCGACCGTGCCCGACGCCGGGCTGACCGTGACGCCGGCCGGCGGCTGCGCCGTCCACTGCAGCTGCTTGACCTTCGAGGCCTGATCGCCGTACGCGCCGACGCCCAGGTCGAAGGTGACCGTCGCGGAGGTGGTCGAACCGGCGGTCGCGGTCAGGTTCGCCGGCTGGCTGGCCACCGAGGCCGGGACGACCCCGGTCGGGAACTGAAGCGCCCCGGCCTGGTAGGACGGCGGAGCGTCGGCGCCCGACGCGGCCCAGCGCGTGTTCGGGGTGGTGGAGATGCCGGCGTCGATCCGGGTCGGCGCGCCACCGTGGGCGCCGGTGCCGACGAGGTCGGAGGCCGGGATCCAGGCCCGGTTCCAGGACTGGCCGTTGACGGACAGGGTGTTGATGTAGCCCTGGTCGGACGCGCCCGGCGCGGTGATGGTGGTGCTGTGTCCGGGCAGGTTCAGCTTGACCGTCGGGAAGATCGGGGCGCTCAGGGCGAGCACCGGCGCGCCCGGGGTCTCCGGGTACATCCCGAGCGCTCCCCAGACGTACCAGGAGCTCATCGCGCCGAGGTCGTCGTTGCCCGGCTCGCCGGCCGGGGTGTCGGCGTAGACGTCGTCGAGCAGGTCGTGCACCTCGGCGGTCGTCTTGTACGGCGCGCCCGCGTAGTCGTAGACCCAGGGCGCGAGCAGGTCGGTCTCGTTGCCGGCCCAGTAGTACGGGGCGTTCGGTCCGGCCTCGTCCTGCTGGAAGAAGGTGTCGAGCCGGGAGACCGCGGCCGCGTCCCCGCCCATCGCCGTGATCAGGCCGTGCAGGTCCTGCGGCACGGAGAAGGCGTACTGCGCGGCGTTGCCCTCCTGGAAGCCGGACTGACCGAAGCTGCTCAGTCCGTCGGTGGTCGGGTCGCCGGCCGGGAACGCGCCGGTCTCGTCGCGCGGCTGGAGGTAGCCGGAGTCGGTGTTGTAGACGTTCTCCCAGTTCTGCGAGCGCTTGAGGAACGCGGCCGAGGTGCCGCGCTGTCCCAGGTCCTGGGCGAACTGCGAGATGGCGAAGTCGTCGGTGGCGTACTCGAGGGTGAGCGACGCGCCGTCCGGCACGGCGGAGCCGGATTCGGCGATGTCGTTGGTGACGTAGCCGTTCTGCAGGTAGGTGTCGAGGCCGGGCCGCTCCTGGTAGTAGCCCTCACCCAGGTCGCTGCTCGTGGACGCGTCCTGCTCCTGGGTGGCGCCCTTGAGCATCGCGGCCAGCGCGCCGTTCGTGTCGAAGTCGCGTGCCCCGAACGCGTACGCCTCGGCCAGGATGGCGTCGGCCGAGTCGCCGCCCATCATACCGGTGTACCCGTCGGCGACCGGCCACTTGGGCAGCCAGCCGCCCTGCTCGGCGTCGTTCACGAGGGACTGCATCATCGCGCTGGTCTGCGACGGTGCGACCGTTGCCAGCAGAGGCACCTCGTCGCGGTAGATGTCCCAGCCGGAGAAGGTGGAGTACTGCGCCTGCCCTGGCCGCGTCTGGTGCACCTTGCCGTCCATGCCGAGGTACTGGCCGTCGGCGTCACTGAAGGTGCTCGGGTCGAGCATGGCGTGGTAGAGCGCTGTGTAGAACTCCACCTGCTGCTCGTGCGTGCCGCCGCCGACCTCCATCTCGGACAGCAGCTTGCGCCACTGGGCCCGGGTCTGCGCGGCCACCGCGGCCACGTTCCAGGTGCCGTGCAGTTCCGCCTGGAGGTTGCCCTGGGCGTTGGCGACGCTGACGTAGCTGATCGAGACCTGCATGCCCACGGTGGCGTCGGAGGTGGTGTCGAAGCCCACGTAGGCGCCGGAGTTCTGGCCGGTCGCGCTCGCACTGTCCGGGGTGACGGTGCTGCCGTTCCAGGTGCCGTGCGAGGTGAACGGCCGGTCGAACTTGGCGGCGAAGTAGACCGTGGACATGTTCGGCATGTCGCAGAACTTGCCGTCGGTGATGGAGCCGGTCACCTCGTCGTCGCCCACGATGGAGACGTTCGCGCCGTTCACGAAGGCCTGCGAGTCGCCGACCTTGAACAGCACGTTGGCGGACGTGGTGGCCGGATACGTGAAGGACCCGAGCCCGGTACGGGTGGTGGCGGCCACCTTCACGCCGACCGCGGACGAGCCGGTGCCGAGCGTCGTGGAGTACGAGCCCGGAGACGCGCTCTCGTCCGCGTGGCTGAACGGCTCGGTGGTGGCCGTGGGGTTGCCGCCGATGGCGCCGACGGTGGGCAGGATCGGCAGGTCCCCGGCGATGCCGCAGCCGGCGCCGGAGACGTGCGTGACGCTCAGTCCGATGGTGGACGAGTCGGTGTACGCGTATCCGCCGGAGGAGGGCCGCGAACTGGTGTCGGGGCTCCAGGCGACCATGCCGAAGGGGGCGGAGGCGCCCGGGAAGGTGTTGACCGGGCCGACGACGGCGTCGCCGGTTCCGGTGCCGAGGAAGGGGTCGACCAGCGCGGTCGGGTCGCCGACCAGCGCGGGCGCGGCGCTCGCGGCCGCCTGTGCGGGAGCGGCGGCGAAGGTGCCCGCCACCAGCACGGCCGCGCATATCGCGGCCGTGCGTCGTCCAAGGTGTATCAAGGTTCTTCCTTCTACAGGGTTGGATGCGCCGCGTCAGTCGCCGACGGCCGCGGCGAACACGTGCAGCGGTGCGGAGCCGGCCGTCGGCAGCGAGACCGACTGCACGGTCTTGCCGGCCGGCAGCGTGACGGAGTCGTAGAAGACGCTCGCCTTCCACGGCGAGGTGCCGGAGCTGGTGTTTCCGTAGGCGGAGGTGACGGCCACCTGGCCCCCGGCGTACGGCGTGGTCGAAGCCCAGTCGCCGAACCCGATGGTGAACTGCTGGGTGGTGCCGTCGGTGTAGGTGACGGTGACGGTCCCGGACGAGGCTCCGTTGGCGGCGGCGCCGAGGAAGCCGAGGGTGGAGCCGGTGCCGGTGACATCGAAGGCGCGGCCGTCGGCCTCGATGTTGTCCGGCGTGCCGGCGGCGGAGTTCGGCCAGGTGAAGACGACGCCGTCGAAGGTGAAGTCGGTACCCGGGGTCAGGCCGGCCGCGGCGAGCGCCTCGGCGGAGAAGCTGTTGCCGCCTCCGTCGAGTCCGCCGTCGAAGCCGGTGGGCGAGTGGTCGGAGTCGTCGGTGATCGAGACGTTGTTGAAGCCGGCGGCGAGCGAGGAGTACGGGACCTGCGTCGCCGCGCCGGACAGTCCGGCCTGCGTTCCGCCGACGGTCTCGGTCACCCCGATCACCTGCGGTCCCGGCTGCTGCGTGCTCGGCGCGGTCACGGTCCAGGAGGTGGCGACCGTGGCCCCGGCGGCGACGCTGCCGAAGGTGTCAGGGCTCGTGTTCGTCGCGGTCCAGCCGCTCGGCAGGTTCAGGGCCAGCGCGACGTTCGCGAGCGCGGCGGAGGAGGGGTTGGCCAGCGTGGTGGTCACGTTGCCGGACCCGCCCGCGTCGACCGTGGGCGGCGCGCTGATGGAGAGGTTGTCGGATTTGATCGACATCGCGAAGATATGCATGGACGGGATGCCGCCGGAGGGCTGCGGATTGCCCGGCGGGAGCGTGATCGACTGCACGGTCTTGCTCGGGTCGAGCTGGACCGGCGCGTACTCGATCGTGGTCTGCCAGCTGGTCTGGTTGCCCGGCTGGTTGCCGTAGGGCGCCCGGATCGCGATGTCGTCGCCGGTGGGCGGGGTGCCGTTGGCCCAGTCGCCGAAGCCGATGGTGAACGGCTGGGTGGTGCCGTCGGTGTAGGTGACGGTCCCGGTGCCGGAGATCGCTCCCCAGGCGCTGGTGCCGAGGAAGCCGAGGGTGGAGCCGGAGCCGCTGACATCGATCGTCTGCCCGGCCGCGACCACGTTGTCGGCGTCGCAAGCCCCGCCGCTCGGCCAGGTGAAGGTGAGGCCGTCGTGCACCAGCGCGGTGCCCGGCGTCACCCCGACGCTGGCGAGCGCCTGCTGCGAGTAGCTGGCGCCGGCGCCGTCGAGGTTGGCGCAGCCCCGGTTGCCGTCGCTCGTGATCGCGGAGTTGTTGAAGGCCGCGGTGAGCGAGGAGTAGGGCACGTCGGTCTGGGTGTAGTTCGTGCTGTCGTGCTGCCCGCCGGCGGTGGCGTCGGCGTCGAGGGTGAACGTGCCGGCCGCGCCGGTCGGCACCGACACCGCCCAACTGGTCGTCACCTCCTGCCCGGCCGGGACGGAGGCGAACTGCGCCGCCGTGGTGGCCGTGGCGCTCCAGCCGGTGGGCAGGTCCAGGTTCATCGCCACGTCGCGCACCGCGGCGCCGCCGGTCGCGGCGGTGTTGGTGAACGTCGTGGTGACGGTCGAGTTCTGACCCGGCGCCAGCAGCGCCGGGGCGCTGACCGCGACGGCGTGCCCGACCGTGATCGGCGTGGAGCCGGAGACTCCGTTCACCGTCACGGTGATGTCGGCGGCGCCGTCCCCGACGGCGGTGACCAGGCCCTTGGAGTTCACGCTCGCCACCCGCGGGTCACTGCTGCGGTAGCTCACGTGCGAGGCGGACAGGTCCGCGAAGCTGCCGTCGTTGTTCGCGGCCTCGACGATGCCGTCCGCGGTGACGCTCATGTCACGGCCCTGCGGAACCGAGCCGACGCCGGTGGTGTCGTCCGCGATCCACGGGTTCTTGCCGGTCAGGTCGAGGTTCTGGCCGACCTGCAGCTCGGTCTGGTCCGGCTGCACGGTCACGGTCTGCACCTGCGGCTTGATCGAGCCGGAGATCTTGACGTCGGCGGCCTGGCTCAGGTCGGCCGAGTCGCCGCCCACGCCGAACCCGTAGCTGCCGTCGTAGACCACGTCCTTGCTCGTGGTCGCGTCCCAGATCTCCAGGCTGGAGACCGGAACCGCGAGCGTGACGTGCTGGCTCTGGCCCGGCCGCAGGTTCCCGGTCTTCTGGAACCCGACCAGTTGCTCCTTCGGGAAGGTCGCCCCGGACTGCTGGAACTGCGCGGAGGCGTAGAGCTGGGCGACCGTGCTGCCGGTGGTGTGGCCGGTGTTGGTCACCGTCAGGCCCACCTCCACCGTGCCGTTCGCATTGGCCACCGGCGCGGCGTGCACGTCGGAGTAGGCGAAGTTCGAGTAGCTCAGCCCGTAGCCGAACGGGTAGGTGGGCGTCCCGGTGAAGTACATGTACGTCCGGCCGAGTCCGTCGGTCTCGGCGGGGGTCAGGCCGTAGTTGTCCATCGCGGGCAGCTGCGAGTCGTCGGCGTACCAGGTGAAGTCGAGGTGCCCGGCCGGGTTCTGCTTGCCGAAGAGCACGTCGGCCAGCGCGGTGCCCTGCGTCTCGCCGTTGTAGCCGGAGAAGACGATGGACGGGAAGTCGCCCTGCACGTCGTCGATGGTCACCGGGCCGTCGGACTGGATCGCGAGCACCGTGCGGGGGTTGCCGACCGCCGAGATCTGGCTGATCAGCGAGTCGTAGTCGCCGGGCATCGCGAGCGAGGTGCGGTCGGTGCCCTCGGTGGCCACGTTCAGGTCGGTGCCGACGAACACCACGACGGCGTCGGCGGTCTTCACGTCCGCCAGCGTCGCCGCGGAGCAGGCGGCGGCCTTGGTGGTCGTGGTGGAGGTACCGCAGGCGTCGTAGACGACCTGGGCCCCCGGGTTGGCCTTCTGCAGCTCGGCGGTGATGCCCTGGACCGCGTCGACCTGCAGGCCAGGGTCGCCGGAGTAGTCCCCGAGCGTCACCTTGCCGGCCAGGTCGCCCACGACCACGATCTTGTTCGTGGTCTTCGGGTTCAGCGGCAGCAGCGCGCTCGAGGAGCCGGCCGGAGCCTGGTTCTTGAGCAGTACCACCGAGTCGTCCGCGACGGCGGTGGCCAGCTGCTGGTGCGCCGGGCTCTGGATCTGCGCCTTGGTGATCTTCGAGTACGGATCCTGCGAGGCCTGGTCGAACTCGCCGGTCTCCATCCGGACCGTGAACAGCTTCACCAGGGCGTTGTCGATCACGCTCTCGCTCAGGATGCCGGCCTTGATCGCGGCCTCGACGTTGGCGAGCGTGTTCTCGCCGCCCGAGCAGTTCAGGTCGGTGCCGGCGCGCAGCGCGTAGGCCTGGCCGCCCGCCTGCGAGGGCACGGTGGCGCCGGTGGTGGTGTCGGTCCAGGTGCCGGTGGCCCCGCCGTTGTCCGTGCTCCAGCCGGGCGGCGCCCAGTCGTGGCCGCCCGGGTAGTTCAGGTAGGTGGTGCCGATCGCGCCGCAGTCCGAGGTGATGTAGCCGTTGAACCCGTAGGTACGCTGGGCCAGCTCGTTGGTGGTGTAGGTGTCGGCCACCGACGGCGTGCCGTTGATCGCGTTGTACGAGGTCATCAGACCCGAGACGTGCGCGTTCTGAATCAGGCTGGCGAACTGCTTGGTGTAGTAGTCGCGCAGGTCGGTGTCGCTGACGTTCGAGGAGATGCCGGTGCGGTTGTCCTCCTCGTTGTTGAGCGCGTAGTGCTTGGCGGTCGCGGCGACCTTGAGGTAGCCGGTCTCGGACTGGCCGGACATGGTGTTGCCCTCGTAGCCGTCCACGAACGCCCCGGCCATCTCGGAGACCAGGTACGGGTCCTCGCCGAAGGCCTCGTCGGTCCGGCCCCAGCGCGGGTCGCGGTCCATGTTCACGGTCGGCGCCCAGAACGTCAGGTCGCCGAAGTCGCTTGCCGACGGGCCGAGGTTGTTCTGCCCCGTCCCGTAGAGCGACTTGTCCAGGAAGCCGCGCGCCTCGTCCGAGATCGCCGTGGTCTCCTGGTAGACGAGGCTCGGGTCCCAGGACATGGTCGAGGCGAAGTTGGTCGGGAAGCTGGTCGCCTGCACGGCGCCGCCGTTGCCCCCGTTCACCTGGTTCGCGCCCAGGGTATTGATACCGTGCTGGCCCTCGCTCCAGTACGTGTACTGCTGCACGCCCAGGCGTGGAATGGCCGGCGCGCTGTTCGTGCTCAGCTGCGCGACCTTCTCCGGCAGCGTCATCCGGGAGACGAGGTCCGCGGCGCGCTCTTCGGCGCTGTAGTGGGTGTTGAGATAGATCGGCAGCGGGCTGCCGGGCGAACTGCCGGCGGCCGAGGTCACCGGCGCGCAAAGCGCCGTCACCCCGGTCATCGCCGCCACCGCGAGTAGTGCCTGTATGCCGCGTGACCTTCGCGGTCTGCTGAGTCGTGACATGTCGCCTCCGCCGTTGGAGTCGGGATCTCGAGCCGGCCGAAAGATTCGGCCGTGTGGCGCCGCTCACACAGTTCTGCCGGGAGTATTCAGAAGTCAAGAGCTGCGCAAGGTTCCGGAACGGGGTGGGTTCCGGGCTTCAGGCATGCCGGACTGATCGGTTGACTGCCGTCTCCTTGGCATCATGACACCGTTGTCAAGATGATAAATCAGGCATAGAGACAGGATCTGTCGCCAAGTCAGCTGACGGAGCGGCAGGTTGGGAGAGCCCGGGACACCGTCGTCGAACGGTTATCGATTCTGACTGGATGAGGCCCTCAGACGACTGCTACCTTCGTCTTGTGTACGCCGCCGACCGGGGTGTGTGGAACGCCACCCAGGATCCTGAATCGCCCATCAACCTGGCCAGCCTCGGCCGGGTCAGGGTGCTGCGCGCGCTGACCGACCGGCCCGCGCTCTCCCGCGCCGACCTGGTCCAGTGCACCGGCCTGGCCAGGGCCACGGTCGGCTCGGTGATCGACGACCTGATCGCGGCCGGCCTGGTGCGCAAGACCACCGAGCCGCTGGCCGCCGCCGCGCGCACCGGGCGCCCACCGCAGCTGCTCTCCCTCGAACCCAGGGCCGGCTACGCGGCCGGGCTTGACGTGGGCCACGACCACGTGCGGGCGATTCTGACGGATCTCGTCGGAACCACGCTCTGGGACGAGAGCCTGGCCCTGTCCGTCGACGGCGATCCGCGCCACACCCTGGACACGGCCGTGGAGCTGATCGACCGCGCCGTGCGCGAGACCGGGGTGCCGCGGGAACGCGTGCTGGGCCTCGGCTTCGGCATCGCCTGCCCGGTCGACGTCCACGGCGAACTGCACGCCGACGGCATCATGCGCGGCTGGGTCGGGCTGCGGCCCACCGACGAGCTCGCCGCGCGCACCGGGCTCGCGGTGCGGCTGGTCAACGACGCCAACGCCGGCCTGCTGGCCGAGCGCCGCTTCGGCGCCGCGCACTCCTGCGCCAACGTCGTCTACCTGCGGCTGTCCGCGGGCATCGGCGCCGGGATCGTCTGCGACGGCCGGGTGCTGACCGGCAGCGGCGGATTCGCCGGCGAGCTCGGCCACGTCACGGTCGATCCGCGCGGGTCCGTGTGCCGCTGCGGCAACCGCGGCTGCCTCGAGACGGTGGCCAGCCCGCCCGCCATCGCCGCGCTGCTCGCCCGCAGCTGGGACCGGACGGTGAGCCCGGCCGAGCTCACCGAGCTGATCCAGGCGGGCGACCGCGGCGCGCTGCGGGCGATCGAGGACGCCGGCACGGCCGTCGGGCACGCCCTGGCCTACACCGTGATGCTGCTCAATCCCGAGCTCATCGTGATCGGCGGCGACCTGGTCGTGGCCGGAGCGGCCCTGCTCGACCCCATGCGCCGGGCCCTGACCCGCAACACGGTGTACTCCCACACCGGGCGGCTGCGGATCGTCGCGAGCACCCTCGGCGACAGCGCGGGCGTGCGCGGCGCCGCCGCGCTCGTCCTGGACGCGGTGCCCGAACGCCTGGGCCTCGAGCCGCTCGAGCCGCTGTCGCCGCTGCCGCCCGCCTGACGCGGCCGGGCCAGTACTGTGGCGGGCGTGAAGATGCCCGAAGACCTCGTCAAGCTGCTCGAGCAGACGCCCCTGTGCTACCTGGCCACCACCATGCCGGACGGATCGCCCCAGCTCACTCAGACCTGGGTGGACACCGACGGCGAGCACGTGCTGATCAACAGCGTGCTCACCCACGTCAAGACGAGGAACATCGAGCGCGACCCGCGGATCGCCCTCACCGTGACGGACCCCGACCAGACGCGGCGCTACTTCCAGGTGCGCGGCCGGGTCCTCGAGGTGCGCACCGAGGGCGCGGCCGAACACATCGAGCAGCTCGCCCAGCGCTACCTCGGCCGGCCGTATCCCTGGTACGGCGGCCGCGACCAGGTGCGGGTCCTGTTCGTCATCGAGCCCGAGCGGGTCACCGGCGTCTGAGCGCCCGGCTCGTGATGCTCCCGCTCTGGTACCCAGGTGCCGCCCGGCCCGCGGCTTTGGTACCGCGGTATGAACAGCGGCGTCCGCACGGCACGTAGAGTGGGAGCACCCCGAGCACCAGAAAGCGCAGCCTGTGACAACCGACCCGCCGCCCCCGCTCGGCGGCGACCCGTTGGAGCGGGCCTGGAACTCGCCGCCCGCCGTGCGCCTCGCCGCGTTCCTCGGCCGCGTCGGCAGGCTCGACCGGCGCCGTCCCTACGTCGCGGACGCACTGGTCGCGCTGCTCGTGCTCTCCCTCGGCGTCGCCGCGCTGGCCGGCCTCGGCGATGCCGAGCACCCGCACATGATCGGGCACGTGCCCACGGCCGTGGCGCTGATTCCGCTCGCCGGGCAGGCGCTTCCGCTCACCCTGCGCCGCATGGCGCCGTTCCCGGTCGCGTGCGCGGTGCTCGCCGCGTGCACCGCGCAGTGGGCCATGGGCTACTCCATGCCCAGCACGATCGGGCTGCTCCTCGCGCTCTACGCGGTCGCCCGCTATGCCCGGCTGGAGCGGCTGCTGTGGATCGCCCCGGCCACCAGCGCCGGCATGATCGTCCCGGCCTTCACCCTCGAACCGTTCCTGGAACAGGCCTGGACCAGCCTGTTCCTGCTCTGGTGCACCGCCACGGCGGCCTGCGCCCTCGGCCTGGTGGCCCGGGTGCGCCAGGACCGGCTGACCGCGCTCGCCGAACGCGCGGCCCGGCTTGAACTCGAGCGCGAGACCCGGGCGCAGCTGGCCACGCTCACCGAGCGGGCGCGGGTCTCGCGCGAGATGCACGACATCGTCGGCCACAATCTCGCCGTGATGATCGGGCTCGCCGACAGCGCCGCGTACGCCGGCGACCCGGTGCGCAACACCGAGATGCTCGGCCTCATCGCCGACACCGGCCGCCAGGCGCTGGTCGAACTGCGCCGCACCCTCGGCGCCATGCGCGCCCACCCGGTCGGCCCGCGCTCCGCCGAACCCGAGCCGGCCGACCTGAGCCCCCAGCCCGGCATCGCCGACCTGCCCGCCCTGCTCGAACGCGTCCGCGCCGCGGGCCCGACGGTGACCTACCGCTCCACCGGCGAGGTCGAGTCCGTCTCCGCCGGGATCCAGCTCGCCGCGTACCGGATCGTGCAGGAGGCGCTGACCAACGCGTTCAAGCACGCCGGCGCGCAGACCGCCGTGCTCGTCGCCCTGTCCGTCACCGAGGACGAGCTCGTGCTCGAGGTCTGCGACGAGGGCCGGCGCGAGCAGGTGGGCGTCGCGGCGCGGGTCGGGGGCGGCGCGGCCGAGCCTGCGCCGGGCCTCGGCCTCGCCGGCATCCGCGAACGCGCCCAACTCACCGGCGGCCACGCCGAGGCCGGACCGGCGCCGTCCGGCCGGGGCTGGCTCGTGCACGCCTACCTGCCGCTGGGCGCCCGCCCGGACCGAAGGGACTGACCCGCACCCCATGACCACCGTCCTGATCGTCGACGACCTGCCGTTGCAGCGCCTCGCGTTCCGCACCCTGCTCGAGGCCGGCCCGGAGACCACCGTCATCGGCGAGGCCGAACACGGCGCCGAGGCGGTGCGCCAGGCCGCGGCGCTCAACCCGGACGTGATCCTGATGGACATCCGCATGCCCGGCATGGACGGCATCGAGGCCACCCGGCGCATCCTGGCCACCGGCAGCCGCTCCCGGGTGCTCGTGCTGACCACGTTCGACCTCGACGAATACGCCTACAGCGCGCTGCGCGCCGGGGCCAGCGGCTTCCTGCTCAAGGACGCGCGCCCGGAGGAGCTGCTCTCCGGCATCCGCGCCGTCGCCGCCGGGGACGCCGTGGTCGCGCCCGCGCTCACCCGGCGCCTGCTGGCCGCGTTCGTCCCGCCCGGCCCGGACAAGCCCGAGCGCACCGCGCTCAAGGCCCGGCTCGGCGCGTTGTCGGAACGCGAACTCGAGGTGCTGCACGAGGTGGCCAGGGGCCTGACCAACTCCGAGATCGCGCAGAAGCTGGTGCTGTCCGAGTCCACCATCAAGTCCCACGTCGGCCGGGTCCTGGCCAAACTCGGCGCGCGCGACCGCGTCCACGCCGTGATCATCGCCTACGACGCCGGCCTCGTCCGGGCCGAGACCGAGCCGGGCTGAGCCGCGGCTGAGCGCGGACCTCTACCTCCGTGGCGTCCTTGACGGAGATAGTTGTACGACCCACAATCATTGTCATGTCTACAACTGATTCCGGACCGGCGGCGTCCACCGGCGCACGCATCCTGCTGATCGGCGCCTCCCGCGGGCTCGGCCTGGCTCTCGCGCAGGAGTGGCTGCGCGGCGGTCGGCAGGTGGTGGGCACGGTGCGCGGTTCGCGGACGGGTCTGCACGAGCTCGCCGACGCGCACGCCCGGGCGGATTCCCCGATCGGCGGCCTGGAGATCGAGACCCTGGAGGTCACCGAGCCCGCCCAGATCGAGGCCCTGCGCACGCGCCTGGCCGGACGCACCTTCGACCTGCTGTTCGTCAACGCGGGCGTCGCCAGCGAGCACGAGGAGACGGTGGCCGAGACTTCGGACGAGGAGTTCGTCCGGGTCATGGTCACCAACGCGCTCGCCCCGCTGCGCGTCGTCGAGGCGCTGCACGACCTCGTCACGCCGACGGGCACGATCGGCGTGATGTCCTCCGGGCAGGGCAGCGTCGCGAACAACGAGCGCGGCGGGCACGAGGTCTACCGCGGCAGCAAGGCGGCCCTGAACACCTTCATGCGCAGCTACGCGGCGCGCCACCGCGAGGATCCCAGAACCCTGGTCCTGATGGCCCCGGGCTGGGTGCGCACCGACCTCGGCGGCCCCGACGCCCGGCTGGGCATCGAGGAGAGCATCCCGAACGTCGTGGCCACCCTCGACGCGCTGGCAGGCCGGGCCGGACTGCACTACGTCGACTACCTCGGCCGGACCGTCGCGTGGTGAGCGATCCGGCCGACGAGGCCTGGGCTCTGATGTACCGGTTCGTCGATGCGCATGGCCGCCGCGGCGAACTCGCCGACGCGCTCGGATTCCGCCTCGGCGGCGGGCGCGGCAAGGCGCTGCTGCGGCTCCGGCAGGGTCCGCTGACGCTGAGTCAGCTCGCCCAGGCCGTCGGTGCGGACGCGCCCTACACCACCCTCATCGTGGACAAACTCGAAGCCCACGGCCTGGTCGAGCGGCGCCCGCACCCGGAGGACCGGCGCCGCAAACTGGTCGTGCTCACCGACGCCGGGCGCCACGCCGTCGCCACCGCCGAGGCCATCACCCTGCGCCCGCCACCCGCGCTCAGCTCGCTCCCGGCCCGCGACCTCGAGCAGCTCACCGCGCTCCTCGGCCGCGTCCTCGAGGCGGATGCGGCCGCCGCCGGCTGAGGACTGAGGGCCGACCGCTGACCTCTGGCTGATCCGTGCACGGCTGCCCGGGCCACGGCTGATTCGTGCAGCTTCAGCCGGTGCGTGTGCGGCGGGTGAGGATGTGGGGGTTCCTCGCCCCCGCTCGCGCCCCATCCGACGGAGAAGCCCATGCCGCCCACCCTCGCCGAGTCCGCCGCCCTGCTCCAGCCGGCCCTGGCCGAACTGCGCCGGGAGATCCACCGCGAGCCGGAGATCGGCATGGATCTGCCGCTCACCCAGGCCCGGGTGCTCAAGGCGATCGAAGGGCTCGAACTCGAGGTCACGCTGGGGCAGCAGCTGAGCAGCGTCACCGCCGTGCTGCGCGGTGGGCGTCCCGGCCCGGCCGTGCTGCTGCGCGCGGACATGGACGCGCTGCCGGTGCAGGAGTCGAGCGGGCTGCCGTACGAGTCGGCCGTGCCGGGCGCGATGCACGCGTGCGGCCACGACCTGCACGTGGCGGCGCTGGTCGGCGCGGTGCGACTGCTGGCCGAGCGCCGGGAGGAGCTGGCCGGGTCAGTGGTCTTCATGTTCCAGCCCGGCGAGGAGGGCGGCGGCGGCGCGAACGTCATGATCGACGAGGGCGTGCTGGACGCGGCGGGGGAGCGGGTCGTCGCGGCCTACGCGCTGCACGTGGCCGCCTCGCTGCTGCCGCAGGGCTGGGTCGCGACGAAGCCGGGGCCGGTCATGGCCGCCTCCGACACGCTCCGCGTCACCTTCAACGGCCGCGGCGGCCACGGCTCGAGCCCGCACCTGGCCCTCGACCCGGTGCCCGCGACGTGCGAGGCCGTACTCGCCCTGCAGACCATGGTCACCCGCCGCTTCGACGCGTTCGACCCGGTCGTGGTCACCGTCGGCACGCTGCACGCCGGCACCGCAGAGAACGTCATCCCGCAGTCGGCCTCCTTCGCGGCGACGGTCCGCTCCTTCTCGCCGCAGTCGCGCAGCCTCGTCGCCGAGGAGTCGGTGCGCGTGGTGCGGGGCGTGGCCGCGACCCACGGGCTCAAGGCCGACGTCGAGTTCGAGTACGGATACCCCGTGACGGTCAACGACGGCGCCGAGGCCGCCTTCGCCACCCGTACCGTCGAGCAGGTGCTGGGCGCCGGGCGGTACGTGGAGATGCCGCACGCCATCGCCGGCTCCGAAGACTTCGGCGTCCTCGGCGCCCTCGTCCCCTCCGCCTACCTCATGCTCGGCGCCTGCCCGGCCGACCGCGACCCGTTCACCGCCGCGTACAACCACGCGCCCGAAGCAGTCTTCGACGACGCCGTGGTCGGCGACGGCGCGGCCCTGCTGGCCGGCCTGGCCCTGGGCCGGCTCGCCCGCGGCTGACCCGCCGTCCGATCCGAGCAGCCGGTCGGGCCCGAGGCTACGCCGCGACCGGCTCCGCGCTCGCGAGCTCGGTCCCCTGCCACGGGTCGATCGGCACGTAGCCGCGGGCCCGGCCCTGCGCGTCGAGCAGCCGGCCGACCAGTTTCACCGTACGCAGCGTCAGCTGCCGTCCCAGCACCCGCGCGGACGGCAGCCGCTGCGCCAAGGCGGCCTCGATCTGGCGGGCGTCGCTCATCCGGTGCGTCATCACATTCGCCGCCAGGTTCGCCCGCGAACCCGCCGTCATCGCGCACATCCGGGTCGCGGGCTGCTCGGCGAACCAGCCCGCCGCCGCGGGCTGATCGGGCGCGGGCACGTCCAGCCACAGTGTCGTGTTCACCGCCTGGCCGCTCAGCCGCGGGCTCGCGTCGCAGCGCAGCACCAGGCGGCCCGAGCGGCGCAGTTCGCCGACCCGCCGCCGCGCCGTCGACTCCGGCATGCCGGTGCGCTTGGCCAGTTCGGCGAAGGTCATCCGGCCGTCCGCGCCCAGTGCCTGCATCAGGGCACGATCGGCCAGCACGTCGCGCAACGGCGGTTCGGCGGTCAGGGCGGGCGGCGCGCCGCCGCTGATGGCCAGTCGCTGGGCCCGGTCGAGGGCGCCCTCGTGCCACTTGCTGCCGTCGCGCACCAGCCGTTCCACGAACGCCGTGCGGGTGCGCAGCACGCCGGGCACGTGCCCGACCCGGTCCAGCACGTACGCGGTGACCTGCCCGGGCTCCAGCGCCGCCACGGTGATCAGCAGGTCCGCGTCACCGCTGACCACCTCCACCGTGGGCGTCTGCGGATCCCCGGCCAGGGTCTCGGCCACCGCGCCGACCGCCCCGGCCCGGCACTCCACGCACACCAGCGCGGTCAGCCCCATGCCCATGCGTTCCGCCGACGGGTAGCAGGTCACCCAGGCGTCTCCGTCCCCTGACAGCCGGGCCCAGCGCCGCGAGAGGGTGGCCTGGTCCACGCCCAACGGCCCGGCCAGCGTCGACCAGGGGGCGCGCGGGTCCACCCGGAGCGCGTCCACGAGGGCGAGGTCGAGTTCGTCGATCATGGCTGATCCTTGCGCGGGAACGGGCTGTCGTGCGGATTCATGCGACGATAGCGCATCGTTTCCCGCACCGGCGATTCTTGCTCGCACTCCGCTTACCTGCTCCCACCCGCCCGCCTCCCGTCCCCACGCGCGTCCGCAGCATCCGGCGCCGCGCCCCGTTTCGAAATGTGCCGCCCATGCCACGCTTGCCCGCGTTCCCCGCAGACACCGCCGTCGTCCGCCGGCTGGTGGTGGTCGAGTTCCTCAGCGGCACGCTGCAGGGCGCGTTCCCGGTGCTGCTGCCGGGCCTGGCCACGTCGCTGCACTTCAGCGCGGGCGACCAGGCCCTGGTACTGGGCGTGGGCTACCTCGTCTCCGGCATCACGGTGCCGCTCGCGTCCCGGCTCGGCGACCTGTTCGGCCACCGCCGGCTGCTGCTGGCGACGCTCGCGATCACCTTCCTCGGCTACCTGCTCACCGCCGCCGCGCCCGGTCTCGCCCTGCTGCTGGTCGGCCAGGCCCTGGCCGGCCTGCTCACCTGCTGGCTGCCGCTGGAGCTCGCGCTGCTGCGCGACCAGCTCGGCGACGCCCGCGGCGGACGCGCGGTCGGCCCGCTGGTCGGCTCGCTGATGCTGGGCACGATCTTCGGCGACGCGCTGCGGCCCGGCCTGTGGATCCTGGCCGCGCTGCCCGCCATCGCGCTGCTCGTGGTGTGGCGCTGGGTCCCGGAGTCGGTCACCCGCGCGGTCGGCCGGGTGGACTGGCGCGGGGTGGGCCTGCTCACCGTCGGCCTCGGCATGATGTTCGGCGCCTTCAGCAGCGTCGGCCACGCCGTGCCCGCCGCGGCCGTGATCGCGCTGCTGGTGGTCTCGGCCGTGCTGCTGGCCCTGTTCGTCCGCGAGGAGCTGCGGACCGATTCGCCGACCGTCGACGTGCGCGTACTCGCCCGGCGGGCGACCGCGCCGGTGTTCGGACTCAGCTTCCTGCTCGGCTGCATCCTCTACGGCGCGCAGTCGCCCACCCTCTCGTTCGAGGCCGCCGATCCGAAGAGCGTCGGCTACGGCCTGAACGCCGACTCGCAGGTGCTCGGCCTGCTCTCGCTGCCCGCCGTCCTCGGCGCCACCCTCGGCGCGATCCTCGCCGACCGTATCGCCCGCCGCGTCGGCGCCCGCGCCCTGCTGGCCTCGGGCTACGGCATGGCGACGGTCGGGTTCGCGGTGATCGCGCTCTCCCACGGCAACGCGGTGTCCTTCATCATCCCCAGCAGCGTCTGCGGCTTCGGCGCCGGCATCGGCCTGAGCCTGCTGCCCGGCCTGCTCATGCACCGCCTGCCCGCCGACCAGACCGCCACCGGCGCAGGCGTCTACAACACCCTCAAGACCCTGGCCGGCGCGGCCACCGGTGCCGTCGGAGCGGCCCTGCTCGACACCCTGCTGCTGCGCCCCGGCGTCGCCTCCGAAGGCGCCTACGTCACGATCTGGGTCGGCTGCGCCGTCCTGTGCGCGATCGGCGTCCCCACCGCCCTCGCCCTGCGCAACCACGCCCCCTCCGAG
>NZ_JAGSOG010000679.1 GCF_018139695.1 Actinospica durhamensis | reverse complement strand
CCACACCCACCGGCACGATCGGAGCCTGCGACTTGAGCGCCAACCAGCCCACCCCCACCTTCGCCCGGTACAGCCGCCCGTCCAACGACCGCGTCCCCTCCGGATAGATCCCGAACGCCACCCCCGACTCCAACACCTCCAACGACGTGTCCAACGCCGCCTGCGCCGCCCGATGATCACCGCGCCGCACCGGCACCGCCCCGATCCCGGTGAAGAACCCCTTCATGAACAAACCCTTGATCCCCGGCGACGTCCAGTACTCCTCCTTCGCCAGGAACGCCACCCGCCGCGGCGCCACCAGCGGAATGATGATCGAATCGATGAACGACAGATGATTCGAAGCCAGAATCACCGGACCCGACGCCGGAATGTTCTCCCGACCCTCGATCCTCGGCCGCCAGATCACCATGGTCAACCGGGCCACCAGGACCTTCAGAACCGCGTAGAACACGCCAAGCCTCTCTCTGTCCGCACACCGCCGAACGACCGACCACTCGGCCACGACGGTACCGAAGAATACGGCCTCCCCTCGATCGAGTGGCAACCCGACGACACCATCCGGACAACCACCCCCAAGC
>NZ_JAGSOG010000678.1 GCF_018139695.1 Actinospica durhamensis | reverse complement strand
CACCGGCGGCGAGCGCGTCGAGGTCGTGGTGCACGAACGGGAGAAGGTCCGGGCCGCCTCCGCCCTCCTGGACAAGTACGGCCTGCGCGGCCCCGGCAAGGGCGACACCACGGTCGAGGAGCACATGCGCAAGATCACCACGCCGGTCTCCGGCGGGGCGAAGCTCCTGGCCGAGGTCATCCGCGATCTCGACGCCCACGGCATCGAGCTCGACGACATCGGTCTGCGCCGACCGACCCTCGACGACGTCTTCCTCTCCCTCACCGGACACGTCGCGGAGGCCGCGGACACGGAGGGGGACGGGGACGCGGACGACGCCGGGCGCACCGCGCGCGATGCCGAGGGACAGGGACACCACCACAGCGAGGAGGCCGCGACATGAGCGCCGTCACCGACGCCGTGCGGATCACGCCGCCCGGCAACCCCGTCGTCCGGTCGGTCCGGGACTCCCTGGTCGTCGCCCACAGGAACCTGATCCGGATGAGCCGGATCCCCGAGATGCTCGTCTTCGGGCTGCTCCAGCCGATCATGTTCGTGGTGCTGTTCACCTATGTGTTCGGCGGCTCGATCCAGGTGGGCTCCTCCAGCTCCACCC
>NZ_JAGSOG010000677.1 GCF_018139695.1 Actinospica durhamensis | reverse complement strand
CGCGCTCCTCGCGCGCGAACACCGCCTGTTTTTCAAACCCGCCCCGCTCACCACCGCTGTCGCGGGCGGGTTCAGCCTCGACGACTTCGCCATCGACACCACCGCCGGACAGGTCACCTGCCCCGCCGGGCACACCGTCCCCCTCACAGCGCCCAGCGGAATCAACCTGCAGCGCAGAGCCGTCTTCGAGCAACTGTGCGCCGGATGCGAGCTACGCGAGCGCTGCACCAAGGCCAAACGCGGACGGGTGCTGACCATCCGCCCCCACCACGACCAGCAGACCGCCGCCCGCCACATGGCGGCCACCGACCCCGACTGGCAGGCCGCCTACCGCCGCTGGCGCCCACCGGTCGAACGAGCCGTCGCCTGGCTGGTGGCCGGCGGCAACCGGCGCCTGCGCTACCGCGGCACCATCGCCAACAACACCTGGATCCACACCCGCGCCGCCGCCCTGAACCTACGCACCCTCATCAACCTCGGCCTCACCCGCACCAACGGACGCTGGAACCTGCCGACACCAGCATGAACAGGCCAGTGGCGGGCCGGCTACGCCGACCCGCCACATCAGACCACGAAGATCTTCATCGGACTTCTAG
>NZ_JAGSOG010000676.1 GCF_018139695.1 Actinospica durhamensis | reverse complement strand
ACGCGGAACTGGGGTGCGCCAAAGGCTTCGGCGACGGGTGGGCCGCCGGCGGCGAGTTCGGTCAGGATGCGGCGGCCGGCGTCGGCGACGGTGCCGACGTTTCTGATCTCGCCGTCGTGTTCGGCGAGCAGGGGCTGGTCGGCGCCGGGTGCGGTGGTGGCGCGCTGGATCGCGGCGAGCGCGGCCATGTGTTCGGTGTCGTGCAGGGTGGAGTGGTCGAGCAGGACCGCGAGCAGTTGGACGGCGAGGTAGCTGCGGGCCGGGCTGGGGTCTTCGGCGGCGGTCAGCAGCAGCTCGAAGCCTTCGGGGGTGATGGCGTCGAACCAGACGACGTCGGCGAGCACGGCCTGGCGGACGGTGTCGGTGTCGAGTGCGGTCTCGAGCAGCGCGCGGGTGGCGCTCGCGTCGCCGCAGCCGAGGAAGATCAGCAGCCGGGCGGCGTGCTGGCGCAGCAGCCAGCTGTCGGAGCCGGTGGCTTCGGCGAGGTTTTCGGGCAGGTCGGGGTGGCGTTGCGCGGCGACGCGGATCGCGGCGGGCTGGATCGCGGCGAGCTCCGCCAGGACGCTGATCTGGTTGCTGAGGGTGGGCAGGTGGCG
>NZ_JAGSOG010000675.1 GCF_018139695.1 Actinospica durhamensis | reverse complement strand
CAATGGGCTTGGACGACAGCAATCAGGGCCTGACGATCAGAGCAACAGGAGCCGTATGACGGGAGACTGTCACGTACGGATCTGTGGGAGCCCGGGGGTGAGAATCCCCCGGGCCACCCGGCGCGAACGTGATGGGGCGGTCGCAGCCGGGGTAGCGGCAGTGCCGGTCGCGCCAGGCAAGAAAGCCCCGCTGTTCGGCCGAGGCCAGCCTTGCCCTCGGGTCCCGGTCCACTGCCACTCCGTCCCATGTTCCGGTGTGTCCGTCGAGGGTGAGGGTGTGGCGTCGCGGGTCTCCCTGCTTGGGCAGCAGCCGCGCCGGGATGAGCGCTCCGAACGCGGTGCGGGCGCAGCCGGCCGGGATGTCGAACTCGACCGGCGCGGTATCCTGCATCGTCACCGCGAGCGCGGGCAGCGAGAAGTGGGCCCCGCGCTGCTCGGCCGAGGCATCCAGGAACACCTGTGCCATGCGCGTGATCGCTTCGGCGTTCATCTGCTCGGTCGTGCGCACGTCCTGGGGTGCGAGTTCGGTGCCGTCGAACTGCCGGGCCCGGATCATTTCCGCGACCTGCAACTCCACCGCGGCCTGCAGTACCGCGCCGCGCG
>NZ_JAGSOG010000674.1 GCF_018139695.1 Actinospica durhamensis | reverse complement strand
CGTCCTGCCAGAAGATCTTCTTAGTCAGAATCCTTCTATCAGGCGCTCCGCGCTCTATGCTGCCGCCGTCCGCAACCTCCATGAATGCCCGATCCGCCCGCTATGCGTCGCTGAGATCAGCTGAGTGGGTTCAGTTGCGCCTCCAAGTTGTGTCCGATGGCGTTCGAACGCCGTTGTCCTTCACGTTTCACGGGTCGCGGGAAAGTGGCGTTTTGCGGCCTCCATCTGTGACTACAATCTCGGCGATCCAGACCTGGTTGGCGCAGAAGGCATGCGTGATGTCGTGGAGCAGGCTCATGTTGCGAATATCGGGCTAGCCCAGGAGATCCGCGCTCGACTTGAAGCGAGTGGGTTGGTAGTGGATGGATCTGATATCGACGCGCCTTTCGATTTTGTGCGATCGACGCAGATTGTTGCAAGAGGTCTGCGGATTGTCGTGGGTGCTACGAATGCGGGCCGAGACGCGCCGGTCAGCTTATTACTCCAGTCGTAGTTCGTGATCTGACGCTGTGTCACGCGATGAGTGCGAGGCGGGTTCGGTAGTGGTGCCAGCGGGCGCGTGCTTGGTGGCGTCGTCTCCAGTCGGACCAGCGCAGGCCGTGT
>NZ_JAGSOG010000673.1 GCF_018139695.1 Actinospica durhamensis | reverse complement strand
ACCTGATCCATGGCCCCTCCCCAGAAACTAGAACAATCCCCGTATGTACCTATTCTATGGGGTGAGTCCGACAAAGGGTGCGTCAGATGGGCCTGGATCTTAAGAGATTGCTGAGATATTTCCTCGGGGCGACGAGGGGAACTCCGGGGCGCCGTCGCGCGTTGGAAGGGATAGAAGAGAACAGAGAGGCCGCTGGGTCGGCGACGTAGGATCCTGCATCGGGCCGGCGGGCGACGCCGCATTCCGCATCGAGTCGCGGGCGGTGTGACGCTCCGCTTCGGGCGGGGCCGGTGACGCAGGATGCGGCATCATCCTCGGCCGCCACGGGCGACACTAGAGCCTGCATCACGGTCGTGCCCCGCAGGAGATGCAAACCCAGGGGATGCACGATTCTGCATCGAGCGGGCCGGACTGGGCCACGGACCTTCCGCAAGGATCCAGCCAGGGGTGGGGCTCTCTCCTCGGTCGGGCAGGCGCAGCCCTTATCAGGGTTCTGGTGCGGGTGCAAACGGCGCAGCGCAACCCACCCCAGGAAGAAAATCCCCGCCGATTGCACCCGCACCAGGTTCCTGATACGCCTTTGGTGACCGACCGAGGAGAGAGC
>NZ_JAGSOG010000672.1 GCF_018139695.1 Actinospica durhamensis | reverse complement strand
CGTCCCCGCCCACCCCGGCGAACCGGTCGAACTCGTGCTGCCCCGGCACCCGACCCGCACCCAGTGGGGAAGCGTCGCCACCAACCAGTCCACGTACTACCAGACGTTCCAGCAGCGCTACACCGACAACGTCATGACCGCACTGGCCACCGCCGCCGAGGCCGCAGCCCGGTCCGGCATCCCGCTCGACGAACTGCTCGCTCAGGTACTCGCCGCATCCCCCGAGTCCGGCGCATCCCCCGACGAAGAAGCCTCGCCCGACGCCGTCCCCAGCGCGTAGACGCACAGTTCCTCGAAGCTGACGTTGTTCTCCTTCGCGATCTGCAGCAGCTTCATGAACGAGTCCATGACCTCTTCCGGCACCACGCCGCCGCGCTCGCGCAGCAGCCACGCCGCCTGCTGCTCGATCGGATGCGCATCCGCCGGCTCGAGCACCGGCTCACCCACGTAGATCGAGAACGGCGCCTGCACCCCGGCGAACAGACACGGGATGGTGAACTTCTTCACGCGACCCCACCCACCCCGCCGCCGTCACCGGCGCTCACAGCGCTCTCGCTTTGATCGTCCTCATCCTCGTCATCGTCTCCGTGGCCCTGTCTCTTGTA
>NZ_JAGSOG010000671.1 GCF_018139695.1 Actinospica durhamensis | reverse complement strand
ACCTGATCCATGACCCCTCCCTAGAACAATCCCCGTATGTACCTACTCTACGGGGCGAGTCCGACAAAAGGGGCCTAGAATAGGCCTGGATCTTAAGAGATTGCTGAGATATTTGCTCGGGACGACGTGGGGAACTCGAGGGCGTTGCCGCGCGTTGGAAGAGATGAGGGAAGAGATAAGAAGGTCGACGTGGCACGAGCATCCATCGGGCCAGCGATGCAAAATCCTGCTTCGCGATCCCTGCATCACAGCAACACGCGGGCAACCACGGCGGGTAGCGCAAGATTCAGCATCACAAGGCCGTCCAACACGGGTGATACAAGATTCTGCATCACGGTCGCGAGCCACGGGTGATGCAAGATCAGGTGATGCAAAATTCTGCGTCGAGATCCGCGCCGGGCGCGCCGGACCGGGCTACGGACCCTCCGCAGGGATCCAGCCAGGGGTGGGGCTCTCTCCTCGGTCGGGCAGGCGCAGCCCATATCAGGGTTCTGGTGGAGGTGCAAACGGCGCAGCGACACCCACGCCTCGACCAAAGCCCCCGCCGATTGCGCCTCCACCAGGTTCCTGATACGCCTCCGGTGACCGGCCGAGGAGAGAGCCCCACC
>NZ_JAGSOG010000670.1 GCF_018139695.1 Actinospica durhamensis | reverse complement strand
GAGTCCGGGCGGCAAACGGTTCTGGTGGGATGTCCAGAGCGGGCGGGGCGGTTCGTCGTGACCACGAGCGCGATCCGTCGCGAGGAGTCACCCAAGTGAGGAGCACCATGATCAAGGCACTCGGCAAGCTCGACGTCATCACCTTCTTCGTCGAGGACGTGCCGGCGTCCAAGAAGTTCTATACGGAGGTCTTCGGCCTCCCGGTGATCTGGGAGGACGAGAACTCGGCGGTGGTCAAGCTCTCGAATCTGATCATCAATCTGCTGGACGTCTCCGAGGCGCCGATGCTGGTCGAGCCGGTGCCGGTGGCCGAGCGCGGCGGGTCGCGGGCGCTGCTGACCATCGAGGTCGACGACGCGGACGCGGTGTGCGCCGAGCTCGAGGCACACGGCGTGACGCTGCTCAACGGGCCGATCGACCGGCCGTGGGGGCGGCGTACGGCGGCGTTCGCGGACCCGGCGGGCAACACCTGGGAGATCGCGCAGGTGCTGGACTGAGCGGCGGGCCGAGGATGTAAGAGCTCGGCGCCGGGGCGGCCGGGTCACCGCTGGTGCGGGGGCCTGGCCGCTTCGGCGTGCGGCGGCGTGTGGCGGCCCGGCGCGGGGCGGCCGACGACGGGGGTGGCGG